>CAZLNO010000018.1:18865-44498 GCA_964561005.1 uncultured Rhodovibrionaceae bacterium | reverse complement strand
AAGGTCAGGAAAATCCGACGAAACATGTATCCTCCCCTGAGGTTCGTGGCGATGATGCCGCCTGACGGCGAAGCTGGTATCATTGGCTACTTTACCGTCCTGTTGCGGATTTATCACCTTTTCATTGCAAATCCGGACCACGATCTGGCCCGGATGCGCGGCGCCCCGGCCAGGGGCGGATCGGCCAGTCGCGAAACCCCAGGTCGTCCATTGCGCGGACCGGCTTTTCCGCGATCGAGGCCGCAGCGTGCCCCTATGATGATATCGAACAGGTTTAATGGAAATGGAAGAGAACCTGAACCGGCCCATGCCACAACACAAGTTCCATCCATTCCAGAATTACCAAGGAATTCCCAAAATGGGAATGCTCATGTTGATCAAACGAAAAACAAGATAATGTCACATTAATGACAATGTTAGCCCGGAATTATCATGACCTGTGACATAAATGGAGCAGGGAGAAATTCGATGGATATCAAAGACCGACTGAACGCGCTTAAGCCCTACGCGGGCGGCGCGGTCATTGGCGCGATCGCCATCACCATCGTCGGTTTCAGCGCGGATTGGGTCGTCACCGCGGGCACGCTTGACCAGAAGGTTCAGTCGGCCAAGGTAGATGTTCTGGCACAAGTTTGCGAAAGGAGCGCGGCGCAGGCCTGGAAGCGCGACGGCAACAAGATGGCGGCGCTTGAAGGCTGGGACAACGAAGAGCGCCAACAACTTGCCAAAAAGTTCGCGCCGGTCCTCACGGACAAGGCAGGCAAGTATGACTACCGTGACGAGGTCATCGATCACTGCGACGAGCTCTTGGAACCAAGCTGAGGGACAGCCCCAGCGTTCGCGTGACAAGCATCCGGGAGCCGAGGACCCACGGGTCCGGCTCCCCCTTCCTCTCATTCGGAAATCCACAACCTTTCCAGGAGTCAGCGATGGCTCGCGCCGCGATGGTGAGCTGCGTCGCCTTCATGATCTGCTGTGCGGCCCAGCCCGCGCCGGCGTTCCGGAGCGCCGATGTCGACAAGCTGCTGAAGTCCGGTACCTGCCGAAACTGCGATCTCGCCGGCGCGCTGCTGGAGAACGAAAAACTGAACGGCATCGACGTCACGGGCTCGAACCTCGCGGCGGCGACCTTCGACGGGGCCAGCCTGAAGAACGCCGTCTTTCGGAATGCCGACCTTGCGGGCGTCGATTTCGGCGAGGCCGACCTGACCCGCGCCGACCTGCGCGAAAGCGTATTGACGGGCGCGAGTCTGCGCGACACCAATCTCACCGAGGCCAACCTGACCGGTGCGGAAATGTCGGGCGCCATGATGGCGGACACGATATTCTGCAAGACCGTCATGCCGTCCGGCGCGGTCCGGAACCCGGACTGCTCCTGACACACCGCCCCGGATACAAGGCGAGGGGGAGCCGCTGCGACTATCGCATCTTGCCTCGGTCATCCAGGGCGAGCGCATTCGCCGGCATCTCGTCTGGGTTCAGTTCGTCGCCGCGCCCATCGGCGTCGTCGTGCTGGCCTGGCTCCTCGCCACGGAGCTGCCGTTCGAACGCCTGGCGGCGCAGAGCCTCGCCATCGTGGGGGCGCTCGCGCTCGGCCTGTTGGGCTACGCCAGCCTGGTCTGGCGCCTGGATCATGTGGTCAGGCTCTTCGCCCTGCGCGTCGCATGGCCGAGCCTCGCCCGCATTCATGCGGTGACCCTGTTCTACTATTTCTTTCTGCCCGCCGGCGTGGGCTACGACCTGGTCAAGGTGGCCAAGATCGCCGCGGCGGCGGGGGAGTCGAACCCGCGGCGACTGCTGGGCGTGGCGAGCCTGGAGCGGCTGACGGGCGGCATCGGCCTGGCCGTCCTGCTGCTGATCGCCTTGCCCTTCATCCAGTTCAGCGATGGCACGCGGCTGAGTTGGCTGGACGCGCCCGCCTGGCTGTGGGGCGGCCTCAGCGCGGCGACGGTTGCCGGCTTTCTGGCGCTCGCCGTCGCGGCGCACGTCAGGTGGCCGGCTTTATGGCACCTGCTGCCGGCGATCGCCTCGTCGGCCGTGGCCTATCTGCTGGTGGCAAGCGGTGTCTGGCTGGCGGGACGGGCCCTGGACATTCCGCTCACGCTCGGCGAGGTCCTGGTCACGCTCTCCGGGACGCTTCTCCTGCAGCTCGTGCCGGTCAACCTGGTCGGCGTCAGCTTCGGCGAGGTGGCGGCGGTCGCCCTGTACATGAGCTACGGGCTGGCGCGCCCGGATGCCATGATCCTGACGGTCATCGCCTATCTGCAGCGTCTGGTGGTCGCCCTGATCGGCGCCGGGGTGGAGAGCGTGCATTCCGCCGTCTGGCTGCACCGGAACGGCGGTTGGCGGCGCCGGCCGGAGATCGAGGACTGAAACAACGGAGACGGGGCGGCCTCACCACCCCGAGGCCCGCTGCTCCTTCACCAGGTCCTTGCGGCCGGCGGCCAGGCGCTGCGCGGCGCCAAGGGTGACGACGCCGCGGTCGTGCAGCAGCGGCAGCATGCGCTGGAACACCCGCGCGGCCACCAGGCAGTCGCCCAGCGCCGTGTGCCGCCCCTCGACCTCGACGCCGAAGGCCTGGGCCAGGGATTCCAGGCGCAGGTCCTCGCGCTCGGGCAGCAGGGCGCCGGCCAGGAGAAAGGTGTCCAGGCTGGCCGGCGGCTGCCAGGACAGGCCGTGGCGGGCGCACTCGTGGCCCAGCACGGCGAGGTCGAAGCCGATGTTGTGGCCGACGATCACGAGCCCCTCGGCCATTGCCCGCAAATCCTCGAAGGCCTCGGGAAAGCGCGTCGCGTCGGCGACCATGGCGTCGGTGATGCCGTGCACCGCCGTGGCGGTGGCGGGGATCGACACCTCCGGGCGGACCAGGCGGTCCAGGTTGACGCCGGGATAGATCCGCCCGCCGTGCAGCCGCACCGCCCCCAGCGCCACGACGCGCGCCTCGGCGGCGTCCAGGCCGGTGGTCTCGCTGTCCAGCACCAGGGCCGGCAGACGCTCCAGCGGGATGTCCTCGGTGACCGGCTCGGGCGGCGGCGGCGTGTCGTGCAGGTCCAGGGCGTGCTCCAGCTCGGCGCGGTGCTCGGCCACCTCGCCGGCGGCGAAGGACAGCACCGCGCCGCCGTGCTCGGGCAGGGCGGCGACCCGGGCGTGCAATTCGGTGGCGTCGAGCCGGCGCAGCGTCGCCTCGACCGGGCCTTCGCGCCGCGCCGACTCGCGCATCGCCGCCAGGACGGGCTCGCGTGCCAGCGCCGCGAAGACCGAGGTGCCCACCCGCACCTGCTCCGCACCCAGAAGCTGCTTGGCCGGGAAGTTGACCAGGCTGACCCGGCCGCTTTCCGTGACGACGACGATGCCCTCCGCGATCGCCGCGAGGACCGCCTCCAGCCGCGTGTCCGGCAGCGCCCGCGCCTGCGCCTGGC
The DNA here is from genome assembly GCA_964561005.1 of uncultured Rhodovibrionaceae bacterium. GTDB lineage: Bacteria > Pseudomonadota > Alphaproteobacteria > Kiloniellales > Rhodovibrionaceae > CAZLNO01. The sequence goes on along the minus strand of CAZLNO010000018.1, from coordinate 41,079 downwards.
GGCCGGCCAGCTCCCCCAGCGCGGCCCAGAGCCGGCGCAGCTCGCGGGCGTCCTCCTCGGCGTCGTGGCGCGGCGGCACCGCGCCGGGGTTGCCGGCCAGCGTCAGCATGGCGCCGCGCAGCCGCTCCAGCCGCCGGAAGTGCTGGCGCAGCAGGACTCCCGCGAACGCCAGCGCGCCGCCGCCCGCCAGGACCGCCGCCACCAGCACGACCTCCGCCACCCCGGGCCGCGCCGCCGGGTCGAAGGCAGTGGCGACGTACAGCGCGGCCAGCGCCAGCAACCCCGCGGCGGCGAGCACCAGGAGTCCGAGCAGCACGATCAGTCGGCGGTTCGGCATGGATGCAGTTCTCCAAGCCACACTGGCCGTGGACACGCTCTAGCGTGCCGTCACCGCTTCGGCAGCCGCGTCCCGGCAGGCTGAAGCCGGCCCTCCATGTCCCCTACAGGTCCGCCACGGTCTCGTGGATCAGGTGGTCCACCACGCGCCGCAGCGCTTCGTCGTGGTCGGCGCCGTCCCGGCGGGCGGCATTGTAGGCCTCGATCTGCCGGTGGGCCGAGGTGCCGCGATGCAGGATGGTGCGGGCGTGCAGCACCTCGGCCAGGCAGCCGGCTTCCTCCGCCTCCGGGCGGATGTAGTCCAGCAGTTCCTCCAGCAGCTCGGCGTAGGGCAGCATCTCGCCGCGCCCGAAGTCGACCAGCCCCTCGTCGAAGCCGTAGCGCTGGGCGCGCCAGCGGTTCTCCTGCACCAGCATGTTGGCGTAGCGGCGCCAGCGCTGGTTGTTGCGCTTGAGGCGATAGAGCAGGCGCAGGATGCACACGAACATGGCGGCGATGGCGATGCCGTCCTCCAGGCGCGTGCAGATGTCGGTGATCCGCAGCTCCAGCGTCGGGAAGCGGGCCGAGGGCCGGATGTCCCACCAGATCTTGGTGCCGTCCTCGATCAGCCCGGCGGCGATCATGACGTTCAGGTGCCGCTGGTATTCGCCCCAGGACTCGAAGTTCTCCGGCAGGCCGGTGCGCGGCAGCTCGTCGAACACCGCCAGGCGGTAGGACTTCAGCCCGGTGATCTCGCCGCGCCAGAACGGCGAGGAGGTCGACAGCGCCAGCAGGTGCGGCAGGAAGTAGGCCGCCTGCCCCATCAGGTCCATGCGCAGCTCGTCGTCCTCGATGCCGACGTGGACGTGCATGGCGCAGATCACCAGGCGCCGCGCCAGGGCCTGCATGTCGCGCGCCAGGACGTTGTAGCGCTCCTTGTCGGTGTGCTTCTGGCTCGTCCAGTGGGCGAAGGGATGGGTCGAAGCGGCGATCGGCGCCAGGTCGTGCTCGCCGGCCACCGCCGCCACGTGGCCGCGCAGCTCCGCGAGTTCCTGGCGCGCGTCCTGAATGGTGGTACAGACGCGGGTGCCGACCTCGATCTGGCTGCGCAGGAACTCCGGGCTGACGCGGCCCTGCATGCGCGCCTCGCAGGCGGCCATCAGCCCCTCCGGCGCGTCGGTGACGAGGTCGCGGGAGTCGCGCTCGACCAGGAGATACTCCTCCTCCACGCCGATGGAGAACGACGGCCTGGATACGGACATGCGCGACCTTTCCCAAGCGATTGAGCCTGTGAGCGAGTTTGCCCTGGAGCGGGTGGAATTGCCAAGCCGCGCGATCAGCGCAGGTGGGCGTGGTAGAGGTCCGGGTCGCGCAGCAGCTCGCCGAACACCGCCGCCAGCTCCGCGGCCCAGCGGGCCTGGCCGCGCCGGGTGTCGATCAGGTCCTGGCGCAGCTCGATCAGCACGTTGGCAAGGCCCAGACGGTCGGCGTGCACGTGCTGGGAATAGCCGTGCTGGCCGCGCGCCGAGTAGGGCTCGTTGTCGCCCACGGTGTGGCCGCGCCGCCGCAGGGCGTCCATCGTCACCGGCGGCAGGCGGGTGTCGCGGTCCCAGAGCACCCCCACCTCCCAGGGCCGCTCGCGCCCGCGCATCACCGGCGTGAAGGAATGCATCGAGATCACCACCGGGGCGCGGCCGCGCGCCTGCATCGCCTCCACCTGCCGCGCCACGGCGTGGTGGTAGGGCCAGAAAAAGGTGGCCAGACGCGCCTCGACGTCCTCGCTCGTGAGGCCCCGATTGCCCGGCACGATGGTGCCGTCGGAGACCTCCGGAATCAGCGTCGGGTCGTCGAGCTGGCGGTTCGGATCGACGATCAGGCGGGAGAAGTGCGACAGCACCGCCGGCGCGTCCAGCGCGTCGGCCAGCATGCGGGTCACCGGCAGGATGCCGATGTCGTAGGCGATATGGCGCTCCAGCGCCTCCGGCGGCAGCCCCAGGCGGTCCAGCGCGCGCGGAATGAAGTTGCGCGCGTGGTCGCAGAGGAGCAGCACGTCCGCCTGGCCGGCAGTGTTGTACGGCTCGAACGCCGCCGGCTCGTCGTCGGCCAGCAGGCTGGGCGCGGTTTCGGGCGGGGACGTCCGGGCATCCATGGCGCCGGGACTATAGCGGCCGGCGCGCCACACGCAAGCGGCGCAAGACGGTCGGGCGACGGTTCAGAACAGCTTGTCGATCAGCGCGAAGATGGCGGTCAGCCCGGTCATCGACCCAACGATGGCGGCCACCAGAGTGCGCAGCGACTGTGCCTGGGACTGCGCGATCATGGCGGCCACATCGCTGCGGAGTTGGGCGTTGTCGCGCTTCATCTCGTCGCGCAGGTCCTGCAGGTCACGCTTCGTCGCGACCGAGGCGAGCGCGTTGGCCAGCACCTCGACCATCGCCTCGGCGGCTTTCTGCTCAAAGCCTGCTTCGTCGCGAAGGCGTTTCACGGCCTGCTGTGTATCGAAAACGGGTTCCGCCATGACATTCTACCTGAAATTCGCCACCGTTGCGATGCGGCTTTCCCTGTCGTCACGGCAACGAGTCCAGGTTAACGCGCGGCTGCGGAGAGGATGTGGTAGAGGAATTGCGAGTTCCAACCGGCGATTTTGCGGGCGGTTTTGAGGGAGTTTTTGCCCTTGCCGCGGCGCAGCAGGTTGAAGGCGAAGCGGCGCACCAGGGCCATGTTGCGGGCGCCGTGGGGCGCCACCCCGAATGGGCGGGCCTAGCGAGTATCGCCGCCGTTACCAAACACAGCACGAACAAAATAACCGGGCAGACCACGACCGAAACGCGGCCCTACATCTCCTCCCTGCCGCCTGACCCTATCCGTCTGGCCGCCGCCGTACGTGGCCACTGGAGCGTCGAAAACAATCTCCACTGGTCCCTCGACGTGGCGTTCCGCGAGGACGAATGCCGGACCCGCAAGGATCACGCCGCGCACAACCTCGCCATGATCCGACGCGCTGTCCTCAACATGCTCCGGCGCGAACCAACCAAACTCTCCCTCAAGCGAAAGCGCCTCAAAGCCGCCATGAGCCCAACCTTCCGCGAAGCCGTCCTCGCCGGTTAACGATTGATGATTTCACCCTGATCTTTGTGGATGTCCAGCCCGACGTAGACGTTATAATCGTCTATGATGCGGTTTCTGTGTGCTTGTGGCTTGGCACTCGGCGGTGCAACCCACGTATCTCAGCACACCTGGAGGCGGGCCGCCCGCCCCCGCTGACAGACATGTCGTCTAGGCCAATGCGGGACGCACTCACCGTATCATTGAATACGTGTCCGCGATCCCGCGCGGCCGCCGGCACGCGTCTCCGCGGCTCGAAGCCGGGCAACGCGGTGTCGCCGCGCCGCCCGTCGGAGACGCCACAGCACAAAGCCCGTCGTGTAGAGGACGCTGGGGACAAGCCCGACGACAAAGACGATCCAGCGCCCGGCCAGGCCGAAGGCCTCGCCGTTGTGTATCGGAAACAGCCAGTTGAGAAAGACGTCCCCCGCGGTGGCGTCGCGGGAATCGATGACCGCCAGCACCTTGCCGCTGCCCGGCGCCACGGCGACGCCGCTGAGCGCGCCGCTGCGCCGCACTTCCCCCGGCTGGCGCACGGCGATGCGGTAAACCCCGGCGTCATCGCGCGGCAGCAGGACGAACTTGACCTCGCCTTCGGGAAACACCCGGCGCGCGGCGGCCAATGCCGCATCCAAGCCGATCGGCGCCGCGCCGGGACCGGGCGGAGCCGATCGCACGCCGGTGGGCACCTCGCTCAGCGGCGACACCTGCGCCACCAACGGCCGCACATAGTCGGGGAACACCAGGTAGATGCCGGTCAGCACCACCGCCAGCAGCACCGCCATCGAGTAGATCCCGAAGGTCCGGTGCAGGTCGAAGATCACCCGCACCGGCGCAGCACCGCGCTTGACCACCAGCGCGCGTCCCAGTTTGCCCCGCCCCGGCCACCAGAGGTAGACGCCGCTGCCCAGCGAAATCACGACAAACAGTCCGGCGATACCCATCGCCACCTCGCCGTTCCGGGCGAGCAGCAGGGTGTGGTGCAGGCGGTAGATCACGGCCATCAAGTGCGTCTCGGCCGGCCGCACGCCCAGCACGGTTCCGTCCCGCGGATCGACCGGGATCTGCAGGCGCTGGCCCGCCCACGGCGAGCCGTTCGCGCCGCGCGCCTCGACGATGAAGGCCCGGTCGGCTTTGCGCGGGAAGTTCAGCAGGACTGGTGCATGTCCCGTGCCGGCGGCGGCCGCCACCGCCGCCTGGGCGGAAACGCGCGTCTCCGGGTCGTGCGGCGCCACCAGCAGCTCGCGGTTCAGCCACTCGTCGATTGCATGGTCGAACACCAGCAGGCTTCCGGTCAGGCCGGCGAAGGCCAGCAGCAGCCCGGCCACCAAGCCGATATAGAGATGCACCCGGAGCCACGGCCCGCGCGTCATCGCCGCCGCCCCTCCGCCGGCACCGGCCGCGCCTGTCCCTCAGAACCGCACGCCAAGGCGCGCCTCCGCCGTCAGCGGCGGTCCGGGAATGGTGTCCGTCTGGATGTAGTCCTCGTCGAGCAGGTTCCGCACGTTGAGCGAGGCGACGAAGGAACTCCACCGATAGGTCAAGTTGGCGTCCACGCGCGTATAGGAGTCGAGCGGCGTATCGTTGTCGATGTCGGCAAAGCGGTCGCCGCGCACGAAAATCGCGCCGCCGAAGCTGAGGCCGGACAGTCGGCCGCTGTCGGCGAACCGGTACTGCGCGGCCAGGCTCCCGGCCCACTCCGGCACGTTGGCGAGCTGGTTGCCCTCGCGACCCATGGTGTCCTCCGTGATCTCGGTCTCGTTGTAGGTGCCGGAGGCCAGCAGCTCCAGGCCCGGCAGGGGCTCGCCCGCGATCTCCAGCTCGATGCCGCGGCTTTCCTGCTCGCCGATCTGCACGGTGCGGTTCGGATCGTCGGGGTCGGCGGTCTGCACGTTCTCCTTGGTGATCTTGAACACCGCCAACGTGGCTGAGAGCCGGTCGGGGACCACCTGCACGCGTGCGCCGGCCTCCCACTGTGTGCCCAGCTCCGGCTCGGTGAATTCGCCCGGATTGAGCAGCCCGGCGTTGGGGTCGGTCGCTTCGAAGGACTCGGAATAGCTGCCATAGAGCGACAGTCGGGGCAGCGGCTTCACCACGACGCCGCCGCGCGGCGAGATCTCGTCCTGCACGAAGGAGAGGTCCGGCGGCGCGAAGGGACCATCGCCGTCGGACTCCAGGTCGGCGCGGTCGTAGCGCGCCCCACCCACCAGAACGACGCGATCGTCCAGCAGATAGGCCCGCTCCTGCACGAACGCACCGAACGAGTCGATGGTCCGGCCGCGAAAGTCTGGAATGAAATCGCCGGAGAGTGGTTGGCCGAATTGCGGATCGAAGATGTCGATCGCCGGCGCGAAGGCCAGGCGGGCATCGTTCTCCGCTTCGTCGACCCGGTAGTCCAGCCCGACCCGCACCTCGTGGCGCACCGGGCCGGTCGACGCCCGCAGACCAAGGTCGCTCTGGATACCATAGATCTCGCGGGTGCTGAACTGGTCGATGAAGGTTCGCGGCTGGGTGCGCCCGTCCTCGGCCACGTCGCCGAAGAAGTCCGTCGACTGGCGGTCCTCCTCGTGGCGCTCGTAGAAGACCTGCGCGCCCAGGCTCAGCGCGGATCCGAGACGCTGCTCCAGAACCGCGCGGACCCCGCTGTTCTCGAAGACAATGCTGTCGCTCGGCTCCTGCAGGTTCGTGGTGAAGTCCACCGGCGCGATCTGGCCGCTGGCCAGGGTCGGCAGGCCGCGGTCCAGGAAGCCCTCCTCGCGCTCGTAGAAGGGACGCAGCGTGATCGTGGTGTCGGGTCCCGGCTCGAAGCGCAGCGACGGCTGGACGAAAAAGCGGTCGGTCTCGATGAAGTCGCGGAAGCTGTCGCGGTGCCGAGCCAAGGCGACGAGCCGGCCCTGCCACCGTCCCTCGGCGTCGAGGGCGCCGGTCACGTCCGCCGTCCCCTCGACCAACGCCTGGTCCTCCGCGCCGGTGGCAGCGGCGACGTCCACGGCGGCGAAGGGCTCGGCCCGCGGTTTCTTGACGATGCGGTTGACGGTGCCGCCCGGGCGCAGGCTGCCGTAGAGCACCGAGGCTGGCCCCTTCAGAATCTCCACCCGCTCCAGGTTGGCCGTTTCGTTGAAGCGGCTGTTGTTGTTGACGATCGGCTGGGCCACGCCCTCGGTAAGCTGGCTGGCCACGAAGCCGCGCACCACCGGTCGAGCGAAAAAGCCGTCGCCGGGCTGGACACTTGAGTTGTTCAGAAGGGCGTCGTTCACGTCGTCCGGACGCTGATCCTCCAGCACCGCGTCCGGGATCACGCTGACTCCCTGGGGAATGTCCTCAAGCGGAGCGCCCAGACGGCGCGAGGCCGGCACCTCGGCTCGGTATCCGGTTTGTTGTGCCGCTTCCACGGTGATCGGGCCGAGGCGCAGCGGCCCCTGGCTACCCTCGCTCTCCGCCCCCACCAGGGTGACCGTGCCGTCGTCGACGAAACGGGCAGCGAAGCCGGTGCCCTGCAACAGCCGTCGCAGCGCCTGTCGGGGCGTATAGGTGCCGCGCACGCCGGGGCTGACCTGGCCGGCCAAGCGGTCGGTCGCCACGCTTACCTGCAGACCGCTCTGCGCGGCGAAGGCGTTGAGCGCGGCGCCCAGCGGCTGCGCCGGGATCGCGAACTCGATGTCGGGTGCGGCCGCCTGCGCCTGCTGCCGTGCCGTCTGGCCGGCGGCCCCCGGCGTCGCGGCGACAAGCAGGACGGCGCAGGCCGCCGCGCACGCCGTCCGGCTCCCTCGGATCGTGATCATCATCGGCTCCCCCTGCCTCTGCCCTTGGTCCGTACGCGATTGCATCGCATTCGCACCAACGGAGACGAACGGGCGGCGAAAACCCGTAAAACGGCGCGGGTTGGGGGGGGAGAAGCCGCTCAGTAAACCAGGGTCACGCCAAACGGCAGCGGCTGCAGCGTCACGGGCAGGGTCGCGGAAAGCGCCGCGGTCGCCTTGTCCGGGCGGGTCAGGTCGTAAGTGCCGGTGACCTCCAGACGCGCGACGGCGCCATCCAGCACGAGATAGCGCTGGCCGGTGTGGCGCCCCAGCCGCTCCAGCAGCTCCGCCAGCGCCATCCCCTCGGCCACCAGACGGCCGCGGGTCCATGCCAGCGCCGATCGGGCTGCGAACGCTTCGCGCTGAGCACCATCGGGGCCGGCCAGGGCACCCTCGCCGCGGGACAGGCGAAGCGGGGCGGCGGCGGGCCCGGGCGCATGCACCGCCACCCGGCCTTCCAGCACGCCGACCCGGTCCCCGTCGTCGAGACGACGCACCAGGAAGCGGGTGCCGGTCACCTCCACCCGGCCGTGGCGCAGCGCCACGGTGAAGGCGGGCCGCGCCGGGTCGGATTCCACGGCGAACACCGCCGCGCCGCGCAGCAGCCGCACCCGGCGTTGGTTCTCGGTGAACGCAAGTTCCAGGGCGGTGCCCGCATCCAGGGTCACACGACTGCCATCGGGAAGAGTTGCCGCGCGCAGCTCGCCGGTGCCCGAGCGCAGATCCGCGCGCAGCATCGTGACCGGCTCCAGCCGCAGCCAGAGCCCGGCGGCGAGCGCCAGGAGCAGGACGGCGGCGATCGCGGCCACCATCCGCCGCCCGCGTCGCGGGAAGCGCGCCGGGGCGAGGGACTCGGCCGACAATCTCGCCGCGGCCTCCGTAAGCGCCGGATCCTCCCAGGTCCGGCGAAAGCGATCGTAGGCGGCGCGGCGGCGCGGATCGCCGGCCAGCCACGCGCCGAAAGCTTGGCGATCGGCGGCGTCCGCCTCCGGCTCGCGCAGGCGAAAGTACCAGGCGACGGCTGCATCCTCGATCCGGGGATCTTCCGGGTCCGTGGATTCGGCCTCGGTCCCGGTCTCCGCCTCCGGGCTTGGGGAATCGGGCGTCGTGCGGGGTGGCCGCTCGGCCATGTCAGGCTCCAGCTTGGATGGCGTCGCTCCGTCTAAAAGACGATTGGCGAGGCCCGCAACCGCATCGCGAGCCGGCCGCTCACGGTGGCGCGTCCTCGCCAAGGGCCGCACGGCACGCCGCGGTCACGCGGCGCAGCGTCTTTTCCACCGTGGACAGCGACACGCCGTAGTGCCGGGCGATCTCGGCCTGCGGCCAACCATCCAGCTTTGCGCGCAGGAAGATCGCCCGATCGCGCTCCGGCAGTTGGCGCAGGGCCCGCAGCATGACCTCGGCGCGGCGGCGGGAGTCCTGGCGCATTTCGCCGGCGTCGCCGCTGGCCGCCTCGCCCCAGGTATGGGCTTGCGCGCGCAAAGCCGGCGCCAGCTCGCTCTGGAAGCGGCGTCGACGCACCGCGTCGATGGCGAGGTTGCGGGCAACCTGGAACAAGAAGGCGCGGGGCTGCGCGACCCGCCGGGCCGACGCGACCTCCAGGCAGCGCAGAAAACTCTCCTGCACGAGCTCATCAGCGGCGTGGGGGCAGCCGACGATGCGCTCGATCGTGCGCTGCAGGCTTGGCCGCGAGTCCCGGTACAGGCTGACCAGTTCCCGCCTGACGTCGCCGCGCACGCCGCTGCCTCCCCCTGCATTCAACCGGCCGGATTCAGTTGGCCGGACCGGGATCGCGAACGCAAATGATTTGTCCTGACGCGCGGATGGCGGTCAAACGGCCTGGACCTGCGCAGCTCGCTGAAAGCAACCGATTTCCGCCGACGGTTGCAAGTTCGTGTGGATTGACACGGAGTCACGACGGCGATTCCCATCGCAGCATGCTGATTTGCCGGGCTCCTGCGCAATGACGGAACGACGCCGATTGACGATTGTCAGTCAATCGCATCGAGATAGGTTTTGAAGCGCTTACGGGCCAGACGCGGCACGTCGCCGAGGCCGGCGCGTATCTTGTCCATGTTGTCACCGCCGTCGCCGACTTTCACGACACCGACCATGCCCATCACGTAATGCGGCAGGCAGCGATAGGGATGGATGCCGGGCTCGTCGAACGTCACCTTGATGCCCTCGTTGATGCCGCTTTTGAAGGAGACGGCCTCGTCTGGCGTCATGCCGTCGAGGCTCTCGACATTGTGGCCCAGATCCGTGGCCTTGAAGTGCACGGTGTCGCCTGGGTCGATCTCGACAACCGCGGGCTCGAAGACCATTGGCGTGCCGTCGCTGCCCTGGTTGCGCATCTCGACGACCACCGTCTCCGCCGCGGCGGGCAGCGCGGCGCCCGCCATCGTCAAGGCCAGCGCGGCAGCCGGGATCCGAGTCAAGACAACCTTCATTTGGTACTCCTTTCCAATGCAACCACAAGATCATTGTCGCGGAAGGTTCGCCGCGATCTCCTTCGCCATGCCGGCGGGCACGAGGTCGTCAGGAGGACTCCCCCGCGCATTCCGCCTCGGGCTGTCTGTCGTAGAGAATCCAGCCGATCTCGTGGGCGACGAGGTCGCCCGCGTCCGTCAGCTTGCGGTTGTGCTGGCTCATCACCCAGCCTTCCGGCGTCACCAGGATCGTGTTGTGCCGGTCCAGGACGTCGTAGTCTTCGCGCAGAAAGCCGAACGGCGCGCCATCGTCGCGGAACGGCTTGGGCGCGCTGCCGGCGTCACAGATCCAGCGGTTTCGCTCCCAGCGACCCTCGCAGGTGAAGCGGTACTCGCGGTTGTCGCTGGACGGGGTCCGGCCCCAGATCGTTTGCCGCCATTTGTCGTCCTCGGCGAGGTACACCCAGACCTGATGCCAGTGCGGCCGGCGCCGACCATCCGGGGCCACCGTATAGTTCGTGATCGTGATCGAGCGCGGGCCGCGCGAGGTGATTTCGTTGACCGAGGTTATCGGATCTTCGAGACCGTAATCCTCGCTGAAATAATCGTGCTCCCCATCCTCGAAGAAGCGGTAGGTCACCTGGAAGCAGCCGGCCATCCGGGCGATATGCTCGGCGCCAGCCATGGCCGTGGGCGAACTCTCGCCGGCCGCGGCAAGACCAGCTTGAGCGGCCAGCAGCGCCAGACCCAGGCCGAGCCGGCGCGAGCAGCGCGCGCGGCGACCAAGCGGTCGATTGGGCAAGCCCCAACGTCCGTGCCTCGCTCGGGCGAGGTCGAGGGGGTTTTCGCGCAGCGGCTCTTGCACCGCGCGGCCCCTCAATGCAGATTCACCGCCATGGCGTGGCGCCGGCGCGACCATCGGTATTTCGGTGAAGCGTTTGGGGGTCATCGCTGCTTCCGCTGCTCTGGCCGGAGATGCGAATGCAACGCAGTCGCATCTTTATTCTTGCCCACGCGGCGGGCCTTGTCAAACCCTCGCGCGGCGCCGGGGCTGCAAGACAGGAAGCCAGCGCGGCGCGGAATTTGGTGTGGACCGGCTTGACGAGCTGAAACCGTCGGCGATTGCCGGTTCACATGCCGGACGCTCGTTCCTCCCCTAACCCACGTCCATCGTCTGGGCGCGACGGCACCCTTTACAAATGCGAATGAATTGCATTAGCGATTTCGGGCGACGCACAGGTGGGTGGACTCGCGCGAACGGTTTCAGGACCCGAGGCAATGGATCAGGCCAGCCTGCTGCAGGTCTATCATCGGCACGAAAAGGAGCTTCTACGCTATCTGACCCGACGGCTGCAGTGCGTCGCGGCGGCCGCCGACGTGGCCCACGACCTTTACGTGAAGCTTCTGGAGGGCGCGGCGGCCCCTCCGGTCACGAACCCCAAGGGATACCTCTTCCGCATGGCCGCCAATCTGGCCACGGATTATCAGCGGGAGGCGCGCCGACGCGGCGAGATCGAGAACGAAATCGCGGCCCTGCTGTGGCGCGAGCCGGAGGGCCGGACACCGGAACGCCACGCGCTGGCTGAGGCGGAGGTCGCCTGTCTGCGCCGCGCGGTGGCCGGGCTGCCAGAACGCAGTCGCCGCATCTTCTTCCTCAACCGCTTCCACGGCAAGTCGCAGCGGGAGATCGCCCGCGAGCTGAGCGTGTCGCAGACGACGGTGGAAAACCACATGCGGCGCGTCATGGCCACGCTGGCAGCGGCGCGGGCGCAGTCCAGCGCGGGCGGCAACGCCGGGGGACACGAGCCCCCGCCTGACGACTCCTCCTGACAGGCATGGCCCCGGCGCGCGCTTTGGGGATCGGACAACGACGCTTCAGGCGCCCGCCACCAAGCCGTGGCCTGCGTCGAACGGGTCGCGGGGTCCGGGGTATGGCACGCGCCCGCTTCACTCGTCCTCATGGGTAGGATAAGCAAGCCGAAGGTTGCCGCCGCCTTGGCCGAGCCGCCAGACGCCGGGACAAGCAACGGAACGGGATGAGCGACCGCATCGATGACCCGCACGTGCCGCCGCCACGCAGCCGAAGAGACCATCGCCGAGACGGCCCGGACCTGGGTCGTCCGTCTGGCATCGGGGAAGATGGGGGCGGACGAGGTCGCGGCGCTTCGGGCGTGGCTGGACGCTGATCCGCGCCACCGCGAGGAATTCGAGGCGGCACGCCGGCTCTGGCAGGATGTGGCGCCCCTGCGCGACGACTTCCTTTTCATGCCGACAGGCGAGCTGGCGGCCGCCGGGGGCGACGGCCTGACGCGGGATGGCGCGCCCCGGCGGGGCTGGCGGCGCGCCCTTCGCATAGGCGCACTGGCGGCAGCGGCGATGCTGGCGACGGTTCTGCTGGGCGGCGACTGGGCCACCCGCCTGCGCGCCGACCACCGCACGGCCAAGGGGGAACAGGCCAAGGTGACTCTGCCCGACGGCTCCGTGGCGCACCTCAACACCGACAGCGCCATCGCCGTCGACTATTCCGGCGATGCGCGGCGGGTCGAGCTGCTGCGCGGCGAGGTCCTCTTCCAGGTGCGTCCGGCTTCGGACCGGCCGTTTCACGTCGGTGCCCTGCGGGGAACGGCGAAAGCCCTGGGAACCGTCTTCGCCGTGCGCCGACGCGAGGGTGCCGCCGCCGTGACGGTGGTGGAAGGCCGGGTCGCCGTCGACGCGCCCGGGGCGGCGCCGGAGCGACGCGAATTGGGCGCCGGCCGGCAGGTCCGTTATCGCGAGGGAAGGCCACCCGATCGGGTGCAACAGGTGGATGTCGCCGCGGTGACGGCCTGGCGCCGCGGCCGCATCGTCGTCGATAAGCGGCCCCTTTCCGAAGCTGTGGCCGAGCTCGACCGCTATTTCCCGGGGCGCATCCTCATACTCACCGATCTCACCGGTGCTGAGCCGGTGAGCGGCGTCTTCGATGTGAACCGGGCGGCGAGCGCGGTGACCGCGCTCGCGAGAACCCACGGCCTTGCCGTGACGCGGATCTTCGGCCGCCTGCTCATCCTTCGCTGAAGCCCCCGGGTATCGCGGCGCCATCGCTGCCGGAGCGGGCGTCGCGGGTGGGGCATCCGTCGTGCCCACCCGTCCCATTCGTGAGACGGATGCGAACGCGACGAGTTCGCAGCAGGACGATATAAGTCGGGAGACGCCAGGGATGCGGAGGGAACGCATGTCCATGCTTGCGGTTACGGGGGGTTGGCCGCCACGGCCAGTGGATTGTCCAAGGCACCGGCGGGCCGTCGCGGGCCTGACAGCCGCTGTGCTGGGCTTGCACGCGTCGATGGCCGTTGCGAGCGACTCGTTGACCCCGTGGCTGCAAGATGCGGCGGGTGTCCGCATCGCCCAGGCGCAGGCAGACCAGGCGTTCGACATCCCGCCGCAGCGCCTGGATGCGGCGCTGCGGCGGTTTGCCGAGCAGACCGGACTTCAGCTCGCCTATACCAGTGCCAAGGTCACCGGGTTGCGGACACCAGGGGTTCAAGGGACCTATACGCCCGAGGCGGCGCTGCGGCGGCTGCTCGCGGGGACCGGTCTCGACTACCGCTTCACCGACCCCGATACCGTCGTGCTGGAACGCACCGTCGCCGAGGAGCGGCAAAGCGATCCGGCCACATTGCCTCCCATCACGGTGGAAGGTACGGCGGAATCGCCTTACGGGCCGGTAGACGGCTACAAGGCGCAGCGCTCGACCACCGCCACGCGGCTGGACCTGGCGATAGAGGACACGCCCGCGGCCATACAGGTCATCCCGCGCGGGATCATCGAGGACACCGGCGCCGACCGGGTGGCGGACACACTGGACTATACCGCTGGCGTGCAGGAGACGAACTCCTTCGGCAACACCAGCGACAATTTCCTGGTGCGCGGCTTCAACGCCACCTTCGCCGAGGATGGTTCGGTCTCGGCCGGCGCGAACGCAGACGTCCAGGTCCAGCGGGACAGCGCCACAGTGGAGCGGGTTGAGGTGCTGCGCGGCCCCGTTGCCGCCCTCTACGGCGAGGGTTCGCCGGGCGGCATCGTCAACGTGATCACCAAGCGGCCGCGGGAAGAGACTTTCGTGACCGGCGACAGCGTGCTGTCGAGCTTCGAGCGCTATCGTCAGGAATTCGACGCCAACACCACCCTGGGCGCGGAACAGCAGGTGCGCCTGCGGCTCAGCGGCGCCCTGGAGGCTTCCGACAGTTTCCGCGACGAGGTCGACGGCGATCGCCAGGTGGTCGCCCCGGCGGTAACCTTCGCGCCGAACGAGCGTCTTCGACTCGCCTATCGCGGCGAGTATTTGCGCGATTCCGAGGAATTCGATCGAGGCGTCCCGATCGATGCCAACGGCGGTCCCCTGGCCGGCGAAGAAGCGTTTTTCGGCGATCCGGACGACGGCAACGTGGAAACCGAAACGGGCCGCAATCAACTGGAGGTGGCCTATGACATCTCCGAGGCCTGGACCGGGCGCCTGTTCGGAAGCTGGACCTACAACAGCCTGCAAGGTCGGGCGACGGACCCGATCGCGATCTCGCCGATCGATCTTCCGCCGCTGGGCCTGCGCGCCAACGATACGGTGCTGCGCGCCAGCCGCGAACGGCACTTCGAAACCAACGTGTTCACCGGGCGCGCCGAATTGACCGGCGACGTGACGACGGCGTTGATCGGGCACAAGATACTTCTTTCGTTCGAGGCCCGGGAGATCCAGGACAACACGGACTTTGCCCAGACGTCGCTGTTCGCCCAGCCCAACTTGGTGAGCATTTCGGACCGGCGGATCGACAGGCCGGACCCGGAGCCGACGGAGATCAGCAATAACCGCAACGATGTCACCAACTATGGGCTCGTGGCCTTCGATCAGATCTCGCCCTGGGAGCCGGTAAATATCCTGGTGGGGGGTCGATTGGATTTTGTCGACCAGCGCGCGCGGCTCATCACCAACAGCGGCGAAACCAGCGACGAGACGGACGAGACGGAGTTCTCGCCGACCGTGGGCGTCGTGGTCTCGCCCTTCCCCTGGGGTTCGGTGTTTTTTCGCTACGCCCAGTCGTTCCAGGTGAACACGGCAAACGGGCCCCAGGGCGAGGTCATTGCCCCGCAGGAAGGCGAAAGCTTTGAAGCCGGTGTCCGGGCCAATCTGTTCGATGGCGACCTGTCAGCGACGGTGACCGTCTTCGACATCGAGCTGGACAACGTGCCCGTGGCCGATGCGTTCGGCAATTTCTCGCGGCCCACCGATCAGGAAAGCCAGGGGGTCGAATTCAGCTTGCAGGGGCAGGTGAGCAAAGCCTTCTCGGTCGTGGCCAACTATACCTTCACAGATGCGGAAATCCTCGAGCTGCCGAACCTGGAAGAGTCCTCCGATGTCGCGGGCGTCCCGGAACACGAGGCCAGCTTGTTCGCCAACTACGAGTTCCAGGAGCAGCCGCTTGCGGGCTTTTCGGTCAATGCTGGCGCCATCTTCACTGGCGAACGCCTGAACGCCGTCCGGCAACTGGTCAACACGCCGTTGCCGCAAGGTGCCGTGCCACTCGGCGGCAAGGAGCTCGACTCTTTCGTTCGCGTCGACATCGGCGCCAGCTATGCGATCGACGACTGGCTCAGCGCGTCGTTCAAGATCGAAAACCTGTTCGACGAGGAATACGAGCGTCCAAGCCGGCCGGATTTCGCCTTGCCGGGGGCGCCAAGGACCTATGTCGGGCGGGTTTCCCTCAGGTTCTAGCCAGTGACGGAAATGGCGACGCGAACCGGGTCATCGCGGCGCAAGCGCGGGGGCACGCTGGCGCGCTTGGCCTGGTGGATTCACGGCCTGGCGGGGCTCAAGCTGTCGCTCGTGATGACTTTCGTCGTTATCACTGGGACCCTGGCCGTGTTCGGCCACGAGTGGGACTGGCTGTTCGGGTCATACCAGAGTGTGGCGCCGAAAGGCGCGCCGGCCGATCTGCCCCAAATTTACGACGCCATTCGCCAGGTCTATCCGGACCATGCGATCGTGGAGGTGACGGCGCCGCGCGGTCCCCGCTCGGCGGCAAGCGCCATCGCGGTGTCGCCGCAACGGCAGTACCGCCGGATCTACGTCGACCCCTACCGCCCGGCGCGGGTGGTCGACACCGACATGCTTTCCGCCCAGGCCTTGCTGCGCCAGATCCACATGCGGCTCCTGCTGCCCAAGTACGGGCGCACTTTCGTCTCCGCTTTGGGTTTTCTGATCGTGGTGTCGCTGGTGTCCGGGCTGCTGGCCTACAAGCGCTTCTGGCGGGGATTTCTGCGCAAGCCGCGCCGGCGCGACCTGCGCACCTTTCTGGGAGACTGTCACCGGCTGTGCGCGGTTTGGTCGATCTGGTTTCTCGCGCTGATGGCCGTGACCGGCCTGTGGTACCTCTACGAGAGCGTGGACACCTACGGCGCCCATCTGGACGTCCCATCGCTTCCCGACGCGGCGGGGGAGGGGTCCGCGCGCGACACCGGCACCATCCCCATGGCCGAGGCCATCGCGGCGGCTCGGACCACCGTGCCGGGCCTACGGGTCCGGCGCCTGGAGCCGCCCGGCTGGGGGCGGGATGCGATCGTGGTCCAGGGCCATGACGGCGCCTGGCTGGTGCGTCCACGGGCCACCGCGGTGGCGGTCGATCCCTATTCCGGGGCGGTCACCCACGTGCGGCGGGCAAGCCGGCTGGGCTGGAAGGCGCGCCTGCACGAGGCGGTGGACCCGCTGCACTTCGGGACCTTCGGCGGCTTTGCCAGCCAGCTCGTCTGGTTCGTCTTCGGACTGGCCATGTCTTTCCTCACGGTGAGCGGCCTGGTGATTCACGCCAGGCGTCTGGCACGCGGGCGCGCCGGTGCGCCGCGCCGAGGGACTCGGTCGGCCGGACGGCCAGCGGAGGACGTGCGATGGGGCGATGGCGCTACCTGAACCTGGCGCTCCTGCTGGCCTGCGGCGTCTTCCTCTATCTCGGGCTGTTCACCGCGCGCTCGCCGCTTGTACCGCGGCCGATGGGCGCCGTTGTCCACCCGATGCGCCCGCTTGGCTCCGTCCGCGCCCAGATCGGGCATGGAGAGGCCCTGACTCCCGGCGCGGCGGCCATGATCCAGGTGCGCTTCTGTCCCCGGTGCTACCGCGAGATCCATGCGGCCGGCGTCGCCATCGCGGAGGGGCGTCCCGGCACCCTGGACGCGCCCGGGGTTGCGCCGGTCCGCGGCCAGCCGCACCGCTTTGCCGCTCGCGCGCCAGTGCCCAAGGACGCCTGCCAGCGACCGCCGCGCCTTTGGCTCGGCATCCGGACGCGCGAGGGCCGCACCATCTGGACTGCTTGGGCCGTGCCGTCCACCGTCTTCGCATCCGCGTGCACGCCGGATTAAGTCCGGAACGCGCGCCCCGTGCAGACTCTTCAGAAAGGCTCGCTCCAGGCGTCGCACGGCGGGGACTTCGCAGGTCGACGGCGCGACCGGCAGGCTCCCTGGTTTCGCGCCGACACCTTCGCGGGCATCACCCCGTACCACAGCGCGACGGCAACCGGGGCGGCGAGCGCAATCCATGACAGCACGTCGCCCATGCCATCATCAAACAAGGCGGCGAGCAGGCCGACGACGGTGACGAGGCCCAGCGCGCTCGGCGCGGTCCAGGTGGGGATCGTCCGCGCACTCATGTCGGCGAACCGCCGTCGCGCAGCGATTCGGTCGACAACGCCGCCTCCGCGCGCTCGCGCTGCAAGGTGGCCAGCCAGCGCTCGAACGACAGGCCACGGCGCTTGACCCAGAGATAGAGCCCGCTCGCCAGCACCACGATGGACAGCACGTCCAGCGCCGCCCAGAGGATCTTCAGCGGCAGGCCGCCGTAGTCGCCGAAGTGCAGCGGCTGAGAGACCAACAGCGCCTGCATGTACCAGGGCAGCGCGCGGGTCGCCACGACCTCGGCGCCCTCGGCCTCGACCAGGACGGGGGTCAGCAGCTTGGACGTCCAGGCCGTGGTTCCCTGCATGAAAGCCACGAAGTGGCGGTGGCTGGCGAAATCGTTGCCCGGGAAGGCCATGAAACTGAGCTGCTTGTCCGGCTCGGCGGCGCGTGCCGCCGCCAACGCTGCCTGGGCGGAGACGGGGCGGCCGATGGCGGTCTGGCGTCTTCCACGCCAGCGGTCATCTCGGCGAGTTGGGTGGACTGCCAGTGCCCGAAGATGGGGATCGCCAAAGTGTTCACCACACCCGTCGCGCCCACCACGAGAAGCCACACCAGCGTGACGATGCCCAGCAGGTTGTGCAGGTCCAGCCACCTGACCCGCGGCGAGCGGCCGCGACGCACCGTGCCGAAGCGCAGCTTGCGCATGTAGGGCCCGTAGAGCACCGCGCCGGAAACCAGCGAGCCCAGGAAGAGCACGCCCATCCCGCCAAGGAAGAGCGTCCCCGCCAGCCCCGCGAAGAGGTCGTAGTGCAGGCGGAAGATCACGTGCATCACCCCTTGGTTCAGGGGATAGGCGCCCAGGAAGGCCCCGTCTCGCGCGTCATACTGCAGGAAGGACGATGCCTCCGCCGAGTCCACCCGCGCGCCCAGGCGCACGAACCACGGCGCCGGTTCCTCCGGATCGCGCACCAGGAACTGCACCGCCTCTTCCGGCCGCCGGCCGGCCGCGTCGGCGACGATCGCGTCGAGGTCGGCGGGCCCCGCCGCCTCCGGTTCTGGCGGCGGGTGCACGCTGTAGCCCAGCGCATGATCGATCTCGTGGTGAAAGATCAGCGGCAGCCCGGTCACGCACAGCAACAGCAGGAAGGCGGTGCAGACCAGGCTGGTCCACTTGTGCACCAGGTACCAGACCTTGATCGACCGCAACCTCACGCCGATCGCTCCCGTGTTACCACTTCACCGCGTAGGTCAGCGAAAGCGTACGTCCTGGTCCCTTGGAGAAGGCGAAGGGCAGCGCCGCGGCTTGGTTCAAGACGGGGAAATAGTCCTCGTTGAACAGGTTCTCGACGCCCAGTTCGAGCTGTCCATAGCCGGTGTCCACGCTGGCGAAGAGGTCGAAGAGAATGTAGTCGTTGACCTCCGATCCGCCGAAGAGCGAGCTGTCGGGATTGCGGTCGCCGGAATACAGGCTCTGCAACCGCGCCGTCGCCCAGTCGGTGGGGAAGACCTCGACGAAAGAGGTGACCTTGACCGGGGGAATGCGGGTGGACGGCAGGTCCTCCTCGAAGTCGCCGTCGTCGTCCAGATCGATTTGCCCCTCCATCCAGGTAAAGGTGCCGCCAAGGCGCACCATGTCGTGCGGCTGCGCGTTGGCCGCGACTTCGACGCCGTAGATCTCCTCGGGCTGCTTGGTGATGTTGAGATCGGGGTCGAAGGTCGTGCCGTTTTCCGACTCGCTGAAGAACCCGGTAATGGAGGCGTCCCAGCGGTCGTACACGGCGCGGATGCCGAGTTCGTAGTTGTCGACCGTCTGCGCCTCGGATTCCAGCGCCGTGGCCCGCGTGGCGGTGCCGTCGGCAATGGCGCGCCCGATGTCCGCCAGGGAGAAGCCGCCGAAGACGTCGATGTCGTCGGTGACGTAGGCGACGGCGCTGGCGTTGACCAGGGTCTCGCTGAACTCCAGCTTGCCGCCCTCGACGAAGATGCCGCGCCGGTTGACCACATCGTCGACATCGACGGAAATCTCCTCGTGCCGCACGCCGGAGCGCAGCAGGCCGAGATCGCCCACCGGCAGCTCGACCTCCAGGAAGCCGGCCACGGCCTCCTGATCCATGTCCGGGGTGTTCGAGGGTGCGTCGATGCCGACCTGCTCGGTCTCGTCCTGCAGATAGTCGACGCCCCAGATCACGTTGAACGGCGCCGGGTCCAGGGCGACCGGCGTGTCCACGGTCAGCCGGCCGCCCAGCTTTTCCGAAACGATCTCCACCTGCGGCAGGCGCAGGAACCAGTCGAGCGCCGCGTCGGTCGTCGCGTCGCCGGTGGCGGCTTCGGGGTCGTCATGTCGGTTGTGCCTGGTCATGGGGCCTCGCCGCGTCGCTCCGGACTCTCTTACCTTGACGTCCCGGGCGTGCGAAACCGCAAGTCACGTTTCGTCGAGCGCGCGGAACACGCGGATGCAGGCCGCCATGGCCGCGCGCACATCCTTCTGCACCGTGCTGGTCGAGACATTAAGCGCGGCGGCGATGTCGGTATAGCCGCGGCCCTCCAGCCGCGCTATCACGAACACGTGGCGCTGGCGCGGCGGCAGACGAACCAACACGGTGGCGAGACGGTCCAGAAGTTCGCGGTCGCCCACCTGGGCGTCAGGCGTGGGCGCGTTGCTGGGCATCGCCGCCAGGACCGCGCCGTCGACATCGCGCGTCACGACTTCGCCCTGCCGCCGCTTCGCGCGCAGGTGATCGAAGGCGAGGTTGCGGGCCGTCTGGTAGATGAAGGGCTGCAGGTGCTCCACGGACCGCTCGCCTAGGGCGGCGGCGACCCGGACATAGGTCTCCTGCACCAGGTCCTCCGCCACGGCCATGCTGCCCACGAGCCGGGCCAGCGTGCGCAGCAGGACCGGCCGCTGGCCGCGGAACACCTCGTCGAGACCTTCCCGCGTCGTTCCCATCCCCGAACCGCGCCTTCCGGCTGCCGATCCAACATGACGCGACGCCATTGCCATCGTCCCCGAGCCACGACGAGGTCGTAGCACGACCGAATGCAAATGCAAAGCAGTCGCAGTTCTCGGCGTCAGCACAGCACCGATAGAGGCTGCTCGCCGCCGCGTCCGGATATGCTCTACCCCTTGGCCTGGAGCGAGCCCCCTGAGGCGGGACAGGACACAAGCAGGTTCCTACACCCATGATGGCCAGGCCGATGGGGACACCGGCTCATCTCAGGAAGAACTGCACCGGCACGACGAGCTCGAGCCGCGCCTGCTGTATCGTCTCGGGCATCGGCGGCAGCGGCTGCGCGCGCTCGATCATCGCCGCCACCTCCCGGTCGAGCAGGTCGTGGCCGGAGCTCTGTTGCAGGCGGTACTCGATGACCCGGCCGCCGACCCTTGGCGGCGTATTACTGGCTCTGGCGGGCACGCGAGGGCGGCGAGGCCGTCGCCATCAACCTCGAAGCCCTCTGGCAGCGCCTCCACCCCGACCACCGCGCCCTCTTCGGCCGCTTCGTCCAACACGAATGGGTTGCGGCAAAATGGTTGAAGCCGGATTAGGAAATCGGAGTATTTTCCGGTTCGCTATTGCACTGGACCGCTAACCGACGTCTAATACCGCCCGACGTTTGAGCGGACTCGTCCTTGACGCCCAAGGGCGTCGACTGCGTGTCCGACAAGCTCAGGACGAGGTCCTCATGCTGAGCTTGTCGAAGCATGAGGCCATACAGATGTACGATTTCATTCGTCGGGCGGTATAAGTTCCTTTATTCTGGCTTGGGCCATCTCAAGATTACGTATATTTTTCCTCAGTTCCTCATTTATGAATTCTAAGATCTCTTTCAACTGTCGTGCCCTGCCCTCCAGCGTAAGTGATAGCACCACATTGCCGATGTTGATAATGAATTCCAGTATACGAATAAATGGGACATTTCTCCTAAGAGCATCAAGAAGACTTTTAGCACCAATCTCGCGCAATAGACGTTCGGATTCCGCCTTCATTTGCTGCACTCTATTCTCAATCTCTCCAATCTCTCTCTGGTCTCGCTCGACATCAGCCGTAGACGCTTCCACATCCGCTTTAGCTCGCTCGATCTCCGCCCGAATTCTTTCGCACGTCTCGCCGTCCGGCTTTTGGTCCGCCTCGCCCTCCTCCGCGTCCGGATCGTTATCCTCGCCGGGACGGGGACGAAAACCATCGTCGGGTGGCCGCTGCGGCGTTTTACCGCCAGGAATCGGACGTATGCTCTCGGCGGGCGGCCGAGGCCGGAAGCCGTCGTCCGGGGGCTGTTGAACGCCACCTTGCGTGGGCGGCTGCGGGCGGAACCCGTCGTCGGGCGGCAGTTGCTGACCGCCGTCCTCGGGCGGCAGAGGGCGGAACCCGTCGTCCGGGAGCTGCTGCGCGGTTCGCGTCAGGGCGCCGACTCCCAGGCCACGGTCGAGGGCCGTCACCGTCGGGCCGCCGGGGCGCATCACGCCGTCCGGCGGGAGGCCCGCCTGGGCCTGGAAGGCGGCGATGCCGTCGAACAGCGCGTCGCTCGGTGTGCCGCTGCGCTCGCGCGGGATGGCGAGGTCGAAGGTGCCCGCGTTCGACAGCAGCCGCTGCGCCTTCCCCACATCTGCCGAATCGTTTTGCTGACCCCGACCGACCCCGGCGCGCAAGCGGCTGTCGTCGCGGCGCAGGCCCGGACGGAAGACCTCCAGATCCTCGCGCTTCGGCCGGGGCTGGACCAGACGGCCAAGGGCGTTAGGACTGTTGACGTATTATGAGGATTTGTCTAATATGTTCGTTCTTTGTTCTTGCCTCGCCCCGTCCCGGAGCCTTCAGGATATGCATGCATTTTCGCTTATGCGGCCAGCGCCAGGGAAAGCCGCCCGCGGGGCGCGGGATGGCCTCAGGCCAGTGCGGTGCGGCCGTCAGCAAACGTGTGCAAACGTCAACATTCG
>CAZLNO010000018.1:0-18765 GCA_964561005.1 uncultured Rhodovibrionaceae bacterium | reverse complement strand
CGCCCGCCGCTAGGGAAACATCGGTTGCTGCAACAGGCCCGTCGTCTCGTCCAGGCCGCACATCAGGTTCATGTTCTGGATGGCCTGGCCGCTGGAGCCCTTGACCAGGTTGTCGATGGCGGCGATGACGATGGCGCGGCCGGGGATGCGGTCGGGGAAGACGCCCAGCACGGCGAAGTTGGAGCCGCGCACGTGCCGCGTCGCCGGGCTCTCGCCCGCCGGCAGGACGCGCACGAAGGGCTCGCCGGCATAGCGCCCCGCCAGCGCGGCGCGCAGGTCGTCGGCCCCCGCCCCGCCGGCCAGCCTGACGTGGCAGGTCACCAGCTCGCCGCGGTTCATCGGCATCAGGTGCGGCGTGAAATTGAGCCGCACCGGCGCGCCGGCCGCCCTCGCCAGCTCCTGCTCCATCTCCGGCGCGTGGCGGTGGGTGCCGACGCCGTAGGGGTGGATGCCCTCCCCCACCTCGGCGAACAGCAGGTTCTGCGCCACCTTGCGCCCGGCGCCGGTGACCCCGGACTTGGCGTCGATGATGAGGTCCTCGGCCGAGACCTGCCCGGCCGCCACCAGCGGCTGCAGGGCCAACAGCGCCGCCGTGGGATAGCAGCCCGGACAGGCGACCAGCCGCGCCCGCGCGATCGCCTCGCGGTTCAGCTCGGTGAGGCCGTAGACGGCCTCCTCCTGCAAATCGAGCGCCCGGTGCGCGTGGCCGTACCAGGCGGCGTAGACCTCGGGGTCCGTCAGGCGAAAATCGGCGGAGAGGTCCACTACCTTCAGCCCGCGCGGCATGCGCGCCACGATCTCCTGCGTCGTGCCGTGCGGCAGGGCGCAGAAGGCGACGTCCAGACCGCCCCAGTCGGCCTCTTCCCAGGTCACCAGGTCGGGCAGGTCCAGCGCCCCCAGGTGCGGATAGACCGCGCGCATCGGCTTGCCGGCGTGCTGGTTGGCGGTCAGCACGCGGATCTCCGCATTCGGGTGCGTGGCCAGCAGGCGCACCAGGTCCGCGCCGGTATAGCCGCTGGCGCCCAGAATGCCGATCTTCAGCCTCTGCGTGGTCATCGTCCGCTCCGTCCGCCGTGGCCCGCCCGGCGGGCCGACACCTGCCTCGAAAGACTTCGGGGCGCGCCAGCCGCCCGGCGCGCCCCGCTGTCCCGTCGATCGGAAAGCCCGAGCGCGTCAGCGCTTGGAGAACTGGAAGCTGCGCCGCGCCTTGCGGCGGCCGTACTTCTTGCGCTCCACCGTGCGCGGGTCGCGGGTCAGGAAGCCGCCCTGCTTGAGCACCGGGCGCAGCGCCGGCTCGTAGCGGGTCAGCGCCTGCGCGATGCCATGGCGGATCGCCCCGGCCTGGCCGGACAGCCCGCCGCCGGTGACCGTGACATAGGCGTCGAACTGGTTCTCGCGGTCGGCGGCGTGGAAGGGCTGGTGCACGATCATGCGCAGCACCGGCCGGCCGAAATAGTCGGCCAGGTCCTGGCCGTTGACGTTCACCTTGCCGCTGCCGGGCTTCACCCAGACGCGGGCCACGGCGTCCTTGCGCCGGCCGGTGGCGTAGGAGCGGCCGTGCGCGTCGATCTTCGGCTCGGGAAGCTGGCTCTCCGCCGGCGCGGCGCCGCCGGCCGCGGCGGTGTCGCCAAGCTGCGAGAGGTCGGTCAGCGTCTGCTCGTCTTGCGCCATGGCTTACGCGCTCCTGCGGTTCTTCGGGTTCATCGCGCCGACGTCGAGGGATTCGGGCTGCTGCGCGGCGTGCGGATGCTCCGGCCCGGCATAGACGCGCAGGTTCTTCATCTGCTGGCGGCCCAGCGGGCCCTTGGGCACCATGCGCTCGACGGCCTTCATCACCACCCGCTCGGGATGCTTGCCGGAAAGGATCTGCTCGGCCGTGCGCTCCTTGATGCCGCCGGGATAGCCGGTGTGCCAGTAGTACACCTTGTCGCCGCGCTTCTTGCCGGTCATGCGGACCTTCTCGGCGTTGACGACGATGACGTTGTCGCCGCAGTCCATGTGCGGGGTGTAGATCGTCTTGTGCTTGCCGCGCAGGATGTTCGCCACCTGCGCGGCCAGACGGCCCAGCACCACGTCCTCGGCGTCGATGACGACCCACTTCTTCTCGATGTCGGCCGGCCTGGCGGAATAGGTCTTCATCGGACCCCTGTCCCTTGCTGCCTGTCGCGGTGTGTCGGAAACGAAAAGCTGGCGGGGGCGGCCCGGGCCGCCCCCGCGTTCCGGGGTGGTTGTAAGCCCGGCGGCCCCGGCTGTCAAGCAGGATATCCCGGAAAAGCCCAGCGTTCGGAGAGGCTTACGATAGTGGTATCAGGGTACCGCACCCTCGGGAATCGCATAGGTGCCGGTGACGTGGGCCAGCGGCGTCCCGTCCTCGCGCCCCTCGCCGTACAGGAAGACCTCGCCGTAGGCCAGACGGCGGCCGATCTTGATCATGCGGCAGTCGGCGATGATGTCGCCGGGCTTGGGCTTGCGCAGGAAGTTGATGGAGAGCTGGCTGGTCACCGCCAGCTCGACCCGGCCGATGGCCGAGAGCACGGCGACATAGAGCGCGAAGTCGGCCAGGCCCATCATCGCCGGGCCGCTCACCGTGCCGCCGGGGCGCAGGTTCTGCGCGTTGTGCGGCAGGCGCACGCGGCAGGTCCCCTCGCCGATATCCTCCACCTTCAGCCCGAACCAGACGGCCCAGGGCAGCTCGCGCTCGGTCAGCTCGTTGATTTCTTCCTTGGTGATGCGGCTCAACGTGCTCCTCCCCTGGCGATGCGGCCCGCTTCCTGGTAGGTGTTTTCCCAGGTGGTTGCAAAGCCCTTAACCTCGCAGGAGACGATGATGAGCACCCAAGCCGCCGAGGTCCAGACAGGCGAGAGCCTGGTCCTGCGCGAGGACGATGCCGGCGTCGTCCGCCTCACCCTCAACCGGCCGAAGGCGTACAACGCGCTTTCCCTCGACCTCATGGCCGCGCTGCAGGCGCGCCTGGAGGAGGTCGACTCCGACACCTCGGCGCGCGTCGTGATCCTGCAGGGCGCGGGCAAGGGCTTTTGCGCCGGCCACGACCTGAAGGAGCTGCGCTCGGACACCAGCCGCGCCTTCTACGAACGGGTCTTCGACGCCTGCTGTCGGCTGATGACGACGGTGACGCGCCTGCGCCAGCCGGTGATCGCCCAGGTGCACGGCATCGCCACCGCCGCCGGCTGCCAGCTCGTGGCGACCTGCGACCTCGCGGTCGCGGCGGAGGGCGCGAAGCTGGCCACGCCGGGGGTGAACATCGGGCTGTTCTGCTCCACGCCGATGGTGGCGCTGTCGCGCAACGTGCCGCGCAAGCGGGCGATGGAGATGCTGCTGACCGGCGAGATGGTCGACGCCGCGACGGCCGCCGACTGGGGCCTGGTCAACCGCGCGGTGCCGGAGGCCGAACTGCGCGAGGCGACCGACGCCCTGGCCCGCACGGTGGCGAGCAAGTCGCCGCACGTGCTGAAGATCGGCAAGCGCGCCTTCTATCAGCAGCTCGACATGGACCTGGCGGGCGCCTATCGCCACACCGCCGAGGTCATGACCGAGAACATGCTGGCCCGCGACGCCGCGGAGGGCATCGACGCCTTCCTGGAAAAGCGCGAGCCGAAGTGGGAGGGGGCGTGAGGCCTTTATCAGTGCGCCCTGCATGGCCATTATAAAGCCGAGCGTCAGACTTTTACCCCATTCAGGAGCGTCGTCATGATCGCACTGAAGCTCCGCCGCATTGGCAACGAGCTTGCCGTCGTCCTACCGGAGGATGTGGCGGATCACCTGCATGCACAGGACAACGGCACCGTTCTTTTGAACGAAACGGCGGAGGGCTACCAACTGCTGCGGGCCTCACCCGAGATCAAGACGCAGATCGAACTGGTGGAAGAAGCAATCACCCGCTATCCGAATACTTTGCGCGACCTCGCCAAGTAACCTGGGGCGCAACCCAGGATGATCGTCTGGCTTCATCCTGCGGCCGTCCTTGAGGCCCATCGGCGTGCGCTGGTCAAGGATGGCGGTGCGCCGGGCCTGCGTGATCGAGGTCTTCTCGAATCAGCGCTCGCTCGCCCCAAGACATTGGCCGCCTACGGCGAGCCGGACATCTGCGACCTCGCCGCAGGTTACACTGCCGCCCTGATCCGGAACCATCCGTTCGTGGACGGAAACAAAAGGGTCGGATTCATTCCGCCTATGTGTTTCTGAAGTTGAATGGTTGGCACTTGAAAGCCGACGAGCGCGACGCGGCCAAGGCGGTTTGGGATCTTGCCGCCGGCAATTCGACGCAAGCGGTCTTTGCCGACTGGCTTAAAAGTCGCGTCACACTGCGTCGTTCCGGATGAACCGTACGGTCAAAAATCCGCCTTCATCCGCCCTTCGCCAGCTCCCGCCCGATCACCAGGCGCTGGATGTCGGAGGTGCCCTCGTAGATCTGGCAGACGCGCACGTCGCGGTAGATGCGCTCGACCGGGTAGTCGGCCAGGTAGCCGTAGCCGCCGTGGATCTGCACCGCCGCCGAGCACACGCGCTCGGCCATCTCCGAGGCGTGCAGCTTGGCCATCGCGGCCTGGGCCAGACAGGGCTCGCCGGCGTCGCGCAGGGCCGCGGCCTGGAGCGTCAACAGCCGCGCCGCCTCCAGGTCGGTCGCCATGTCCGCCAGGCGGAAGGCCACCGCCTGGTGCTCGATCAGCGGCTGGCCGAACGCGCGCCGCTCCCGCGCGTACCGCAGGGCCTCCTCGTGGGCCGCGCGCGCCATGCCGACGCACTGCGCGGCGACGCCGACGCGTCCGCCTTCCAGGTTGGACAGCGCGATCCTGTAGCCCTGGCCCGGCTCGCCCAGCATGAAGTCGGCCGGGACGGCGCAGTCCTCGAAGACGATCTGGCAGGTGTCGGAGGCGCGCTGGCCCATCTTCTTCTCCACGCTGGCCACGGTGTAGCCCGGCGTGTCGGTGGGGACGACGAAGGCCGAGATGCCGCGCTTGCCCTGGTCCGGGTCGGTCACGGCAAAGACGATGGCGAGATCGGCGTTGCGGCCGGAGGTGATGAACTGCTTGGTGCCGTTCAGGACCCAGCGGTCGCCGCGGCGCTCGGCCCGGGTCTTGATGGCCGAGGCGTCGGAGCCGGCCTGCGGCTCGGTCAGGCAGAACGCGCCCAGCATCTCGCCGCGCGCCAGCGGCCGCAGGAAGCGCGCCTTCTGGTCCTCGCTCCCGAACTTCAGGATGGGCATGCAGGCCACGGAGTTGTGCACCGCCATGATGGTCGAGCAGGCCCCGTCGCCGGCCGCCACCTCGATCACCGCCAGCGCGTAGGCGACGTGGTCGGCGCCGGCGCCGCCCCATTCCTCGGGCACGAGCATGCCCATGAAGCCCAGATCGCCCATCTCCCGCAGCGCCTCGGCCGGAAAGCGCGCCTCGCGGTCCCAGGCGGGCGCCTTCGGCCAAAGCGTTTCGCGGGCGAAACGGCGCGCCGCCTCCTGGATCAGGCGCTGGTCCTCGGTCAGTTGCATCGGCCGCTCCTCCATGTCCGGGATGCGGCAAGGCTACCACGGAATGGCGCTGCCGTCGTGGCTGTAGAAGCCGCCGCTGTCGTCGGGCCCCAGCCCCTCGACGACGCGCAGCAGGCTGGCCACGCTGTCGGCGGGCGGGGTCGGGGCGTTCCTGCCGCCCATGTCGGTCGCCACCCAGCCGGGATGCACCGCCGCCACGACCACGCCGCGCGGACGCAGGTCGATCGACAGGCACTTGGTCACCATGTTCAGCGCTGCCTTGGAGGAGCGGTAGATGTGCCAGCCGCTGCCGTCGTTCTCGGCGATCGAGCCCAGGCGGCTGGAGACGTTGATCAGCTTGGGGTTTTCCGCCTTGGCCAGGTGCGGGGCGAAGGTCTCGGCCACGCGCATCGGCGCCAGGGTGTTGACGTTGAACACCTGCAGCCAGTCCTCGTAGGCGATCTGGCCGAAGCCGCCGCGCGGCCCGAAGATGCCGGCGTTGTTGACGAGAAGGTCCAGCGGCTCCTCCGCCAGTTCCCGCCCCAGGCTGGCAAGCTGCAGGCCGTCGGTGACGTCCAGGCGATGGCGCGCCACCTCGCCGTCCACCTCCTTCAGCCGCCGCGCCTTCTCCGGCATGCGGCAGCAGGCGTGCACGCGCCACCCCGCCCCCGCGAGCTGGCGCACGAACTCCAGCCCCAGGCCGCGGTTCGCGCCGGTGATCAACGCCGTTGGCATGGCGACCTCCGCCAGTTCCGTTGGCCCGTTCCGGGCAATGGCCGCGACCCTAGCGCGCGCGGTTTCCTGGGTATAGACCCTGCGCGCCGCAAAATCTCGCAAGTGCGAAGGGGGCTGGGGCGTGCGCGCTTGCAGGACGTTCAGCGGAACAACTGCACGTCGAAGCCCAGGTCCCGCGCCCCGACCCAGGCGCGGTCCCCCGTCACGGCTTTCGCATCGAGCCGTCGACTGAACGCCAGGCAAATCCGGTCGGCCAGCGACAGGCCCAGGTGCCGTGTCTGGCGCCGGAGCTGGCCGGCGGCCAGCGCCAGTTCCTCGTCCACCGGCGCCACGGGCAACGCCAGTTCGACCAGCACATCCGAAAGGGCGTCCGGGGCCAGCCCCGCGTCGCTCAGCCGCGTGATCACCTCGGCAAGGTTGACCGAGGTGATCACGCCATCGCTCATACAGGCCTCGACCTCGTCCGATCCCGCTTCGCCTTGGATGAAGGCGAGCACCGCCGAGGCGTCAAGAACGAACTTCGCCACCGGCCTGGTCCTCACGTTCGCCCTCTCGGCGGCGCTCGGCGATCAGGTCCTCGACCAGGTCGGCGCCGGGCGGCAGATACGACGACACAATTTCCTGGACACGCCGGAGTGCCTCGCCGCGGCTGCGCAGCCGCAGCGACTGATCCTCCTTGGACAGAACGACCTGCTGCCCTTCCTTGAGACCCAGCGCGTCGCGGTACGCCGCCGGGATGACGATGCGGCCGCCAGGGCCGATCGTCACCGCGACGCTGCGGGGCAGCTCGTCTGGCGCGCCCTTTCCAGACTCTTCCTTGTCTGTCTTCTTGCCCGCATTCCTGGCGCGATCCTCCACGAGCACATTGCGCACGTGCTGATAGCGCTTGCCCAGATAGCGCGCGATGTCCGCGCGCGCATAGCCGGCCCGGTCGAGCGCCCGAATGCGATCCGACACTCTTTCGAGACCTTCCACGATGCGATCCATATCTCGCCGATCCTCGGCCGGTATCTCGGTCATGACAGACCTCTCATACCTTCAGTAACTATCTACAGTATATGTCATATCTTCGTATATATGTCAATAGAGAGATTGCAGTCACGAGTGCCCGCACGCGACACCCTCACGGCATTGGCCGCGCCATGCGGCACCCAAGCCGTCAGCGAATGTCGCGGGTGACCGCCCTGACCTCGTCGAGCTCGCATTTGCGCCGCAGGCGGCCCGCCGGCGTGTCGTTGATATAGCCCATGCCGCCCAACGCCTGTACCTTCCGGGGTCGGAAACAAGCTCCGGGGAGGTCAAGGAATGCACCGCTTTGCCCGCGCGCTCGCCGCGCTCGTGGTTGCCACTCTCGCCGCCGTGCCGCCCGGCGCCGCGCAGGCGCGCGAGGAAGCCGGGGGCGCGGGGACGCTGACCATCGGGATCACGCAGTTCCCCTCGACCTTTCATCCGTTGATCGACTCCATGCTGGCGAAGACCTACCTGCACGGCCTGACGCGGCGGCCGATCACGGGGTACGACGCGGACTGGGAGCAGGTGTGCTTCGTCTGCACCAGGCTGCCGACGCTGGACAACGGCATGGCCGCGCGCGAGACGCGCGCCGACGGCAGCGAGGGGATCGCGGTGACCTACCACCTGCACCCCGACGCCACCTGGGGCGACGGCCACCCGGTCACCGCCGAGGACGTCGTCTTCACCTGGGAGGTCGGCAAGCATCCGAAGTCCGGCGTGGCCGCCGGCGAGATCTTCCGCCGCATCACCGACATCGAGGTGCACGACCCGAAGCGCTTCACGGTGCACGTGGACCGGGTGACCTTCGATTACAACGACTTCGCCCTGTCGATCCTGCCCGCGCACCTGGAACGGGAGATCTTCGAGGCCAATCCAGCGGAATACCGCAACCGCACCACCTTCGACGCCGAGCCGACGAACCCCGGCCTCTTCTTCGGTCCCTATAGGATGGTCGAGGTGACCCAGGGCGCGCGCGCCGTCTTCGACCCCAATGCGACCTGGTACGGTCCGCCGCCCGCCTTCGACCGCATCGTCGTGCGGGTGATCGAGAACACCGCGGCGCTGGAGGCCAACCTGCTGTCGGGCGCGATCGACATGATCGCCGGCGAACTGGGGATGTCGCTGGACCAGGCGCTGGCCCTGGAAAAGCGCCACGGGGCGCGCTTCGACTTCGTCTACCAGCCGGGGCTGATCTACGAGCACATCGCCTTCGACCTGGACAATCCCATCCTGGCCGACCCGCGGGTGCGCAAGGCGCTGGCCCATGGCGCCAACCGAACGGCGATCAACGAGCAGCTCTTCGCGGGCAAGCAGCCGGTGGCCGACACCATGGTGAGCCCGCTGGACAAGGTGCACACCGACGACGTGCGACAGTATCCCCACGATCCCGGCAAGGCCGCCGCGCTGCTGGAGGAGGCCGGCTGGACGGAGCTGCGCGGCGGCATCCGCCACAACGCGGCGGGCGAGCCGCTGCGCCTGCGCCTGATGACCACCGCCGGCAACCGAACCCGCGAGCTGGTCCAGCAGGTCCTGCAAAGCCAGTGGCGGGAACTCGGCGTCGACCTTCGGATCAAGAACGAGCCGGCCCGCGTCTTCTTCGGCGAGACCGTCACGAAGCGGCAGTTCGACGGGCTGGCGATGTTCGCCTGGATCTCCTCGCCGGAGAGCGTGCCGCGCTCCACGCTGCACAGCGAGATGATCCCGAGCGAGGCCAACGCCTGGTCCGGGCAGAACGTCTATGGCTTCGACGACGCGCGCGCCGACGAGCTGATCGACCGCACCGAGCGCGAACTGGACGAGGCGCAGCGGATGAAGCTCTGGGCCGAGCTGCAGCGCCTCTATGCCGAGAAGCTGCCGGCGCTGCCGCTGTACTGGCGCGCCGAGCCGCACGTGCTGCCGAGCTGGCTGGCCGGCATCGAGCCGACCGGCCACCAGTACCCGACGACGATGTGGGTCGAGCACTGGGGCCGCGAGGCCGGCGGGTGAGGTTCGACGCCGCATGCTGACCTACATCGCCCGACGCCTGGCCGGCGCGCTTCTCGTCCTGCTGATCATGTCGTTCGTGATCTATGGCCTGATCGGGCTGATGCCGGGCGACCCCATCGACCTGATGATCCAGGCGGACCCGGACCTGACCCCGGCCGACCAGCAACGCCTCAAGGCGCTTTACGGCCTCGACCAGCCGCTGCACGAGCGCTACTGGAACTGGCTCACCGCCGCGCTGCGGGGCGATTTCGGCTACTCCCGGATGTTCGCCCGGCCGGTGCTGGAGGTGGTTGGGCCGCGGCTGGTCAACACCGTGATCCTGCTGGGGCTGTCATTCCTCCTGGCGCTGGCGATCGCGCTGCCGGCGGGGATCGTCGCCGCGACGCGGCCGCAGTCGGGGCTGGACAACGCGATCAACCTGATCGCCTTCGCCGGCATCTCGGTGCCGCCGTTCTGGCTGGCCATCCTGCTGATCATCCTCTTCGCGGTCACCCTGGGCTGGCTGCCCGCCGGCGGCATGGGCGGCGGCGGCGGCTTCTGGGAGGCCGCGCGCCACCTGGTGCTGCCGGTGGTCGCGCTGGCGCTGGCGCGGGTCGGCGGCATCATCCGCTACGTGCGCAGCAGCATGATCGAGGCGCTGCGCCAGGACTACATCCGCACCGCCCGCGCCAAGGGCCTGTCGCGTCGCCGGGTGCTGGTCCGCCATGCCCTACGCAACGCCATGATCCCCGTGGTCACCATCCTGGCGCTGGACATGGGGATGCTGTTCTCCGGCGCGCTGATCACCGAGACGATTTTCGGCTGGCTGGGCATGGGCAAGACGATCTACGACGCCATCATGGGCAACGACTACAACCTGGCGCTGATGGGCCTGCTGTTCGCGACGGCGCTGACGCTGCTGGCGAACCTGCTGGCGGATTTGACGTATGCCTGGCTCGATCCGCGGATCAGCTACCGATGACGTCAGCAGGGACGCCGCGATGACCGATACCGCCGACCCGCAGCTCCAGGCGAGCGCCGCCCAGGCGATCGGGCCCAGCGGCTCGCCGACGCGGCTGCTGTGGCGCCGCTTCCTGCGCCACCGCCTGGCGGTGGGCAGCCTGATCGTGCTGGTCGTGCTGGCCGCCGCCGCCTTCGCCGCGCCGCTGATCGAGGCCTGGACGCCGCTCAGCGCCACCAAGGTGGACCTGCTGGCCCGCCATGCGCCGCCGTCCTGGGCGCACCCGCTGGGCACCGACGAGCTGGGCCGCGACCTGCTGCTGCGGCTGCTCTACGGCGGCCGGGTGTCGCTCACGGTGGGGCTGGCGGCGGCGCTGATCGCGGCGGTGATCGGCACGGCCATCGGGCTGGCGGCGGGCTATTTCGGCGGTACGCTGGACGGCCTGCTGATGCGCGTCACCGACGGGGTGATCGCGCTGCCCCTGCTGCCGTTGCTGATCGTGCTGGCGGCGCTGGACTTCACCAAGCTGGGGCTGCCCGAGGACCTGATGGGCGGCCAGCAGGCCAGCCTCTACCGCATCGTGCTGCTGGTGGCGGCGGTGGGCTGGACCACGGTGGCGCGGCTGGTGCGCGGGGCCACGCTGTCGATGAAGGCGCGCGAGTTCGTCACCGCCGCCCACGCCCTGGGTGCCGGCAACCTGCGAATCATGCGGGTGCACCTGCTGCCCAACGTGGCCTCGCCAATCATCGTGGCGACGACGCTGTCGATCGGCAACATCATCCTGCTGGAGTCGGTGCTGAGCTTCCTGGGCCTCGGCATTCAGCCGCCGATGGCCTCCTGGGGCAACATGCTGACCAACGCGCAGGAGCTGATCCATTCGGCGCCGATGCTGGCGGTCTGGCCCGGCCTGCTGATCTTCGTCACCGTCATGGCCTTCAACTTCGTCGGCGACGGCCTGCAGGACGCCCTCGACCCGCGGGCCCTGGGGGCGAAGTGAGGAGGCATGGCATCGGACATCGATGTTCGGAAAAAGTCCGTTTGCGCGAATCGCTGAAATACCTCTATCGTCCAACGTGTGCCGACATCCTTATTGACAACCGTCCGGTATTGCCGTACACATTCTCGTGAGAATTCGACGTATCCGGCATCGCGGCTTGTCGCGTCTGATTGAATATGATGACGACAGAGAGGTGCGTGGCGACCTCGCCAAACGCGTTCGCAATATCCTTGCGGTGCTCATCGCAGCCAGGGACATAAGCGGTGTGCGGGGACCTCCTGGTTGGCGGATCCATCAACTCTCGGGGGACCGCGAAGGCACCTGGAGCATCTCGGTTTCAGGTAATTGGCGGATCACCTTTGATCTTGAAGACGGCGAGATCACGAACCTCGATCTGGAGGATTATCACTGATGACCGAGCCTGCCGCGACGATCGGCATGCAGCCGCCGCATCCGGGCCGCTTCATCCGCGAGGAGATCCTGGAGGAGCTAGGCCTGTCGGTCAGCCGGACGGCGGAGATCCTGGGTGTCCGACGGGCGACGCTGTCGGATCTCGTGAACGAGCACGCCGCCCTGTCGCCGGAGATGGCGCTGCGGATCGAAAAGGCCTTCGGCGTCTCGATGGATACCCTGCTGCGCATGCAGGCCTGGTACGATGCCGATCGCATGCGCCGGCGCGCCGACGAAATCCAGGTCGCGCGCTACGGTCCCGCGAACGAGGCCTGAGCCCCGCCGCGTGACTCCGCCCCCCGTTCAACCTATATCTTCGCCATCACCCACCCGGCGGAGAACGGCGGCATGGCGGAAACTCGCGAGCGGAGCCCGACCCCCGACCTGGAGAAACGCCGCAAGCGGGCCTACTTCAACTCCTGGCATCGCGGCACGCGCGAGATGGACCTGCTGGTCGGGGGATTCGCCGAGCGCCATCTGGCGGACTTGACCGAGGCACAGCTCGGGCGCTACGAGGCCATGCTTCAGGTGAGCGACGACGACCTCTACGCCTGGATCACGGGCCGGGCCACGCCCCCGGCCGAACTGGACAGCGACGTTCTGCGGCAACTGTGCAACTTCCGGATCGATCCCGTTCGCGACTGAGCCCCCTGGCCCGCGCCTTCGCCCGGCCGGGACGCTGGGTCGTCTCGCGCGCGCCCGAGGGCTACGACGCCTGGCTGCTGGCCGCGGCGGCGGCCGACCTGGCCACGCACGCCGACGGCCTGCCGGTGCTGCACGTCGCCCGCGACGACGCGCGCATGAGCAAGACCGCCGAGGCACTTGCGTTCTTCGCGCCCGGATGCCGCGTCCTGACCTTCCCGGCCTGGGACTGCCTGCCCTACGACCGGGTCAGCCCGCACCGCGACATCGTCGCCGAGCGCATCGACACGCTCACCCGGCTGCTGCTGGAGGACGCGCCAGAGCACGGGCTGGTGGTGCTGACCACGGTCAACGCCCTGCTGCAGCGGGTGCCGCCGCAAGAGGTGCTGCGCCCGCGCGTGCTCTCGGCCAGGGCCGGCGACCAGGTGGCGCCGGAGACGCTCACCACCTTCTTCGCCGAGAACGGCTATCTGCGCAGCGAGACCGTCGGCGAGGCCGGGGAATACGCCGTGCGCGGCGGCATCGTCGACGTCTTCCCGCCCGGCGAGCCGGAGCCGCTGCGCCTGGACTTCTTCGGCGACGAGCTGGAGAGCATCCGCACCTTCGACCCGCTGACCCAGCGCACCACCGGCGAGCATCCCGGCTTCACGCTGAAGCCGGTCAGCGAGGTCGTGCTGGAGCCCGACACCATCCAGCGCTTCCGCACGGGCTACCGCGAGACCTTCGGCACGCCGGCCAGGGACGATCCGCTCTATGCCGCCGTCAGCGAGGGCCGGCCATACCAGGGCATGGAGCACTGGCTGCCGCTGTTCTACGCGCGGCTGGAGACGCTGCTGGACTACCTGCCGCCGGAGACGCCGGTGGCCCTGGACCGCCAGGCGGAGGAGGTGCGCGAGCAGCGCCTGGAGACCATCCGCGACTTCCACGAGGCGCGGCGCACGGTGCAGCAGAGCGCCGAGCTGGACGTCGGCGCCTACAAGCCGTTGCCGCCCGAGCGGCTCTACCTCACCGCCGCCGACTGGGACGCCCGGCTGGAGGACCGCGCGGTGGCGCACTTCTCGCCCTTCGCCGCGCCGGGGGAGACCGCCACCACGATCGACGGCGGCGCGCGCCCCGGCCACGACTTCACCGCCGCGCGCAAGAAGGGCGAGGCGGGCGAGCCCTACACCAGCCTGAAGACGGCCGTGCGGGAAGAGCAGCAGGCCGGCCGCCGTGTCGCCGTCGCCGGCTACACCGCCGGCTCGCGCGAGCGGCTGCGCAGCGTGCTGGCCGACCACGGCTTCGAGAAGCTGGCCCTGGCGGAGAGCTGGGCCGAGGCGCAGGCGCTGCCGGCGGACAGCGTGGCGCTGGTCACCCTGGGGCTGGAGCACGGCTTCGTTTCCGACAGCGCCGCGCTGATCTCCGAGCAGGACATCCTGGGCGAGCGCATCGCCCGCCCGACCCGGCGCAAGCGCAAGGCGGACAACTTCCTCACCGAGGTGACCAGCCTGCACGAGGGCGACCTGGTCGTGCACGTCGAGCACGGCATCGGCCGCTACGAGGGCCTGGTGAACCTGGAGGTCGGCGGCGCGCCGCACGACATGCTGAAGGTCACCTACCACGGCGGCGACCGCCTGTTCGTGCCGGTCGAGAACCTGGAGGTGCTGTCGCGCTTCGGCTCCGAGGAGGCGGGCGTCCAGCTCGACAAGCTGGGCCAGGGCAACTGGCAGGCGCGCAAGGCCAGGGTGAAGGAGCGCGTCAAGGCGATCGCCGGCGACCTGATCCGCATCGCCGCCGAGCGCCAGGTGCGCACGCTGGAGCCGCTGCACCCGCCCGAGGGCGCCTACGACGAGTTCTGCGCGCGCTTCCCCTACCCCGAGACCGACGACCAGCTCCGCGCCATCGAGGAGGCGCTGGCCGACATGGAGGCCGGCAAGCCGATGGACCGCCTGGTCTGCGGCGACGTCGGCTTCGGCAAGACCGAGGTGGCGCTGCGCGCGGCCTTCGTCGCGGCGATGAACGGCAAGCAGGTGGCGGTCATTGTCCCCACCACGCTGCTGGCGCGCCAGCACTTCCAGACGTTCAAGGAGCGCTTCGCCGGCTATCCGCTGCAGGTGCGCCAGCTCTCGCGGCTGGTGAACAGCAAGGACGTCGCCGAGGTCAAGCAGGGTCTGAAGGACGGCCGCATCGACGTGGTCATCGGCACGCACGCCCTGCTGAGCCAGGACGTGAAGTTCCGCGACCTGGGCCTGGTCATCGTCGACGAGGAGCAGCACTTCGGCGTCAAGCAGAAGGAGAAGCTGAAGGCGCTGCGCGGCGACCTGCACGTGCTGACGCTGACCGCCACGCCGATCCCGCGCACGCTGCAACTCTCGCTGTCCGGTGTAAGGGAGATGAGCCTGATCACCACGCCGCCGGTGGACCGCCTGGCGGTGCGCACCTTCGTGCTGCCCTACGACCCCGTGGTGGCGCGCGAGGCGGTGCTGCGCGAACACTGGCGCGGCGGCCAGACCTTCTACGTCTGCCCGCGCATCGAGGACCTGGGCGAGGTCGAGGACCGCCTGCGCAAGCTGGTCCCGGAGGTCAGCGTGGCCGTGGCGCACGGCCGCATGGCGGCGCGCGAGCTGGAGAAGGTCATGACGGCCTTCTACGAGGGCAGGCACGACGTGCTGCTCTCCACCCACATCATCGAGAGCGGCCTGGACGTGCCGACGGCGAACACGCTGATCATCCACCGCGCCGACATGTACGGCCTGGCGCAGCTCTACCAGCTTCGCGGGCGCATCGGCCGCTCCAAGCAGCGCGGCTATGCCTATCTGACGCTGAAGCCGGGCCGGGTGCTCACCGACGCGGCGGAAAAGCGCCTGCACGTCATGCAGCAGCTCGACCACCTCGGCGCCGGCTTCACCCTGGCCAGCCACGACCTGGACATCCGCGGCGCCGGCAACCTGGTCGGCGAGGAGCAGTCCGGCCATATTCGCGAGGTCGGCATCGAGCTCTACCAGCAGATGCTGGAGGAGGCGGTGGCCGAGGCGCGCGGCCAGGGCACGACCCAGGAGGCGGCGGCCGAGCCCTTCACGCCGCAGATCAACGTCGGCACCTCGGTGCTGATCCCGGAGGCCTACGTCCCCGACCTGACGGTGCGCCTGGGCCTCTACCGCCGCATCGCGCACCTGGTCGACCGGCAGGAGATCGACGCCTTCGCCTCGGAGCTGATCGACCGCTTCGGCCCCCTGCCGGAGGAGGTGGAGAACCTGCTGCAGATCGTCGCCATCAAGCAGATGTGCCGCGACGCCCAGGTGGAGAAGGTCGACGCCGGCCCCAAGGGCGCCGTCCTCCAGTTCCACAACGACACCTTCCCCAACCCGGCCGGCCTGGTGCGGTTCATCGGCCAGCAGGCCGGCACCGTGCAGCTTCGCCCCGACGACAACAAGCTGATCTACAAGCGCCGCTGGGAGACCCCGCAGCAGCGCGTGCAGGGCATCCGCAACCTGCTCGACCGCCTGGCCCGCGTGGCCCGCGAGGCGGAGGCGGCGTAGGCCGCGTGCCGCCGTCAGCCGTTCCAGACCACCGCCCCCAACTCGCTCACATCGTAGCCGGGCAGCTTGGCCGCACGCTGCTCGAAGACCTCACCGCGCGTGAAGGCGAACAGGCGCTGGCAGGGCGGCTCGAAGAAATCGCGGCGATGCAGGATCAGGTCGAAGCGTTCGCGCGCCAGCGGCGTGAAGGCCAGTGCGGTGTGCGCCGTCGCCGCGGCGACGCCGAAAGCCGCGTCCGCGCGACGCTCCGCCACCGTGTGCGCCAGTTCGGTCTCGCTGCGCACCGTCAGCAACCGGTCTCCCAGGCCCGCGGGCTCGACGCCGACCTCGCGGACAAGCTGGTCGAACAGCGCCCGCGAACCGCTGCCCGTCTGGCGGACCGCCACCCGGCCGCCCTCCGCCAGCAGGCTCTTCAACGCGCGATGCGCCGCCGGCGCGTCCGGCGCATGGATCAGGCCCTGTTCG
Source organism: uncultured Rhodovibrionaceae bacterium (assembly GCA_964561005.1). GTDB lineage: Bacteria > Pseudomonadota > Alphaproteobacteria > Kiloniellales > Rhodovibrionaceae > CAZLNO01. The sequence continues at coordinate 2,539 of CAZLNO010000018.1, read as the reverse complement.
CGCCAGGCCCAGGTCAGGACCACCACCGGCCGGCCGTGGAATCGCGCGTGAACCCAGGGCAGGTTATAGTCGCCGCTGTCGGGGTCGCGCAGATGGAGCCCCGCGATCACGGCCTCGCCCGCGGCGAAGCGGTCCAGCCCTGGCTCGCTGCCCTCGAACAGCGTCGCCAGGCCGCTCCGCGACTCCTGCGCCGCCCAGGCCAGCAGCGGGTCGTGGCTCCCGGCGATCACCGGCGGCGGGGGCGAAAGCGTCTCGACGCCCGCGCCGAATTCGGTGCTGGCGCGAATCCAGCTTTCGATCAGGTCGCGCGGAAACAGCCACTTGCCGGTGACGCGCGCGCAGGGAATCTCCCGCCGGCGCACCATCTCGTAGACCTTGCGCTCCTTCAGGCGCAGAAGCGCGGCGACCTCCGCGGTCGTCAGAAACTCCATCGCACGACCCGGCTCCCTCGCGAATCCTGGTCGGGACTGACCCGGCATCCTAGGCCATGGACCGTGACAAGGGAATTGCGGGAACGGCGGTGCGGCCGACCACCGCGACGGGCCGGATGGGTCGCCCCCTGCCCGGCATCGAGGCGGCGGTGGTGACCCGCGACGAGCAGGCCGAAGAGGACGGCGCCCCGCCAGAGCCGATCGAGAAGCCCATGATTCCGGGCGAGCTGGCGCTGAAGCTCGGCTGGCCGTCGATGCTGCGCGGCTATCTGCACAACGAGGCGCGCTACAAGAAGCTGTTCGCGGGTGACTGGTTCCTGACCGGCGACCTCGTGGCGCGGGCGCGGGCCGGGCGGCTGCGCAGCTCGGAAATGACCGGCCCGACGCTCACCGTCAGCAGCCTGGGCGAGCGCGGGGTGGAGGCGCTCTACGGCGTCATCTATCCGCCGCAGGTCGCCCTCGTGGGCTTCGCCCCCCTCCCGACGGCCGCGTGTCGCGGACGAGGGGCTCGTGCCGCGCTGGTGCGTCACGGCCACGCTGGCCGCCGACCACCGGGTCAGCGACGGCCACCGCGGAGCGTGAGCGAACGCGCCACGCTCCCGCCGCCAAGGGACCAGGGCCGGCGAAGTCCGTGCATCGACCTCCGCCGTTGTCGGCGCCTGCGTCTGCGCGCCAATGACGTCGACAAGCTGTTGGCTATACTCGACAGGGGTTCGAGGGCGTGATAAGGGCGTTCAAGGTCACAATGCCGTCCGAAGAGATGTGCCGAGCGACCACGTCCACAGCGAGGCTGGCAATCCCAAGTTGACCATTAGCGACACACGCAACGCGGACGCCATATCCGACACGCGGCTCCGCCAGATTCTGCGATTCTGGGCGGATCGCCGCGCCGGCGCGCCGGCGCCGGCGCGCGCGGCGATCGATCCGGTGGAGATGCCGCGGCGCGTCCTGCCGCATCTCACGCTCTGCGACGTGATCCCGGCGCAATCCGGTTGGCGCTACCGCTATCGCCTCGTGGGCACGGAACTGGTGGAGGTGGCCGGATACGACCCGACATGGCGCTACCTGGACGAGGTCCTGCCGGCGCGAGACGGCTACCGGGATCACATTCTCGCCTTGTGCGATGCCGTGGCGGCGCATTGCCGTCCGGTGTATTCGGAAGGTGCCTACATCAACATGGGGGCGCCGTCGGATGCCGAGCGCCCGACCTTCCGCCTGCTGTTGCCCCTGGCGGCGCGGAACGGCGAGGTTACCCACATCCTGGGCGGCCAAGTCTTTCGCACCCGTGAGTTCGAGCCCGTACGCGACCTCGTCAGCGCCGGCCGGTATCGCGAATCCCTGGCCGTCTTCATCGATCCCGACGCGCAATAACGCCATCGGCCGTCGCGCGACCTCCCCCGCCAACAAGGGAGCGCCCGACTTTCATGGCCGGGCGCCGTGCTCGTCCCCTCTCAACGGTGGCACAGAGCGAACCCGCGGCTACTTCGCCTTCACGTTGATCTTCTTGGCCTTGCCCTGGGCTTCTTTCTTTTTCGGCAGGGTCACCTTGAGGACGCCGTTGTCGAAGGTGGCCTCGATGCGTTCCTGATCGACGGTGTCCGGCAGGCGGAAGCTGCGCTGAAAAGCGCCGTAGCTGCGTTCGGAGAGATAGTAGGTCTTCTCCTTCTTCTCTTCCTCGCCTTTCTTCTCGCCCTTGATCGTCAGGACGCTGTCGGAGACCTGCACGTCGATGTCATCCTCCTTCATCCCGGGCACCTCGGCGGTGACCTCGATATCCGAGCCCGACTCGCTCACGTCGAACTTCACGTCCACGATCCCCTGCGCGGGGCCGAAGACGTCCAACTCGTGGCCCGGCCAGCCGACGCCACCGAAAGTCGGGAAGCGGAAGCCCTGGGTGAAGTCGTCGAACAGCCGGTCCATCTGGCGGCGCAGCTCGGCCATGGGATGGCTGCTGCCGGCCGGCGCAGGAGTGCCCGCGCGACCCGGTTCCTGGCGGCTCTCCTCTGCCATCGTGGGACTCCTCTCCATCGTCGTGTTGCCAGCGGAAAACGATCTCGACGGGAGAGAAATTGCCAGAGCACCGCGGCGTACGCCTTGATCCGGATCAA
>CAZLNO010000017.1:0-45225 GCA_964561005.1 uncultured Rhodovibrionaceae bacterium | reverse complement strand
CATGCTGAGCTTGTCGGACACGAAGTCGGCCGAAGGCCAAGCATGAGGCGCTCATACGGGTCAAGCTCTACATCCCTTGGCCTCACTCCATCGTGTCGGGCAGGTGGTCCTCGGCGGCGAGGTTGCCGAACTTCGTGGTCGCGCCCTCGAAGGAGAGGCGGACCTTGCCCGTGGGGCCGTGGCGCTGCTTGGCGATGATGGCCTCGGCGACGCCCATGCTGCGCTCCAGGCGCTCCTGCCACTTGGCATAGCGCTCGTGATATTTGTCGTCGGCCTCGTCCGGGCGCTGCGAGGGCTCGGCCTTCTGCAGGTAGTACTCCTCGCGGAAGACGAACATCACCACGTCGGCGTCCTGCTCGATCGAGCCGGACTCGCGCAGGTCGGCGAGCTGCGGGCGCTTGTCCTCGCGCTGCTCCACCGCGCGGGAAAGCTGCGAGAGCGCCAGGATGGGGATGTCCAGCTCCTTGGCGATGACCTTCAGACCGCGGGTGATATCGGAGATCTCCTGCACGCGGCTCTCGGGGTTGCGGCCGGCGGTGGGGCGCATGAGCTGGATGTAGTCGACCACCAGCAGCCCCAGGTTCTGCCGGCGCTTCAGCCGCCGCGCGCGGGTGCGCACCTGGCCGACCGAGGCGGCCGGGGTGTCGTCGATGAAGAAGGGCAGGGCGGAGAGCTCGTTGCTGGCGCGCACGACGTCCTCGAACTCCTGCGCCGACAGCCGGCCGCGGCGGATGTTCTCCGAGCCCACGCCGCTCTGCTCCGACAGGATGCGGGTGGCGAGCTGCTCGGCCGACATCTCCAGCGAGAAGAAGCCCACCACCGCGCCCGACTCGGCCTCGCTCTCCAGGTAGCGGCGGGCGGCGTTGAAGCCGATGTTGGTGGCCAGGGCCGTCTTGCCCATGCCCGGCCGGCCGGCCAGCACCACCAGGTCGCTGTTGTGCAGCCCGCCCAGCAGCTCGTCCAGGTCCATCAGCCCGGTGGCCACGCCGGCGATCTGGCCGTCGCGGCGGTGCGCCGCCTCGGCCTGCTCCACCGCGGTGACCAGGGCGCTGCGGAAGGACTGGAAGTCGCCCTCGCTCTGCCCGGTCTCCGACAGGCTGTAGAGCTTCTGCTCGGCCGCCTCGATCTGGTCGGTGGCGGCGACGTCGAGGTCGTGGTCGTGGGCGTCGTTGACGATGTCCTCGCCCAGCGCGATCAGCTCGCGGCGCAGGTAGAGGTCATGGATCGCCCGGCCGTAGTGCTCGGCGTTGATGATGGTGACATAGGCGGCCTGGAGCTGCGCCAGGTACTGCGCCCCGCCGACCTCCTGCAGCGCCTCGTCCGACTCGAAGGCGTTCTTCAGCGTCACCGCGTTGGCGATCTGCCCGCGGTCGATCAGCTTGCCGCAGGCCTCGAAGATGCGACCGTGCACCGGATCGGCGAAGTGCTCCGGGCGCAGGAAGTCGGCGACGCGCTCGTAGGCCTGGTTGTTGGCGAGGATGGCGGCCAGCAGCGCCTGCTCCGCCTCGTAGTTGACCGGCGGCGCGCGATGCGGCCCCGCCTCGTCGCCGTCGCCGGCCAGGGAGGGGAGGGGGCTGGGTGCGTTCATGGCCGCGCACTATAGCAGACGCCGCCCGAGTCACGCCCGCGTGAACCGCCTGTGGAAAGCGGGGAAGACGGGGGCGAGTTGTCGCGCGGGAGGCTCAGGAACGCATCTCCCCCGCGAGCGGCGGAGGTCGGCGCGTCAGCGCCGGGTGGGGGCACGGCGGTGGCGTCAAGCTCGCCGCCGGCCGTTCTCGCGCGACCAATCCGGCCCATGCTCCCCCACAGGAGACTTTTGCGCAAAGGTTGTTTCGCGCCTTACGGCGCGACGCCTCGCCTTCGACAGGCTCAGGATGAGGCGTTAACTGGCGAAAACAATGCAATCAAATACCTCACCCTGAACTTGGCGAAAGTAATGCAATCAAATACCTCACCCTGAGCCTGTCGAAGGGTGAGGCGGTGCTTTGCACGGTTGCGCGCGTCCCTGTGCAAATCTCTTCAAACGCGAGGGTAGCCGCCCGGTGCGGTTGTAGGGCACGCTTCAGCGTGCCGAGGGCGATTGTCGCCGGCACGGGAGTCGGCAGGCTGAAACCTGCCCCACGCGGCTTCGTGACATCGGGAGGTTCGGGCCAGCGTTTGATAGGATGACGCGTGCCTGCTCGGCGACGATCTCTTGCGGCCGGCGCCATGGCGGTCGATCATCCGCGCATCCGGGTGAGGCCAGTCGCTGTGCCGCTGGTGTGGGAAACGGCCCATGCTGGCGACAACGGACGCTCGCCGACATGCATCGCCATTGAGCCAATACGCCATTGGGAAAGGCCCGACGATGGATCTGATCCGTATCATTCTTGCAATCCTCTTGCCGCCGCTCGGCGTTTTCCTGCAGGTCGGACTGGGCGGCCACTTCTGGCTCAACATTTTGCTGACCCTCCTTGGTTACATCCCCGGTATCGTGCACGCCGTCTGGATTATCGCCCGGAGATGACGACACCCGCCGAGGGCGGGTGTCGCAGGCAGGGTTGTCGGCAGGCTGAAGCCTGCCCTGCGCCCTGGCATTGGGCGCCTGCGCGGGCGGGGGAGGGGGCGCCTCGAAAACGTTCGGGGCGCGGCCCTTCGACAAGCTCAGGGTGAGGGGACCGCGCCCCGCGTCGGCGTTCCGAACCCTACAGCCCTACACCGAGTAGTACATGTGAAACTCGATGGGGTGGGGGGCGGTTTCGAAGGTGGTGACTTCCTCCCACTTGAGCTCCAGGTAGCCGTCGATCTGGTCCTTGGTGAAGACGTCGCCGGCCAGCAGGAACTCGTGATCCTCGCCGAGCGCGGTCAGCGCCTGGCGCAGCGAGCCCGAGACCGTCGGGATGCCCTCCAGCTCCTCCGGCGGCAGGTCGTAGAGGTTCTTGTCCATGGCCTCGCCGGGATGGACCTTGTTGCGGATGCCGTCCAGGCCGGCCATCAGCATCGCGGTGAACGCCAGATAGGGGTTGGCGGACGGATCCGGGAAGCGGACCTCCACGCGCTTGGCCTTCGGGCTGTTGCCGTGCGGAATGCGGCACGAGGCCGAGCGGTTGCGCGCCGAGTAGGCCAGCAGCACCGGCGCCTCGAAGCCGGGCACCAGGCGCTTGTAGCTGTTCGTCGTCGGGTTGGTGAAGGCGTTGAGCGCCCGGGCGTGCTTGATGATGCCGCCGATGTAGTGCAGCGCCGTCTCGCTCAGCCCGGCATAGCCGTCGCCGGCGAAGACCGGCTTGTCGCCCTTCCAGATCGACTGGTGGACGTGCATGCCCGAGCCGTTGTCGCCGAACACCGGCTTGGGCATGAAGGTCGCCGTCTTGCCGTAGGCGTGGGCGACGTTGTGCACGACGTACTTGTAGGTCTGCAGCGCGTCGGCCGCCTTGACCAGGGTCTCGCGCTTGATGCCCAGCTCGTGCTGCGAGGGCGCGACCTCGTGGTGGTGCTTCTCCACGACGAGGCCCATCTCCTCCATCACGGTGACCATCTCGGCGCGCATGTCGGTGCCGGAGTCCACCGGCGGCACCGGGAAGTAGCCGCCCTTGATGCGCGGGCGGTGGCCCAGGTTGGCGCCCTCGAAGTCGGCGCCCGACATGTAGGGGCCTTCCTCGGACTCGAACTTGTAGAAGGTGTGGTTCATCTCCGTGCCGAACTGCACGTGGTCGAACACGAAGAACTCCGCCTCCGGCCCGAAGTAGGCGATGTCGCCGATGCCGGCCTGGGCCATGTAGGCCTCGGCGCGCCGGGCGGTGGAGCGCGGGTCGCGGTCGTAGGGCTGGCCGGTCGACGGCTCGACCACGTCGCAGACCACGATCATCTGCGGCTGCGCGGCGAAGGGGTCCATCGTGGCCGTCGAGAGGTCGGGCTTCAGGTTCATGTCCGATTCCTGGATGCCCTTCCAGCCCTCGATGGAGGAGCCGTCGAACATGATGCCCTCTTCCAGCAGGTCCTCGTCGACCGTGCTGACGTGCTGGGCGACGTGCTGCTGCTTGCCCTTGGGGTCGGTGAAGCGGAAATCGACGTACTTCACCTCGTTGTCCTTGATCATCTGCAGGACCTTGTCGGCGTCGCTCATGGTCTGTCCCTCGTTGTCGCGTTGCGGCGGTCTTTTGGGTTTACAGGGGGTCGGGTGGCGGATTCGCGATCGACCCGGGCGCACCGGAGGCGCTCAGATCGCGTCGGCGCCGGTCTCGCCGGTGCGGATGCGCACGACCTCGTCGACCGAGCTGACGAAGATCTTGCCGTCGCCGATCCGCCCGGTGTGCGCGGCCTGCTGGATCGCCTCCACGGTCCGCTCGACCAGGGCGTCGTCCAGCACCACCTCGACCTTCACCTTGGGCAGGAAGTCGACGACGTACTCGGCGCCGCGGTAGAGCTCGGTATGGCCCTTCTGGCGGCCGAAGCCCTTGGCCTCGGTCACCGTCAGGCCCTTGATGCCGACCTCGTGCAGCGCTTCCTTCACTTCGTCCAGTTTGAACGGCTTGATAATCGCTTCGATCTTTTTCATCGCCCCGTCTTTGCTGACTTCGGGTCCTGGCGTTCGCGGCGGCCCGCGGCGCGCGGCAACCGCCCCAGGCCGTCCTTGGCATCCGTCATGCCAAGCCTTGCATCCCGCGTGCCAAGACCTCGTGGTGATAACGAACCGGCGGTCTTCCCCGCTTCGCTGGCCGTCTCCGCCGCGCGGCGCGGCGCGAGAGTGCCTGGAAAATAGGCACTCTGCACAGCAAACCGGCGGCTGACCGCCCCGCCGTGCATCAGGCCGCCGCCTGCGTCCGCAGCCAGTCGCCGATGCGCTCCACGGCGGCCAGGCAGTTCTCCTTGGTGTTGGCGTAGGACAGCCGCAGATAGCCCTCGCCCTCGCGGCCGAACGAGGTGCCGGCGATCGTCGCCACGCCCGCTTCCTCCAGCAGCCGCGTCTCCAGCGTCTTGGCGTCGAACCCCGTGCCGGCGATGTTCGGGAAGACGTAGAAGGCGCCGCCGGGCAGCCGGCAGCTCACGCCCGGCAGCTCGTCGAGCGCGGCGACCAGGGCCTGCCGGCGCTCGTCGAAGGCGGCGACCATCTCCGCCACCGCGTCCTGCGGGCCTTGCAGCGCGGCGATGCCGGCGTGCTGCGTGGCGGCGTTGACGCAGGAGTGGCTGTTGATGGCCAGCCGCGTCGCGTGGTCGACCAGCGCCTTCGGCCAGACGCCGTAGCCCAGCCGCCAGCCGGTCATCGCGTAGGTCTTGGACGCGCCCTCCAGCAGGATCACGCGCTCGCGCAGTTCTGGGTGGGCGAGCATGCTGGCGTGTTCGCGGCCGTCGTAGAGCAGGCGGCTGTAGATCTCGTCGGAGAGGATGGCCGCCTGGGGGTGGCGCGCCAGCCCCTCGGCCAGGCGGTCCATCTCCGCCTTCGGCGTGACGCCGCCGGTGGGGTTGGCCGGCGAGTTCAGGACGATCAGACGGGTGCGCGGGCCGATGCGCTCCAGCAGTTCCTCGGCGGAGAAGGCGAAGTCGTTCGCCTCGCGCAGCGGCAGCGGCACCGGCGTCGCGCCGGTGAAGCGGATCACCGACTCGTAGATGGGAAAGCCGGGGTTGGGGTAGACGATCTCCGCCCCGGGCTCGCCGAACATCAGGATGGCGAAGAACATCGTGACCTTGCCGCCCGGTACGACGACCACGCAGTCCGGGTCCACCGAGGTTCCGAAGCGGTTTTCGAGATCGGCGGCCACCGCCTCGCGCAGGGCCGGGATGCCGTTGGCCGGGGTATAGCCGTGATGGCCGTCGCGCAGCGCCTTCACCGCCGCCTCCACGATGTGCGGCGGGGTGGGGAAGTCGGGCTGGCCGATGCCCAGGTTGATCACCGAGCGGCCCGAGGCTTCCAGCGCCTTGGCGCGCGCCAGTACCTCGAAGGCGCTCTCGGTGCCCAGCCGATCCATGGCGGCCGTGGGGGTCAGCATGCTGCCTCCTTCGCGGGGATGTCGTGTCTGCCGGGGTCGACGGTAGCGCCGCGCCCGCGCGGGCGGCAAGGGCGGGCGGCAAGGCCGTTGCGCGCCGCGCCACGCCGGCGCTTGACGCGCTCCCGGCGCGGGTTTAAGTACGGGCTCGCAGGGGACGCGCTTCCTCTGGGTCCACGCGCGCGGTGGTGGGCATAGCTCAGTCGGTTAGAGCGCTTGGTTGTGGTCCAAGAGGTCGCCGGTTCGAATCCGGCTGTCCACCCCACTTTTCCTTCAGGCTTCAAAGCGGTCGTGTCGGGCAGGCTTCAGCCTGCCGCCCCGGTCAGGGGGGAAACGGGCACGCTGAAGCGTGCCCTGGGACGCTGCGAAGTTTCGTGTCCGGCAAGCGCATGCCGCCCGACGTTTGAGCGGACTCGTCCTTGACGCCCAAGGGCGTCAAGCTTGGGGCCGATGGTCCGTCGCCGTGTGCGTCTGCGCCAGGGCGTCGATCTCGTCGCGGTAGCTGTCGTAGTCGGCGGACTGGTCGGCGGCGTAGTTCAGGTTGGTGAACAGCCGGCGGAAGCTGGTGAAGGCCTCGCGCACCCGCGCCTTGTCGTCGAACGCGTAGTCGCTGGTCACCACGCGGTAGACCAGGTCGAACAGGCGGGTCTGGCGGTCCAGCGGCACCGAGACGTCGATCGGGTCGAAGGCGTCCTGCTGCAGGTACACCATGTCGAGCAGCAGCGCCTTGTGATAGGTCACATAGTCGTCCAGCGTGATGCCTTCCTCGCCGGTCACCTGCATCATCTGCGCCAGGTCGTCGCCGCGCCTCAGCAGGTCGAGCATCTCCGCCACGCGCTCCGACCAGCCCACGCCCAGGTTGGCCTCGAACCAGTCGCGAAGCTGGGCGCGGTAGCGCGACCAGGAAATCAGCGGGTCGACGGCCGGGTAGTAGCGCTTGTAGGCGCGGTCCGCCGACAGACCCAGGAAGGTCTTGACCGTCGCCAGGGTGGACTGGGTCACCGGCTCCTCGAAGTTGCCGCCGGCGGGGGAGACCGTGCCGATCAGCGTCAGGCTGCCCTGGGCGCCGTCATGGGCCTGGATCAGGCCGGCGCGCTCGTAGACCGCCTTGATGGCCGAGTCGAGATAGGCGGGGAAGGCCTCCTCGCCCGGAATCTCCTCCATGCGGCCGGAGGTCTCGCGCATCGCCTGCGCCCAGCGCGAGGTGGAGTCGGCGAGCAGCAGCACGTTCAGGCCCATCTGGCGGTAATACTCGCCGATGGTGATGCCGGTGTAGATCGAGGACTCGCGGGCGGCCACCGGCATGGAGGAAGTGTTGCAGACGATCACCGTGCGCTGCATCAGCGAGCCGCCGGTGCGCGGGTCCTGCAGGCGCGGGAAGTCGGTGATCGTCTCCACCACCTCCCCGGCGCGCTCGCCGCAGGCCACGACGACCACGACGTCGACGTCGCCGTAGCGGGCGATCAGGTTCTGCAGCACCGTCTTGCCCGCGCCGAAGGGGCCGGGAATGCAGGCGGTGCCGCCCTTGGCCACGGGGAAGAAGGTGTCGATCAGGCGCAGCGTGGTGACCAGCGGCTCGGCCGGGTACAACCGCCGGCTGCGCCGGGAGTCCAATAGTCCCTGCGGCAGCGGCCGGCGCACCGGCCAGTCCTGTTGCAGGCGGATCACGCGCCCTTCGCTGCCCTCCGTTTCCAGCTCGGCGACGGGCTCGCTCACGGTGAAGCCGCCCTCCAGGATCCAGGCCACCCGCGCCTGGCCCGGCAGGTCGAAGGGGGCGAAGATGCGGTGGGCCACGTGCGCCTCCTGCACGGTGCCCAGGACGTCGCCGGCGCGCACGCTGTCGCCGCGCGCCACGGACGGCCGGAACGACCACTTCTGGTGCGGGTCCAGCGCGGGGAGCTGCCGGCCGCGTGGCAGGAAGGTGCCGTGCGCCAGCGCAAGGCCCTCCAGCGGGTTCTGCAGGCCGTCGTAGACCTGGCCCAGCAGGCCGGGGCCGAGCGCCACCGACAGCAGCTCGCCGCTCTGCTCGACGGGGTCGCCGATGCTGACGCCGCGCGTGCTCTCGTAGATCTGGGCGTCGGCGCGGTCGCCGCGCACGCGCAGGATCTCGCCCTGCAACCGCTCGTCCTCGCCGTGCGCCGCGCTGCGCCTTGGCCGGACGTGGATGACCTCGTTCTTCATCAGCGGCATCCGGCTGTCCGGCGCGCGCTCGATGGTCACCAGGTCGTCCTGCACGGCGACGACCCGCGCGCCGGCCTCGGCGGCGATGTCGGGGGCGGGGCGGTCGGACTCAGGCATTGGCCCGGTTCTCCGCGAAGAGGTTGGCGTGCGCGCCGAGCGACCCGCGCAGCAGCGCGTCGTAGCGCCGCGCCGCCGCCTCGCCGTCGTAGCGCACCCAGCGGTCGATGATGTCCCAGCGCAGGACGTAGAGCACCACCGCCGGGAAGTCGAAGGCGTGCCCCTGGGACAGGCGGCCGAGCCGCGTCCACGCCTCGTGGAGCAGCAGCTTTTCCAGACCCAGCGGGTCGCTGGCGTCGAGCAGGCGCTCGGCCTCCGGCAGCCAGGGGAAGGCGTGCGCCAGGCCGAAGGCGGGGAGCCGCCAGTTCCGGCGGATCGCGCGAATCCAGCGGCCATGGCCGAGCGTCGCGGGGTCGGAGGGCGAACCCTGCCCCAGGTGGCGGCGGCGCAGGGCGGCCACCAGCGTGCGCAGCTCGATGCGCTCCCGCACCGCCGCGTGCAGCGTCGGCTCGCGCAGGCTCGCCAGCAGCGCGTCCGCCTCGCGGATCAGCGCGGCGTCGTCCAGGCCGGTGTCGATCCGGTCCCACTTCAGCAGGCCCTCGATGCGGGCGAGCAGCGTCCGGTCGTCCTCGTGCAGCAGGCGCAGCCGGCGTTCGAGCTGAATGCGCGACAGCGGCGTGCGCTTCGCCGCGAACAACGGGCCGTGATAGGGCAGGCCCGACATCAGCGTGACGTAGCGGGTGTCCTCCCCCCGGATCGCCGCGACGCTCATGCTACTTCACGATCCCTTCCAGCAGCGCCTGGAAGCGGGGCTGCAGGTGCTGCAGCAGCAGCTCGGCCAGGGCCTTGTCGGTCAGGTCGAACTCCAGGCCGCTGTCCTTGGCGACGACGCGGATGCCCTCGCTGCCGTCCTCGCGCACCCGGAAGGTGACGCCCTCGCGCAGCATGTCGCCGGTCATGGAGAGCACCAGGCGGGTCAGCTCGTCCTGCTGCAGGCGCCGGGGGTCCTGGCGCATCTCCTCCAGGCCGGGCGGCCGGCGCGGCAGGAACACCTCGACCTCGCCGTCGCCGGCGGCGTCGAGGGCCTCGCGCGTCCGTCCGGCGACGGTGAGGATCAGGCGGCGGAAGACGTCTTCCTCCCGCATCTCGTGGGAGACCAGCCGCCGCACGTCCTCGGAAAACCGCTGTACCATCTGCTGGCGCAGGCTGAGCACGGTATCGCGCGCGGCGGCGTGCAGCGCCTGGTTGGCGGTGGCCTTCATCTGCTCGACCTCCTGGCGGGCGTCGGCCTTGCGCTGCTTGGCCTCCGCCTCGGCGGCCTCCAGGATCCCGCGCCGCCGGCGCTCGGCGTCCTCGACGATGCGCCGCGCCTCGGCGCGGCCCGCCTCGACGCCCTCCTCGCGCAGGCGGGCGATCAGGGCGTCCACCCCCTGGGCGATGCGCTCGCTGCCGTGGTCGCTGCTTTCGGTCATGGCCGCTGTCTCCCGCGCCTGTCCCTCACGCCGGCGGAATGTTGGCGCTGAGCACCAGGGCGAAGACGAAGACGAAGACGGCGAAGCCCTCGACGATGGCCGCCGGGGCCAGCGCCAGGCCGAACAGCTCCGGCTTCTCCTTCGCCGCGTTGATGGCCGAGGCGCAGCACAGGCCCTGCTGCATCGCGCTCAGCATCAGCGCCAGGCCCGCCGCAATGCCGATGCCGAACAGCGCGCCGGCGGTCTCCGCCGTCACCTCGCGCTGCAGCGTCAGCATCACCACGATGGCGTAGATGATCTGCGAGGAGGGCAGGGCGGACGTGCCGACGAAGCGGCCGTGCCCGCTCTCGGTGTCGATCATGGCGCCGATGGCCGCCCGACCCGCCGTCGCGCAGCCGACGATGCTGCCGATTCCGCCCAGCGCGGCCACTCCGAACAGCCCGGTCCAGCCGAGCAGCACGACGATCTCGTTCAAAGCCGCGATTCCTCCTTCCTGAACGGCCGGAAGAGGTAGCCCTCCTCGGTCATTCCCCAATTGTAGAACTCGATGAAGTTCAGGCGCAGACCGTGCACGACGCCGCCCAGGATCGCCAGCGCGAAGTTCAGCCCGTGGCCCAGCACCGCCACCAGGATGCCCAGCAGCAGCCCCACGCCGCTGACCGAGGCCGCCGCCTGCGCCGACAGCTCGTTGAAGGTCACCGCCAGCGACGCGCTGGCCAGGCCCAGGGCGAACAGCCGCAGGTAGCTCAGCACGTCGCCGAACATCTGGGTCACCCGGCTCAGCCCCAGCAGGCCGCCGCCGGCGCGGCGCAACAGGTCCCGCGGTCCGCGGACGGGCCGCGCGCCCGCGAACAAGACGACGGCGAGCAGCCCGGCCGCGATCGCCGCGAGGCCGGCGGGCCAGAGAAGGCCGATTTCGCCCGACCAGCCGCGCCAGGCCAGGAAGCCGCCGAGCGCCACCGCGATCCAGCCGAGGCTGGCCAGCGCGCCCGGCGCCGGCCAGCGGCGCGCGGCGTGCACGGCGTTGGCCAGGACCACGTGCAGCACGCCGATGCCGACGGACAGGGTCATCATCGTCTGGAAGTCGCGCTCGGGGATGACGTCCAGAGCCGCCGGCAGGCTGCCCGGCGCAGGCGCGAGGCCGAAGTAGCTGCCCGCCGCGATGCCGTAGAGCACCGCCGCGCCGCCCAGCATCGCCATCATCGCGCGCAGGTGCCGGCCGGTGGGCTGGCGGCCCAGCCGCTTCCAGAAGAGTCCCGCGCCGAGCAGGACCAGCAGGCCGTAGCCGGCGTCGGCCAGGATCATCGCGAAGAAGATGGTGAACGAGGCCAGCAGCACGATGGAGGGATCCCAGTCGCGCGGGCTGGGAATGATATAGAAGCGGCTCAACTCCTCCCCGGCGGCCAGCGGCTCGGGGTTGTCCAGCAGGGTCGGCGGCGTCTCCTCGGGGCCGGGCGGCTCCAGCACGGCCGCCAAGCCGCGCGCGTCGCAGAAGTCGAGCATCCCCTGCGCCCGCGGCTCGGGAACCCAGGCCCGCAGGACGAACACGCCGTCTTCCTCGTGCGTCGCGGCCAGGGTGTAGTCGAAGGCCGCGGCGTCGTCGGCGCGGGCGATGTTCTTGCGGATCAGGTGGATGTAGCGGGTGAGCCCGATGCGCTGGAGTTCCAGGTCCTCCAGCTCGATCTCCACGTCCTCCAGCTCGCGCTCCAGCGTGCGCAGCGACTTGGCGCCGACGTGGGTCCGCCGCACCGGCAGCGCGTCGGCCGGCGGCTCCTCGCGGGCGATCGCCACGACGAGGTGGGTGTTGCCGCTGCGCCCGACCTCCTGCCAGGGCAGCGTCACGTCTTCAAGGCGGTCGGCCAGGCGGTGCGGCACCTCGTAGAACCACAGTCGGTGGCCGGCCAGCGCGTCCAGCGGCGGCAGCTCGAAGTGGCCCCACTTGCGCACGTTGGCGATGCGACGGAGCAGGAAGTCGCGGCGGTCCGTCACCTCGCGCTGACGGTCGCGCACGGCCAGGGCCTCGTCGGCCACCCGCCGCACGTCGAACGCCGGGTCGGCGCGCAGCGGGCGGCGGATGTGCGGCGTGCGCAGCAGGTACGTCAGCGCCTCGTAGACCTTCTCGGCGTGCGGCAGGCCCTCGCGACCGGCCTCCGGCGCGGGCGTCGCCAGCGGGATGACGTGCAGGCAGCCCAGCTCCTGCAGCCCGCCCACCGCCCCGGCCTTCTCGCTGGCGAGCCCATAGATCGTGGCCTTCCGCATCGCCACGATGCTCATGCGCCGGTCTCCGCGCGCTTGCGCTTGGCGATCTTGCTGCGAACCACGCTGGCCCGCTCGGTGTCGGCCAGGGCGATCCGGATGCGGCGGATCGCCGACTCGCTACGCGGAATCAGCACCTTCTCGAACAGGTTGACCCGCTGCGTCACCTTGGCGACGCCCTCCTCCAGGCGGCGCAGGCGCTCGCGCGCGACCTGCTCCTCCAGGTCCAGCCGCGCGCCGGATTGCAGCAGCTCGACCACGCGGTCGACCCAGTGCGGCTTGGCCAGCATGCCGTAGGGCCGCACGTCGAAGGCGACGTCCGCCAGCACCGGGATGCGCACCCCGACCACGTTGGCCTCGTCCAGCCGGACCTCGCGAACCTTGACCAGGCCCTCCACCGTGATGCCGTGGTTGGACAGCATGGGCACGCGGCCGGCCACGTCCGCGCGCTGTTCGGCGCGCCGGCGCTGGATGTCCGCCAGCGCGTCGCGGGCGCGGTTGCGCTCGATCAGGAGCTGGCGGCGCTTGAGGTCGAGCGAGGGCAGGAAGCGGCGATAGGTGTTCAGCTCGCGCTTCCGGCGCGCCAGCTCCTGCTTATTGAGCGGCAGCCTGCTCATCGTCCGCACCGGTTCGCGCGATGTCGCCCGCCGTCCTCGGGAAGTACTTGTCCACCAGCTCCTGCTTGAAGACGAGCTGCTCGGGCGCGAAGCACTCGGCCAGGGTTTGCCAGCAAAGGTCGAGCGCCTCTTCCAGCGGCATCGCCACCTCCAGCGACATGAAGCGCTGGCGGAACAGCTCGCCGAACTTCAGGAGCTGGCGGTCGTAGTCGCTCAGCTCGAAGGCCATCGCCTGCTTCTGTCGGGCGTCCTGGGCGCCGGCGTAGAGGCGGATCATGCCGTTCATGATCTGCTTGTGGTCCTCGCGCGTGCTCTCGGAGCCGACGACGTGCTGCTTCAATCGCGACAGCGAGCCGAAGGGGTCGATCATGCCGTTCTTGAGGTAGAACTGCCCCTCGGTGATGTAGCCGGTGTTGTCCGGCACGGGGTGCGTCACGTCGTCGCCCGGCATGGTGGTGGCGCTGAGGATGGTCACCGAGCCGCCGCCGGCGAAGTTGCAGGCCTTCTCGTAGCGCCGCGCGAGCTGGCTGTAGAGGTCGCCGATATAGCCACGGTTGGAGGGGATGTGCTCCAGGGCGATGCCAACCTCCTTCAGGGCGTCGGCGTAGGCGGTCATGTCGGTCAGCAGCACCAGCACCCGGCGCTTCTCCTCCACCGCGAAGTGCTCGGCCACCGCCAGCGCCATGTCGGGCACCAGCAGCCGCTCCACGATGGGGTCGGAGGCCTGGTTCACGAACATCACCGTGCGCGCGAACACGCCGGCATCCTCGAAGGTCTGGCGAAAGAAGTGGTAGTCGTCGAAGATCAGTCCCAGCCCGCCGAACACCACCACGTCGGCCTCCGCCTGGATGCCGATGCGTGCCAGGAACAAGTTGTAGGGCTCGCCGGCGACCGAGAAGATCGGGATCTTCTGGCTCTCCACCAGACAGTTGAAGACGTCCACCATCGGCACGTCGGTGCGGATCATGCGCGAGCCCAGTTCGCGGCGCATGGGGTTGACCGGCGGGCCGCCGATTTCCACCCGCCGGTCGAGGTCCAGCGCCGGGCCGCCGTCGATCAGCTCGCCGGTGCCGCGAAAGATGCGGCCCAGGACGTTGGGCGAGAAGGTGACCTGGGGCGGATGGCCCAGGAAGCGCACCTTGGCGCCGGTCGAGGCGCCCTTGGTGCCGCCCAGCACCTGGAGCGCCACCCGCTCGCCCTCGATGCGCAGCACCTGCGCCAGCGAGTGCCGCCCGGACTCCTCGACCACCACCGCCAGGTCGCCCAGGGTGACGGCCGGGTCCGTCTTGCCGCGCGCCGGCGGCACCCGCACCCTCAGGATGTCGCCGGCGATTTCGAGAACGTGGGAATAATGGACGGGCAGATCCGACATCGAGCGGTCCACGCCTCCTGAACACTGCAGAGCCGCGCCAGCCTAGGACAAAACGCGGCCGGGCGAAATCATCGCGGGACCTTCCAGGGCGCGCCGCG
Source organism: uncultured Rhodovibrionaceae bacterium (assembly GCA_964561005.1). GTDB lineage: Bacteria > Pseudomonadota > Alphaproteobacteria > Kiloniellales > Rhodovibrionaceae > CAZLNO01. The sequence continues at coordinate 31,212 of CAZLNO010000017.1, read as the reverse complement.
CGCTCGCTCGTCCCGGTGCCGATGCCTGGCATGATACCATGCCAGTCGATTCATCAACGCCGGCAAACTTGGAAAGGGTCGGGCATGCGACACTGGATGCTGGGAACCATGACGGCCGTGATGCTGCTTGCGGGGCCCGGGCCGGCCTTCGCGCAGGAGCCGGGCGCGGGCGGCGAGCAGCAGCTTCAGCGCCTGATCGAGGACATCCGCGAACTGCTGGACCGGGCGGAACAGGAGCGCTCGGCCGACCCGTGGCTGATCCGCGACATGCGGGCCGTGCTCGACGAGTATGACTGGCCGTGGACGAAGGACATCTACGCCGTGGACTTCACGCGGGCGGCGGACGGCCTGCCGCGGCCCTGGCGCGTGATGACGGGGACCTTCACGGTGGACCGCACCCTCGGCCTGCGCACCCTGGTGCCGCGACAGGAGCCTCAGGCCGCCGCCCAGGAGCAGCCGCAGCAAGAGGCCGAGCAGCCCCGGGAGCGCGGCGAGCGGATGCGCGACCTGCTGGGCCGGATGCTGGAAGAGGCGGTGCGCCCGGAAGGCGAGCAGGCCGAATCGCAGCAGCAGCAGCAGCAGGGGCGGCAGGCGTCGCGGGAGGAACCCGCCCAAGGCCGCGCGACGGCGCCGCTCGACATCACCAACGCCTTCGCCCTGCGCGTGGAATTCAGCGTCCGCGCCGTCAGCGGCACCGGCGGCGGCTTCGCGATCGGGCCCTACCAGGGCGAGGCGGGCGAGGCCGGCTATCGCCTGATCTATCATCCCGAGCCGCGCGGCAAAGACGCCGCCTTCGAACTGGTCAAGCGCTCGCCGCGGGGGACCGAGTCGACGGTGGAATTCCATAAGGGCGAGGTGGCGGTCGAGGACGGCGCCAGCCACGCCATCCTCTGGACCCGCGACCGCGACGGCCGCATGCAGATCGACCTCGACGGCCAGACGCTGATCGAGGCGACGGACCGCGGCTTCGCCGATCCGTTCCGCGGCCTCGTGATGGTCAACACCGGCGGCGACTACGCCGTGCGCTCCCTGGTGGTGAAGGGGACGCCGTGAGGGGATGATCGGCAGGGTGCGCCACGCGCCACGCCGGCGCCCAGATCAACTCACCGGGATCTTGGCACCCATCGCGGGGCGCGGGCCCGACCGCGGCCCGAACGTTTTGATGCTTCGCGTCATGGAAACGTTCCGGTCGGGGCGACACGAGGTCGACGCCGAAGGCGTCCAGCCTCCGACCGCCTCCGTGGCGGTTCGATCGGCGCGGCGTTCCATGTCTCACCCCGCCCAGGTGCGGTAGCTGCGCGCCGTCAGGTCGTAGGCCAGCACGCGGTGGTTGTTGGTATCGGCCAGCAGCACGCGCTGCGGCCCGTCGGCCCAGATGCCGGCCGGCTCGGCCGGCGGGACGCAGGTGTCGTCCCGGCAGGTGAAGCCGTCGTCCAGGTCGCGCACGCGCCGCGCGGCCAGATCGAGCACGCGCGCTTTCTGGTTGTAGCTGTCGGCCACCAGCACCTCGCCGTCGCAGACCGCCACGCCCAGCGGGTGCTGCAAGCGGGCGAGCGCGAAGGGGCCGTTCTCGCCGCCGAACTCGAACAGGCCTTCCCCCACCAATGTGCGCACCGAGCGGTCGGAGAGGTCGAGCGCGCGCACCGCCGAGGATTCGCTGTCGGCGAAGTACAGCACGTTCGCCGCGGCATCCAGCGCCAGGCCGCTGGGCTGGGCGAGCTGGGCGTCGCGCGCCGGGCCGTCGACGATGTCCTCGCCGCCGTTGCCGGCCAGCGGCGCCAGCTCGCGCGCGGCGACGTCCAGGACCAGGAGCTGGTGCGTGCCGGCGTTCGCCACATAGAGCAGCCCGCCGTCGAGCTCCAGATCCCAGGGCGAGGCCAGGGCGGCGGCCAGCGAGGGCTCGGCCTCGTCCACCACCATGCCGCGCTCGCCGGTGCCGGCCAGCGTCGTCACCCGGCCGTCGGCCAGATCGATGCGCCGGATCGCGTGGTTGCCGGTATCGGCGACGAAAATGGTGTCCGCTCCGGCCACCAGCCCTTGCGGCGCGTTGAAGCGGGCGCGCGCGGCCGGCCCGTCGGCAAAGTCCTTGACGCCCGCGCCATAGCGCGCGATCTCGCTGCCGTCGTCGGCCAGCAGCGCGATTTGATGATGCCCCGCATCCGCCAGCGCCCAGCGTCGGGGCTCCCCCGGCACCGGCTTGATCTTGCCCGGAAAGGCGAAGCGCCCGGCCGGCGCCGGCGGTGGCGTGACGTCGAGCGGCGAGGGGTGCAGGACGCCCTGGGTGTCCCAGCGCTCCACCAGCTCCGAGACGGCGGTGAGCAGGCGCTCCGGGTCCGGCTCGCCGGCCATCTGGCCCATGACGTGGCCCTCCGGCCCGATGAAGACCAGCGTCGGCCAGGCGCGCACCGCGTACTCGCGCCACAGCGTGAAGCTGACGTCGTTTACCACCGGGTGCGCCACGCCGTAACGCGCCAGCGCCGCCCGCAGGTTCTCCGGCCGCTGCTCGGCGGCGAACTTCGGCGAGTGCACGCCGATCACCGCGACCTCCTCGGGATAGGCCGCCTCCACCGTCTTCAGCGCCGGCAGGACGTGCAGGCAATTCACGCAGCAGAAGGTCCAGAAGTCCAGGATGACCAGCTTGCCGCGCAGGTCCTTCAGCGACAGCGGCCGGGGGACGTTGAACCATTCCAGGCCGGGGCGGTCGATTTCCGGGGCGTTGACGCGCGGGGTCTCGAAAACGCTGTCGGCTTCGCGCTCGTGCATGACTTCCTTCGATGTGGTGGGCATCGGCGACTGCCCTGCATGTGTGCCGGCCGGGGCGCTCTGTCCAGTTTTCCTGCCTGGATTTACGGTTTGAAAAGTTCCACGACATGAAATCCCGACCGCCGGCGTCACGGCGTTTTGATGTGCGCTTTGGCGCCGGCCTGTGGCACGCACGGCCTCGCGCCCTCATGTGGCAGTGCGGTATAGGACGGCGCGGCGTGCGTCCTCGACGAAGACAGCGAACGACCAAGGAGTGTTCATGACGGTGATCGCCCAGGACCGGGAGCGCCCCGGCAAGTTCCAGGACCCGGACGTGACCGCGTCGGGCGAGCGGCGGGCAAGGGTGGACCTGCGCCGCCTGCGCACGCTGTGGATCAACACCGGCACGCTGTGCAACCTGGCCTGCGTGAACTGCTACATCGAATCCAGCCCGCGCAACGACCGCCTGGTCTACATCTCGGCCGCGGAGGTGGCGGCCTTCCTGGACGAGCTGGACGGCATGCCGGGCGCCGAGGAGGTCGGCTTCACCGGCGGCGAGCCCTTCATGAACCCCGGGTTCATGGCGATGCTGGAAGACGCGCTGGATCGCGGCTACCGCGCGCTGGTGCTGACCAACGCCATGCGGCCGATGATGAAGCGCGCCGACGACCTGCTGCGCCTGCGCGCGCGTCACGGCGACCGGCTGAAACTGCGCATCTCCATCGACCACTACAGCCAGGCGCTGCACGAGGAGGAGCGCGGCGCCAATACCTGGGGCAAGACGATCGACGGCCTGAAGTGGCTGGCGGATAACGGCTTCAACCTGGACATCGCCGGCCGCACCCGCTGGGGCGAGGACGAGGCGGCGCTGCGCGCCGGCTATCGCCGGCTGTTCGCGGAGCTGGGCGTCGACCTGGACGCCGACGATCCCCGGCGCCTGATGCTGTTTCCCGAGATGGACCCCGAGGCGGCGGTGTCGGAGATCACCGAGTCCTGCTGGGGCAAGCTGGGCAAGTCGCCGGACGACGTGATGTGCGCCGACTCGCGCATGGTGGTGAAGCGCAAGGGCGCCGCCCGGCCGACCGTGGTGGCCTGCACGCTGCTGCCCTACGACAAGGCGTTCGAGCTGGGCGAGACCCTGGCCGAGGCGTCGCGGACGGTGAAGCTGAACCATCCCCACTGCGCCAAGTTCTGCGTCCTGGGCGGCGGGAGCTGCAGCGCCTGATGGCGGGCGAGGCGCAGGCGGGCGTCGGCACGGCCGTGGCCGACCTGGGGGCGCTGGACGGCCCGGTGCTGGTGTTCGGCGGGCCGGTCGGCAATCTGCAGGCCACAGAGGCCGTGCTGGCCGCCGGGCGCGCCCACGGCATTCCGCCCGCCCGCACCATCTGCACCGGCGACGTCGCGGCCTACTGCGCCGACCCGGCGGCCACGGTCGACCTGTTGCGGTCGAGCGGGGTGCATGTGGTGCTCGGCAACTGCGAGGAGTCGCTGGCCGCCGACGCCGCCGGCTGCGGCTGCAACTTCGCGGCGGGCAGCGCCTGCGACGCCCTGGCCGAGGCCTGGTATCGCCATGCCCGACAAAGCCTGAGCGCGGCGGCGCGGGCCTGGATGGGCGGCCTGCCGCGCGCCCTGCGCTTCGAGCTGGCGGGGCGCGGATTGCTGGCCGTGCACGGCGCGCCGTCGCGAATCAACCGCTGGATCTTCCCCGCCACGCCGCGCCGGGAGAAGGCGGCGGAGCTGGCGGCGGCGATGGCGGACGGCATCATTGCCGGGCACGCGGGCATCCCCTTCGCCGAGGTGGTCGACGACCACCTCTGGCTGAACGCCGGCAGCGTCGGCCTGCCCGCGAACGACGGCACGCCGCGCGGCTGGTATGCGATCCTGGCGCCGCGCGCGGGCGGCGAGCTGGCCGTGAGGCTGCACGCGCTGGACTACGACCACGCGACCGCGGCCGCGCGGATGCGGGCAGCGGGTATGCCGGAAGCCTATGCCACGGCGCTGGAGACCGGGCTTTGGCCCGGCACCGAGGTGCTGCCGCCGGAGGATCGCGCCGAGACCGGGGTGCCTCTGCCGGCAACCAGGACGCTGGTGTGGACCGACGACGACGCGGAGACCACCCTGCCGAGCCCTGAAGGAGATTGCGGATGGCGATGACCTGGGTTCTGCCGACGGCGCTGGCCGTGGTGGTGATCGGCAGCTTCCTGCTGTCGCCCCGCGTGCGGACCGTGGACGGGTTCTTCAGGGGGCTGGCGCCGGGCGGCGTGGCGCCGGGGTTGCTCACCCTGGTGCTGTCGCAGGTGACGACCTGGATCTTCGCGCGCTCGCTGATGAACGCGGCGATCCTGGGCTACTACTACGGCATCGCCGGGGCGCTGGCCTACACGGCCTATTATCTCTCCTTCCTCACCGGCGCGGCGATCGTCGACTCCCTGCGCTTTCGCCACGGCCGGGGCAGCATCCAGGAGTTTCTGACGGCCCGCTTCGGCCGCGTCGGGACGGGCTGCTACAACGTCCTGGTGGCGGTGCGGCTGCTCAGCGAGGTGTTCGCCAACCTGCTGGTCGTGGGCATCATCTTCGGCGCCGCCGGGACGCTGGAATACACCGGCTCCATCGCGGTGATCGCGGTGCTCACGCTGGCCTATTCCATGCTGGGCGGGCTGCGCGCGTCGCTGCGGACCGACGTGTTGCAGATGTCGCTGCTGCTGGCGGTGCTCGCGGCGCTGCTGCTGCAGTTCGGGCTGAGCGTCGGCTTCGCGCCGGGCGCCATCCTGGGCAGCAGTCCGGAGGCCGACGGCCCCGGCTGGGTGCTGCTCGCGGTGGCGGCGCTGCAGGTCTGGAGCTATCCGATGCACGACCCGGTGATGATGGACCGGGGCTTCATCGCCGACCGCGCGACCACGCGCAAGAGCTTCCTGCACGCCGCCTGGCTGAGCGGCCTGTGCATCCTGGCCTTCGGCGTGATCGGCGTGGCCGCCGGGCTGGCGCGGGGCGAGGGCGAGGCCCTGATGGACACCCTGGCGCGGCTCCTCGACCCGGCGACGCTGCTGCTGTTCAACCTGGCGCTGGTGATCTCGGCGGTGTCGACGCTGGATTCCACGCTGTCCAGCGCGGCCAAGCTGGCGGTGGTCGACATGAAGCTGGGCCGCGCCACGGTGCGCAACGGGCGGATCGCGATGGCGGCCTTCATGGCCGGCGGCCTGCTGTTCCTGTTCGCCGGCAGCCAGGACCTCTACAGCGCCACGGCGGTGAGCGGCACCGCCGCGATGTATCTGGCGCCGGTCATCCTGTTCAGCATCTGGGGCCGGCGCGAGGTGGCGCTGTGGAGCTATCTGGCCGCCTTCGCCGCGGCGATGGCCGGGGCGGCGCTGTACTTCCTGGAGGCCGGGGGGCACCTGGGCCTGCTGACGGCGCTGACCGGGCTGGAGCACAAGTACAGCAAGCTGCTGCTGATCGGGCTCGCGGTCCCGGCGATCGGCTGCGCCGCCTTCGCGCTGGGCAGCCGCGGCAAGGTCGCGGCGGCGGGGCGGTAACGGCGAACATCGGCTGGGCGGTTCGAAACGGCACGCTGAAGCGTGCCCTGCCGCCGCTGCGGTCGCGGGTAGGGCAGGCTTCAGCCTGCCGCCGTGGGCAGGGGCGCTGAAGCCTGCTTTGCGTCCCGTGCCTCAGCTTCGATCCATCCCGAACAGCGGGCGCAGCTTGACGCCCAGGAGATTGCCGGGAATCGCGCAGAGCAGCCAGAGCCAGCCGTGCAGGCTGCCCGAGGCGACGCCGGAGAAGAAGGCGCCGATGTTGCAGCCGAAGGCCAGGCGCGCGCCGTAGCCCATCATCAGCCCGCCGACGACCGAGGCGAGGATCAGCTTGCCCGGAATGCGCAGGCTGGGCGCAAACTTCCCGGCCAGGCCGGCGGCCAGCAGGGCGCCCAGCAGGATGCCGAAGTTCATCGTCGAGGTGTCGTGGGCGAACAGGCTGCCCTCCAGCGCCCGGCGGTTGAACTCCCAGCTCCAGAAGGTGAAGCTCGTCACGTCGATGCCGGCCAGGTCGGCCAGCTTCGCGCCCCACAGCATGTAGCCCGAGGTGACGCCCCAGGGGTGGCCGGAGACCATCAGCGTCGCGCCGTTCAGCAGCGCCAGCGCCACGCCGCCGGCCACCATCGGCCAGGGGCCGTGCAGCACGCGGCGCCAGTGCAATCCACGCCGATCCGAGGTGCCCAGCACACGCCCGCCGTTGCGCCGGCGCTCGACCACCACGGTCGCATAGGCGATCGCCGCGAAGACCGCGCCGTTCATCAGCAGGGCCGGCACCAGCCCGAACTCCGACAGCACGGACACGCTGCCCAGGTGGGGCACGCCGTACCACCACGGCAGGTGCAGCGAGCCGAGAAACGAGCCGATGATGAAGAAGAACAGCGTGATCCAGATGCGCGTGTTCCCCCCGCCCGCCGTGAACAGCGAACCGGAGGCGCAGGCGCCGCCGAGCTGCATCCCCACGCCGAACAGGAAGGCGCCGACCATGACCGAGGGGCCGACCGGCGCCACCGCGCCACCGACGCCGTGGCCGAAAATCTCGCCCGCCTGCAGGATCGGCAGGAAGATCGCCGTCGCCACCGCCAGCATCACCATCTGCGCGCGCAGGCCGGCGCCGCGGCCCTCGCGGATGAAGGCCCGCCAGCTACCGGTGAAGCCGAAGGCGGCGTGGTACAGCGCGATCCCCAGCCCGCCGCCGATGACGAACAGCCAGGCCATGCGCCCGCCGCCCGCCTCGAACGCGGCATAGCCGCCGGCCGCCAGCAGCGCCAGCGCCACCGCCACGACGCGGGCGTTCATCCCCGGCGCCGGCGGGCCGGCCTCGCGCGCGGCGGGCCTCAGGGCACTCTCGGCAACGCTCATGCACACCCTCCAACTCGAACGTGCCGGCAAGGTGGCGCACAACCGCGCGAATTTCCAGACAAGAGATGGTGAGGGGAGTGAATGGTGGATTGGCGGACCCAATCCACCTCCCCCACGCTGGCGCGCGGGGGAGGGGAAAGGCCCGGACAAACGTTGGACGCTCAGCTCCAGGGGAAGGGGCTGTGGCTGGTCGGGTGCAGCTCGCCCTTCTCGTAGCGGTCGAAGCGGAAGGGCTTGAGCAGTTCGCTCTCGCCGTTCAGCAGTTCCTGCGCGACCAGCTTGCCCACGCCGATCATCTTGTAGCCGTGGTTGGAGTCGGCGATGACGTAGACGTTCTCGCGGAAGGTGTCGAACACCGGGAAGCTGTCGGGCGTGAAGCAGCCCAGGCCGCCCGAGGGCTCCTTCTTGTACTTGTGGATCTGCCCCTCGAAGCGCTTCTGGCAGAAGGCGAGGGCCGAGCACCACATATGCGCGAAGTTGTCGTCCACCACGAACTCCGGCGACTCCGGGCCGTAGGGGTCGACCGCCACCTCGTCCGCGGGCCGCTCCACCGGCTGCGGCATGGCGCCGCCCTGGATGCCGCCGAAGTTCAGGTCGGGCTTGTAGTAGATGCCCCAGAGCTTGTCGGTGATCAGCGAACCGTCGACGTCGCTGTACAGCGGCGCGTCGGTGTCGACGTGGATGACCGGCGGGGCGCCGCCGTCGTTGGTCTTCTGCACCTCGGGCTCGATGCCGAGGACGCCCTCCTCCAGCGCCCAGTAGCGCCACATGTCGACGCCGCGGTGCATCCGGCCGTCCTTGCCCAGGATGTCGACGCTGTTGGGCAGCTCCAGCATGTCCCAGATGGTCTTCACCCAGGGGCCGGCGCCGACCACGACCTGGTCGCACTCGATGACGCCCTTGTCGGTCTCCACCGCGGTGATGGCGTTGGAGTTGTGGCCGGCGCGGAATCCGGTGACCTTCACGCCCGTGGCGATGCGCACGCCCTTGGCCTCGGCCTTGCCGGCCAGGCCGTAGATGGAGCGGGTGTTGTTGGCGTAGCCGCCCTTCTTCTCGTGCAGGACGGAGGTGATGCCCTTGGCCTGCCAGTCGTGGAGGATGCCCTCCATGTATTTCTGGCTGTCCCTCGCGCCGTCGACGAAGACGCTGTCGTAGCCGATCTTGCGCTGCTGCGCGTGGATTTGCGCCACGTCGGCGCGCATGCACTCGGGGCTGATCTGCATGTAGCCGACGGGGTGGTAGGAAAACGCCCTGGGGTCGCTTTCCCAGACCTCCACCGAGTGCGCCATCAGCTCGCGCATGGCCGGCTGGTAGTAGTTGTTGCGCACGACGCCGCAGGCGATGCCGCTGGCCCCGGCGGCGATGGCGGTCTTGTCGACCACCAGGATGTCGGCGCCGCCGCCCTTGCCCTTGGCCTCCAGTTCCTCGGCCAGGTGCCAGGCGGTGGACAGGCCGTGGATGCCGGCCCCGATGACGACGTACTTGCTGTGAGCGGGAAGCGCCATGTCGGTCTCTTTCCAGGTTCGCGATGCGGCCCGCGCGCCGGCGGCTGTCCGGCCGGACGGGCCGCGGATGTCCGATACCGCGATGGCTACCCGCAACGGCCCGCCGCCGGTGCGCAACAGCCGACGACCGCTGGCCGCTTTTCGACAGGATGTGCCGGAGGCGACGCGCGGCGCCGGGGGATGCCGAACTTGGCGGAGGTCGCTTTCCGGTCGGGAGCTTGCTCCCGACCGGAACGTTTCATGGCAAGGTGGGTGGGGGAAACGGAGACGTTCGGGGCGCGGACGGGAGCCCACGCCCCGCGATCGGTGTTCAGTGTGCTACCGGTGGTGGGGCCGAACCGCACTGTCCGTTGCCGAGGTGCCAGAGAAGCTTGTCCATGATGCGCAGATTGTAGGGATAGTAGCACCCAACCTCGTTCTTGATTTGATCGATCAGTTCCTGATGCGCCTGGGTCAGCGCGACCACGTGCGCCCGGTAGCGGGAATAATGCGCGCAGACGGCTTCGGGACCGTCTGGATTTTCCCTGCCAACCTTATCCAGGTCGGCCAGCGCCGGGTGCACCGATTGCAGCACGCAAATGGCGCGATAGGCGAAACGGTCGTACATTGGAAACTCGTTGGGAAACTTGCACCAAAGATATTTCGAGGTAAGCGAGAGCCACTTTCGATTGTGAGTGTTAAAGAATTGATTGTATACAGCCTGGAATATTTCGTCATGATTATAATGATCTAAATTCAACCTTTTATTGTTTGCGATGTATGTTTCAGCACAAATAATAATAGCATTTCTTGTGTCCTCGTTAATACCATTAAAAATTCCGTAGCTATGAGACCAGTCTCTAACTATCGCACGGTCAAAATCGCGATGACCATTCATCATATCAATCATTGTATTATCGTCATCGTCAAAAACATCATTTTCGGGGCAAAGAATATGAGGAAGCCAGTTCTGAATGAATTTTTCGAGCATGCTCGCCTCTCATCACCGTATTCCGACAGGAAAATAGACGCTTCGCGCGTAAATGTCAAGTGGCTTACAACCTTCGTAAAACCAAGGCTCCGTCCCCACGCCGAACGTTTCACGGGCGTCGGGGAAACGGAAACGTTCGGGGCGCGGGCGACACGAAGTCGACGCCGAAGGCGTCTAGCCCGCGCCCCGCAACAGCCCACCGGCGGCGTTTCGCTGCCGCTTCCCCTGTTGACGCGCGCGGGGTTTGAGGGCAGATCGCGCCGACGCGACACGGCTGGCAAGGGGATGGAGCATGGCGCAGGCGAAGCGGATGAAGGTGGGCGTGGCGCAGATCGAGACCACGCTGGGCGACATCCAGGCGAACAAGGCCAGGCACCTGGAGCAGATCGCCCGGGCGCGCGAGGCCGGGGTGGAGCTGCTGGTCTTCGCCGAGCTGTCGCTGACCGGCTATCACGTCGGCGCGCGGGCGGTGGAGCTGGCGCTGCACCGCGACGATCCGATCATCCACGAGATCGCCGCCGCCGCCGGCCCGATGTGGGTGACCTTCGGCTTCATCGAGGAGGGCGTGGCCGCCCAGCTTCACAATTCCGCGATCACGGTGCGCGACGGCCGGATCGAGTTCATCCACCGCAAGCTGAACCTGGCCAGCTATGGCCAGTTGGAAGAGGACAAGCATTTCGCCGAGGGGCGCTATATCGACACCTTCGACCTGGCGCACACGCCCTGGCGCGCGGCGACGATGATCTGCGCCGACCTCTGGAACCCGGCGCTGGTGCATCTGGCGGCGGTGCACGGGGCGACGCTGCTGATGGTGCCCATCGCCTCGGCGGAGGAGGCGGTCTCCAGCGAGTTCTGCAACCCCAGCAACTGGAAGCTGGCGCTGGAGTTCTTCGCCATGATCTACGGCATGCCGCTGGTGGTGGCGAACCTTTCCGTCCAGGAGGGCGACGCCTGGTTCTGGGGCGGCAGCCGCATCCTCGACGCCTTCGGGCACACCCTGGCCGAGGCCGGCACCGGCGAAAAGCTGATCACCGCCACGATCGACTACGAGCAGGTGAAGCAGGCCCGCTACCAGCTTCCCACGGTGCGCGACTCCAACCTCGACCTCATCCACCGCGAGGTGGGCCGGCTGTCGCTGCAGATCGGCATCCCGCCGGAGAGCCGGAAGATCTGACCTCCGGATCGCGGCGGCGACACCCTTGCGTGACATGGCGGAATCGCACCGCTATGCCGTCGGTCTGAGGACATTGCGGCGGGATGTCGCGGAGTAGCGTCCCCGCCGGGTTCGCGCCGGCACGGGCGCGCGGACAAGGTCAGTGCAAGACAACGCAGCCAAGCATCACGGGGACGCCAGGGACATGAGCGACATCGAAATTGCCCGCGCGGCAACGCTCAAACACATCAAGGAAGTGGCGGGAAAGCTGGACATCCCGTCGGACTCGATTCTGGAGTACGGGCCCTACAAGGGTAAGATTTCCTACGACTACCTGAAGTCGCTGGAAAACCGGCCCGACGGCAAGCTGATCCTGGTCACGGCGATCACGCCGACCCCGGCGGGCGAGGGCAAGACCACCACCACCGTCGGCCTGGGCGACGGCCTGAACCGCATCGGCAAGAAGGCCGCCATCTGCCTGCGCGAGCCCTCGCTGGGCCCCTGCTTCGGCGTCAAGGGCGGCGCCGCCGGCGGCGGCCATGCCCAGGTGGTGCCGATGGAGGACATCAACCTCCACTTCACCGGCGACTTCCACGCCATCACCTCGGCGCACAACCTGCTGGCCGCGCTGGTCGACAACCACATCAACTGGGGCAACGAGCTGGGCTTCGACACCCGCCGCGTGGCCTGGCGGCGGGTGCTGGACATGAACGACCGGGCGCTGCGGCAGATCACCGTCGCGCAGGGCGGCGTCGCCAACGGCTTCACCCGCGAGGACGGCTTCGACATCACCGTCGCCTCGGAGGTGATGGCGATCTTCTGCCTGGCCACCGACCTCAACGACCTCACCGAGCGCCTGGGCAAGATCGTGGTCGGCTACACCCGCGACAAGCAGCCGATCACCGCGGCCCAGGTCGAGGCGCCGGGGGCGATGAGCGTTCTGCTGCGCGACGCCCTGATGCCGAATATCGTGCAGACGCTGGAGCACAACCCGGCGTTCATCCACGGCGGCCCCTTCGCCAACATCGCCCACGGCTGCAACTCGGTCATGGCCACCAAGGCGGGGCTGAAGCTGGCCGACTACACCGTGACCGAGGCGGGCTTCGGCGCCGACCTGGGGGCGGAGAAGTTTTTCGACATCAAGTGCCGCAAGGCCGGGCTGAAGCCCAACGCCGCGGTCGTCGTCGCCACCATCCGCGCGCTGAAGATGCACGGCGGCGTCGCCAAGAACGAGCTGGGCAGCGAGAACGTCGAGGCCGTCGGGAAGGGCTGTGAGAACCTGGGTCGCCATGTGCGCAACGTGAAGACCTTCGGCGTGCCCGTGGTCGTCGCCATCAACAAGTTCATCAAGGACACCGACGCCGAATTGCAGGCGGTGCAGGACTACTGCCGCAACGAGCTGGGCGTCGAGGCCGTGGTCTGCACCCACTGGGCCGACGGCTCGGCCGGCACCGAGCAACTGGCGCGCAAGGTGGTCGACCTGGTCGAGGCCGGCGTCGATCAGTTCGCGCCGCTGTATTCCGACGACGTGCCGCTGTGGGACAAGGTGCGCACCATCGCCCGCCAGCTCTACGGCGCCGACGACATCATGGCCGACAAGAAGGTGCGCGCCCGCTTCCAGGAGTTGCAGGACCAGGGCTATGGCCACTTCCCGGTCTGCATGGCGAAGACGCAGTACTCCTTCTCCACCGATCCGAACCTCAAGGGCGCGCCGAGCGGCCACATGCTGCCGGTCCGCGAGCTGCGCATCTCCGCCGGCGCGGAGTTCCTGGTGGTGATCTGCGGCGAGATCATGACCATGCCGGGCCTGCCCCGCGTGCCGGCGGCCAACAGCATCCACCTCAACGAGAAGGGCTGGATCGAGGGGCTCTTCTAGCCCTTCCAGGCCATGCGGAGGCTGGGCGCGGAACGCCCGAAGACAGCCGAAGACAGCCGGAGACAGCCAGCGCCGGAGGCGGCCACGGACTGCCTCCGGCTTTTTTCGTTGCCGGGGCGGCGGGAAAGCGTTCATTCTTTGTCAAGCCTGTGGCGACACACTGGCCTCGGACGATCACAGTCACGGACCATCCTCGGGGGGATCACGCCGATGTTCACCGGTATGCGCAAGCTTCGCGGCCTGGCGGCCGTTCTCGGGATCGCGGTGGCGGCCGCGGCCGGCGCCCCTGACGAGGCCGCCGCGCAGTCTCACACGGTGCGGCTCGACGCCGTGCTGGCCTCCGGCGGCGCGCCGATCGAGGACTCCCTGGACATCGCGGTCTGGCAGGTGGAAGGCGAGGGCGCGCCGGCGGTGGTCGCCGAGCGGCACGCGGCCCCGGCGGAAGTCAAGCTGGCACCGGGCCGGTATCGCGTGGTGGCGGAATACCGCACGGCGCGCACGGTGCAGGACATCCTGGTAGCGGACCAGGGCGCGCAGCGCCACGTGATCAATCTCAAGGCCGGCGAGATCGAGCTGAGTTTGCTGCCGGAGCTCCGCGCCAAGCCCATCGCGGGACCGCTGGAGTGGGAGATCCGCCGTTATGCGCGGGGATCGAAGGCCGGGCGCAAGATCGCCGCCATCCGCGCCGGCCGGCCGCAGCTCCTGCTGTCGGAGGGCTGGTACGAGGTGCAGGTCAAGCACGGCGGCGAGGCCATCGAGCACGTCGTCGAGGTGGCGGCCGGGCAGCGTTACGATTACACCATCGTCATGGACCGCTAGAGCACGATCCGGGTCGAGGAAACCGGCTCGTGCTCTAATGCCAGCGGCAATAATGACCAGTCCGTCGTCGCGTGCGCACCGCAGCACGCAGTGATGCGGCGCAGACACGGGACCTTGTGCTACGCGACGACCAGATCCCGGACCCGCGAAGCAGCACTTCGTACTGCATCGCATCCGGGATGACGGGTCAGAATCAATTGCCGCTGGTGTAAGCGGCCATAGCCGCCGACTTCGTGACCGCGACAGCTCCCGCCAAGGGGGAAGCGACTCCCCCTTGGAAGGCGACCAGACCCAGGAATGTGTTCCGCTCCCTCGGCGGCTTCGCCGTCGGCCGCGGACTTGAGCCGGGGGCGTTACGGCGCCGCGTAGGCCTGGGCGGCGCGGAGGACCACATCGTCCTTGAAGCGGCCGCCGGTCAGCATCAGCCCCACCGGCAGGTCGCCGGCGTCCTTGCAGGGCACCGAGATGGACGGATGGCCGGTCAGGTCGAAGGCGGCGGTGTTGCGGACCATGTCCAGCGCCCGCGCGACGTGGGCCACGCGGTCGGCGTCGGCATCGGGGATGCGGCGATGCGCGCGCTGCGGCGTCGTCGGCATGAGCACGAGGTCGTACCGCTCGAACACGCGGTCGTAGGCCTGCGTCAGCCGTCGGGCGAGGTTCTGGGCCTTGCCGTAGAACACGCCCTCGTACTGCTCGCTCATGTAGTCGTAGATCAGCACGCCCAGCTTGGCGGTGGCGGAGAGGTCGCCGCCGTGCGTCTTCAGCGCGCGGTTCATCGCCGACATCAGCCGCGTGTTGTAGACGCCCTTGGTCTGATAGGCCGCGTGGCCGTGGTAGAAGCTGTCGACCCCGCCCTCGATGGCCACGGCGTTCCACACCGGCACGGTCCAGGCGTGCTCGGGCACGCTGACCTTTTCCACCTCGGCGCCCGCCTGTTCCAGGGCCTGGGCGGCCCGCATCACCGCCTCGTCCACCACGGATTCGCTGTCCGTCGAGCCGAAGCCCTCCTCGACGATGGCGATGCGCAGGCCCTTGGCGCCGCCGTCCAGCGCCGCGAGGTAGTCGGCGGTCGGCACCTGGGTCGGCTGACGGGGATCGGCGCCGTCCTCGTCCGCTCCGGCGATCACGCTCAGCAGCAGCGCGGCGTCCGCCACGGTGCTGGTCATCGGCCCGATGTGGTCGATCGTCAGGTCGAAGCCGACGATGCCGGTGTAGGGCACCAGGCCGTGCGTGGGCTTCAGGCCGACGATGCCCGACCAGGACGCGGGAATGCGGATCGACCCGCCCTGGTCGCCGCCCAGCGCCATGTCGACCAGCCCCTGCGCCGTCGCGATGGCCGAGCCGCAGGACGACCCGCCGGCGGCGTGGTCCGGGTTGCGCGGGTTCAGGCCGGGGCCGTAGACGCTGGTGTGGCCGCCGCCGGAAAAGGCGAAGTCGTCGGTGTTCAGCACCGCCGTGATGCGCCCGCCCGCGTCCAGGATGCGGCGGGTCACCGTGGCGTCGCTGTCCGGCATGTAGTCGTAGAGCAGCCGCGAGGCGCAGGTCAGCGGCACGCCGGCGACGCTCACGGTGTCCTTCAGGCCGATGCGCTTGTCCTTGAGGCGCTGGCCGCCTGGTGCAACCGCATGCACATCGCAGAAGCGCACCACGCCGTTCAGCGGATCGGCCTCGCGGCCGGCCCGCTCGCCCGGATTGCGCACGGCATCGATGACCGGCCGCGCCGGCTCGGGCAGCGCGTCGAGGGCGTCGTAGCCCTCCAGCACGGCGGCGGCCAGCCCGGTGTAGGCCTCGATCTCGGCCTCGCCCAGGTCGAGGCCGCGGCGCTCGCTGATGCGGGCGATGTCCTCGGCGGAGAGCTTGCGCACGGGCATGGTTCGGTCCTCCCTGTCAGGTTGTGTCTTTCCCGGAGACGGCGGCGCCGACACGCCGGGCGCGCGGCGCGGACCGCTGGGCCATCCAGACGCCCAGGCTGCTGATGGCGAGACCGGCCAGCGCCGCCGGCGCCATCGCTTCCCCCAGCACCAGCCAGCCGATGACGGCGGTGGTTCCGGGGGTGAGGTAGAAGTTGCTCGCCACCTTGCTGGCCGCGCCGTGGCGCAGCAGCAGCATGAGCAGCACCTGCGCGCCCAGCGACACCACCAGCGCCAGATAGAGCAGCGCGGCCAGCGCCGTCGGCGTGGCCGCGAAGCGGGGCTGCTCCACGGTGAGGGCGAGCACGGCGCAGAAAACGGTGGCGGCGGCGAGCTGCAGCAGGTTGGCGAGGTGCACGGGCACATCGCGGCAGTGCCGGCGGTAATGGATCGTGCCGAGCGCCAGGGCGACCACGCCGCCCAGCCCCAGCAGCGCGGCGCCGAGGTCGCCGGGGCGGGCCACGTCCTCGGCGACCACGATGACCACGCCGCACAGCCCGAGCAGCAGGCCGAGGAGCTGCACGCGCCCGACCCGCTCGGCCAGCAGCGGCCCCGCCAGCACGGCGGTGAACAGCGGATGCAGCGCCCCGATCAGCGCCATCGTGGCCGCGTTGACGCGGGTCATCGCAAGGTAGGCCCCGGCCAGATAGGCGCCGTTGATCAGCGTTCCCGCCACCGCCAGATGCCCGGCCCGCCGGCGCAGCGGGCGCAGGTCGACGCCGAGGGCTTGCAGCACCAGGAACAGCACGGCGCTCGCCAGGGCGAAGCGCAGGGTCAGGAACAGCAGCGGGCTGGCGTCGGGCAGCCCGGCGCGGGTGGCCACGAAGGCCGAGCTCCAGAGCAGCACGAACAGCAGCGCCGCCGCGCGCAGGCCCCAGGCCGGGGGAGGGGTGGTCGGCCGCGTCATCGATTGCCAGCGCCTCGCATCGCAGGCTCCCAGGGTCGAGGGGACGCGTTTCCACTTAAGAGGTCAAGCGGAAGTACAGCATCGGCAGCTTTTCCGGCAGCCGCTCCAGGCGGTCGATCTGCAGGGCGTTGTGCCGTCCGAAGATGCGCGTGAGGTAGCTGTCGCCGCCGGAATCCAGCCCGACGCAGAACACGTCGATGCCGTCGTGCCGCAGCCCGGCCACGGCCTTGCGCGCGTCCTCGACCAGGTAGCGCCGGTCCTTGACGTCGATGTCGGAGGGCTCGCCGTCGGTCACGACCAGCAGCAGCCGGCGGTGCGTGCGCTGCCGCCGAAGGTCCTGGGCCGCGTGGCGCATGGCCGCGCCGATGCGCGTCGACAGCCCGCCGGCGAGCCCGGCCAGCACCGACTTCGCGTGGGCGTCGTAGGGCGCGTCGAAGTCCTTGGCGCGGATGTAGCGCACCTCCTCGCGCCCGTTCGAGCAGAAGGCGTGAACGGCGAAGGGATCGTGCAGCGCGTCCATGGCGTGGGCCAGCAGCGCCGTCGCCTCGCGCTCCAGGTCGATGACGCGGGTGCGGGCGCCGCGCACGGGGTCGTTGGTGGACTGCGAGACGTCGAGCAGCAACAGCACCGAGAGGTCGCGCGAGCGATGTTCGCTGGTCGTGTAGACGCGCGGGTCCGGGCTCTCGCCCCGGCGGCGGCTGATCGCCGCCTCGATGCAGGCGTCGACGTCCAGGCGCTCGCCCTCCAGCCGCCGGCGCACGCGCACCGGGCGGCTGACCCGCGCCGCGCGCACCAGCGCGGTGATGCGGTTGACCACCTCCGCCCGGCGCGCCAGCACGTCGTCGATCCGCGCCGGCGGGCCGGGCGGCGCGGGGTATTCCACCAGCGTGGTCCAGGCGCCGCGCTCGCGTCCGATGACGTAGTCCCACTCGGGATACTGCGCGACCGGCACGCCCTCCTCGTGGCTGGCCTCCTGCGCCGGGCGGGCGCGGTTGGGCTCCTCCTCCGGCCGCGCCTCCGACTGGTCCGGGTCCGCGGCCGGCTCGTCGACCTCTTGCGGCGCGATGCGGACGGATTCCAGGATTTCCGCGTGCTCGGGACTCTCGGGCGCGTCGTCGCCGAAGTCCCAGAGCCCCATGTTGTCATCGCGGTAGGGCGGCTCCACGACGTAGGTGCGCGCGTTGAACTGGATGCGCATCTGGCCGAGGTCGTTGCCCAGCAGGTTGCCGATGCCGCGGCTGAGCAGCGGGTCCTCCCACTCCGCCGCGCGCCCGAAGAACATCTCCCGACCCTTGCGCACCCAGGGGTCGGGGTCGTCGTGGTCGGGGTCGATCAGGGCGCGCGACAGCCGGGCCAGCAGCACCGGCGCGCTGACCGCGCCCTCGGGCCGGGCTTCGTGGAACGGCAGCCACAGCCGGCGCAGGCCGGGGAAGTCGCGCATCGCCAGGTGCTCCACGCGGGCGTCCTCGATCAGCCCGACCAGGGCGATCTGCAGCGGCTTCAGCGTGCCCCTGGGAAATCGCGGGCCGGAATAGGCGAGGTGGGCGCCGACGTGCGCCAGGCTGGCGCGGAACAGCGTGCGGGCTTGCGCGGCGGGGACGCCGGGAAAGGTCGCCGGCACGCGCAGCATCGCGCCGTCGAAGCTGGCGCGGCGCGGGATCGTCCGTCCGGCGACGACGCCCGCCTCCCGGGTGACGACGCGCAGGTTCCACAGGGCCGTCAAATAGGCCTTGAGCGGGCGTTCCAGGTCGGCGAACACGACCTCGCCGGCCTCGCGCAGCAGGGCCCGCTCGGCCGCCGGGTCGGCAAAGGCGAAAAACGCCCGCCGCCGCTCGCGGTCGCCGCCGCTGGCGCGCAGGCCGCCAAGCACCCAGGCCTCGTAGCCGTCGAGGTCGAGCCGGCCGAGCAGGCGATCGGTGTGGTCGAGCAGCGCCGCCACGGACTCCGGCATCTCCGGCGCGAAGCGATGCACCATGTCCAGCCAGGCCCGCAGGCGGGTTTCCTCTGCCAGTCGGCCCGCCGCGCGCAGGGTTGCCGGCGGCAGCGCGCGCGCCGCCTGGCGGCCGGCGGCATAGGCCAGGTTCTTCACGTCGTCGGCCAGCGCCAGGGCGACCTCGGGACCGGCGGCCTCGGCAACGGCCGGGCCATGCCGGCTATAGGCGAGGGTGACGCCCTCGCCCAGGCCGGCCTCGGCCAGCATACGGCACTGCCGCAGCCAGCGGGGCAGCAGCGCGTCGGGGAACGCGCGGCGCGCCTCGTCGCTGACCGAGTCGCCCAACCGGGCATCGTGCAGGCCGCCGACGGCGCGACGGCCCGGGAACGCGCGAATTTCGCCGTTGCCCATCGGGCGCACCCCTAGGCGCAGGCCGCGATGGCCGAACTGAGGGCGTCGCGGATGTCCGGGTCGTCGGTGATCGGCAGCACCAGGGCCACCTGGCACGCCTCGCGCAACCCGACTCCACGCGCCATGAGCTGGCCCGCGTGCACCAGCATGCGGGTGGAGGCGCCCTCGTCCAGGCCGTGCCCCTTCAGGTTGCGCGAGCGCTGGGCGATCGTGATGAGCTGCCGGGCCAGCGGCAGGTCGACCGCGGCCTCGTGGGCGACGATCTCCGCCTCGACCTCGACGGGCGGATAGCCGAAGTCGATGGCGCCGAAGCGCTGCTTGGTCGACTCCTTCAGGTCCTTCAGCACGCTCTGGTAGCCAGGGTTGTACGAGATGACGAGCTGAAAGTCCGGATGCGCGCGCACCACCTCGTTCTTCTTCTCCAGCGGCAGGATGCGCCGGTCGTCGGTCAGCGAGTGGATGATCACCGTGGTGTCCTGCCGCGCCTCCACGATCTCGTCGAGATAGCAGATCGCGCCGTGCCGCACCGCCAGCGTCAGCGGGCCGTCGTGCCAGACCGTGCCCTCCGCGTCCAGCAGGTAGCGGCCGACCAGGTCGGAGGCCGTCATGTCCTCGTGGCAGGAGACGGTGATGAGCGGCCGGTCCAGCTTCCAGGCCATGTACTCGACGAAGCGGGTCTTCCCCGAGCCGGTCGGTCCCTTCAGCATGATCGGCATGCGGTCGGCGTAGGCCGCCTCGAACAGCGTCACCTCCTGGCCCACCGCGCGATAGTAGGGCTCGGCGTCGATGCGATAATCTTGCAGCGGCTGCGGTTCGCCCATGCCTCAGGTTCCTCCGGGGAAGGGAAGGGGGCATCCCGGCGCGGCCCGGGGCCGGCCGGAATGCCGGGACGATCGATGCGCTGGCGATCGGCGCGGGCGCGCGCCCGCCGCCGGCGCAAGTTACCGGTGCGCCGCCGTCTTCTCGTTGGGCAGGCCCTCGATCGGGCACTCGTCGGTGCCGACGGTCTCGCGGGTCAGGGCCTCCACCATCTCGCGGGTCGCCTCGGGGTCGGTGATCCACTTCTTGTAGAAGTCGTAGGGGCAGACCGCCTCGCCCTCGGCCGCCTCGCCGGAGCCGATCTTGCCCGTGTAGCCGCGGTGCAGCAGCTTGAACAGGTGGTTCTGCGACTGCATGTTGCGCCGGGCGTCGCGGATCAGCGACTTGGATATCTGGGCGTACTGGATGCCGTTCTCCTCCTCCCCGGTCTCGCCCAGGGTGCGGCCGTCGAAGCCGATGATCGACGAGTGGCCGAAGTAGGAGTAGACGCCGTCGAAGCCGGCGGCGTTCGCCACCGCCACGTAGCAGTTGTTGGCCCAGGCCATCGACTTCGCGATCAGGACCTGCTGCTCCTTGGCCGGATACATGTAGCCCTGGCAGCGGATGATCAGCTCGGCGCCCTTCATCGCGCAGTCGCGCCAGATCTCCGGATAGTTGCCGTCATCGCAGATGATCAGGCTGATCTTCATGCCCTTCGGCCCCTCGGAGACGTAGGTGCAGTTGCCGGGGTACCAGCCCTCGATCGGCACCCAGGGCATGATCTTGCGGTACTTCTGGACGATCTCGCCCTCGTCGTTCATCAGGATGAGGGTGTTGTAGGGCGCCTTGTTCGGGTGCTCCTCGTGGCGCTCGCCGGTGAGCGAGAACACGCCCCAGACCCTGGCCTTGCGGCAGGCCTCGGCGAAGATCTCGGTCTCCTCGCCGGGGATCGCGGAGGCCGTCTCGTACATCTCCTTCTTGTCGTACATGATCCCGTGGGTGCTGTACTCGGGGAAGATGACGAGGTCCATGCCGGGCAGGCCGACCTTCATGCCCTGGATCATGTCGGCGATGTTCCGGGCGTTGGCCAGCACCTCCTCCTTGGTGTGCAGGCGCGGCATCTTGTAGTTGACGACGGCGACGCCCACCGTGTCGTGGCTGCTGGAGATATCACCGTGAAGCATTGCTTCCTCCCGCTTGCTGGGCGGCCCTTGCGCGGCCGCCGTTGATGCCCCGTCACACCGTCATGTGCCGGTGGACGAGCTCGTCCGTCAGCTCGTCGACGGATCCCTGCGCGGCGATCGTTCCGCGGTCCATGATCGCGAACCGCTGCGAGGCGCGTCGCGCAAACGCCACGTCCTGCTCCACCAGGATCACGGTCAGGCCCTGCTCCCGGTTGAGATGCACGATGACGTCCTCGATCTGCTCGACGATGTTCGGCTGGATGCCCTCGGTGGGCTCGTCGAGCAGCATGACCCTGGGGTCGGTCAGCAGCGCGCGGGCGATGGCGAGCTGCTGCTGCTGGCCGCCGGAGAGGTTGCCGCCGCGGCGGTTCAGGTTCTCCGCCAGCACCGGGAACAGCTCCAGCACGCGCGCCTCGGCCTCGGCCGCCGCCGGGGAGATCCGGGCGAAGGCGCCCACGCGCAGGTTCTCGCGCACCGTGAACTTCGGCAGGATGCCGCGGCCCTGCGGCACGTAGCCGATGCCCGCCCGGGCCCGCTCGTGCGTTGGTCGGCCGTGCAGATCGCGGCCGTCCAGGACGATCTGCCCCGTGGTGCGGTCCATCAGCCCCAGGATGGCGCGCAGCAGCGTCGTCTTGCCGACGCCGTTGCGGCCGAGGACGCTCACGAACTCGCCGTCGGTCGCCCGCAGCGACACGCCGCTGAGGGCCCGGCTGTTGCCGTAGAAGGCGTCGACGCGGGTCAGCTCAAGCATGGCTGATCCCTCCCGAGCCGAGATAGGCCTCGCGGACCCTGGGGTCGGTCTCGATCTCGCGCACGCTGCCCTCGGCCAGCAGGCGGCCCTGGTGCATCACCGAGATCATGTCGCCGATGCGCTTGATGAAGCCCATGTCGTGCTCGACCACGATCAGGGTGTGCCGCCCCTTCAGGCGGTTGAACAGCTCCGCGGTCTTGTGGGTCTCCTGCGTGGTCATGCCCGCCGTGGGCTCGTCCATCAGGATGACCTCGGGGTCCTGCGCCAGCAGCAGGGCGATCTCCAGCCACTGGGTCTGGCCGTGCGAGAGGTGGCCGGCGGGAGTGTCGCCCGCGTCCTCCAGGCCGACCAGGGCGGCCAGCTTTTCCAGCCCGTCGGCCTCGGCCCGGCGGCCGAAGCGGAACAGGTTGGCGAACACGCCGGTGTTCCGGCCGCGGGCCACCTCCAGGTTCTGCATCACCGTCAGCTCCTTGAAGACGCTGGGCACCTGGAACTTGCGGCCGATGCCGGCGCGGGCGATCTGGTGCTCCTCCAGCCGGTTCAGGACGGTCCCGCGCAGCGCGATCGTCCCGGCCGTGGGCCGCGCCTTGCCGCAGATCATGTCGAGGACGGTCGTCTTGCCGGCGCCGTTGGGGCCGATCAGGCAGCGCAGCTCACCCTTGGCGACGGCGAAGTTCAGCCCCTGCACGGCCTGGAAGCCGTTGAAGCTGATGGCGACATCGCGCAGCTCCAGGTATCCCGTCATGCCGAGCGCTCCACCTTGCGGGCGGGCGACACGGGCTGCTCGGCGTCGCGGCGGCCGGGCCGCGGCCGCCGGGCCGCCAACCGCTCGACCACCAGCTCGGCCAGCCCGGCCAGGCCCTTGGGCAGGAACAGCACCACGGCGAGGAAGACCAGGCCCATGAGCAGCGTCCAGCTTTCCAGGAAGATCTCGGATTCCGACAGCGTGCCCTGCATGCCGGTCACCACGATGGCGCCCAGCATCGCGCCCAGCAGGCTGTGGCGCCCGCCGACCGCGCACCAGATGACGATCCCCAGGCTGAGCGGCACGCCCAGGAAGGTGGGCGAGGCGAACTCCATCACGATGGTGTAGAGCATCCCCGCCACGCCGGCGATGGCGGCCGAGGCCGCCAGGGCGAACATCTTGAAGTGGGCCACGTCATAGCCGAAGTAGCGCACGCGCTCCTCGTGGTCGCGCACCGCCTGCATGATCAGGCCGGTCTTGCTCTTGGTGATCGCCAGGGCGGCGAAGAGGCAGACCGTCAGGACGGTGGCGATCAGGTAGTAGGTCGTGCGGCTGTAGGCGTCGAAGGTGAGGCCCAGCAGCTCGAGCTGCGCCAGGTCGGTGATGCCGTTGAAGCCGCCGGTGTAGCGCTGCTGGTCGATGATGACCAGGTTGACCACCACCAGCACGGCCAGCGTGATGATCGCCACGTAGACCCCGGTGACCCGTCCCCGGAAGACGAACCAGCCCAACAGCATCGCCAGCAGTACCGGCACGCCGACGCCGGCCAGCAGCGCGAAGGTCAGCGAGTGGAACGGCGCCCAGAACCAGGGCAGGGTCTCGACGTTGTTCCAGACCATGAAGTCCGGCAGGCCCTCCGCCCCGGTGTGCACCGGCACCGTGCGCAGCTTCAGCGCCATGGCCATGCAGTAGGAACCCAGGCCGAAGCTGACCGCCTGCCCCAGGTTCAGGATGCCGCAGTAGCCCCACGACAGGCTGAGCGCCATCGCCACGATGCCCAGCACGAGGTAGCGGGCGTACTTATTGAGCAGGAAGTCGTTGTCGACGATCGACGGCACCAGGAAGATCGCCAGGCAGACGGCGGCGTACACGGCGATCTGCACCCAGGTGCGGCGGAGGCCGGGGAGGCTGCGTGTCGTGTCCGACATGCCGCGCCTCCTCCCTAGGCCCGCAGCCGCGCGGAGAAAAGCCCGCGCGGCCGGAAGCGGATGACCACGACGATGGCCAGCAGGACCAGCGCCTTGGCCACGGTGTCGTTCTGCAGATAGGCGATGCCCGCCGTCAGCTCGCCCAGCAGCAGGGCGCTGGCGACCGTGCCCAGCAGGCTCTCGACGCCGCCCAGCACGACCACCATGAAGGCGTCGACGACGTAGGTCGTGCCCATCTCGGGCGATACGCTCTTCAGCGGCGCGACCAGCGCGCCGGCCAGCCCGGCCAGGCCCGCGCCGTAGGCGAAGGTCAGGCCGTAGATGCGGCCGGCATTGACGCCGAAGCTGGCGGCGATCTCGCGGTCCTGGATGATCGCCCGCAGCTTCATGCCGGTATCCGTGCGCTGCATGATGTACCAGGTCGCCGCGAACAGGGCGGCCACCGTCAGCAGGATGAATATCCGGTAGACCGACACCTCGACGCCCAGCACGAAGGCGCTGCTGGACAGCGCCTCCGGCATCTGGACGTAGCGCAGCTCGCCGCCGGCGCTCAGCCGCACGACCTGCTGCATGATCACGCCCAGGCCCCAGGTCGCCAGGATGGTGTCCAGCGGGCGCCGGTAGAGGTAGCGGATCACGCCCCGCTCCATCAGCCACCCCAGCCCGGCGACGATCAGAAAAATCAGCGCCAGGCTGGGCAGCAGGCCCAACCCGGCGAAGCTTTGCAGTGCCCAGGCGGTGTAGGCGCCCAGCATCACGAACTCGCCGTGGGCGAGGTTGATAACCCCCATCGCCCCGTAGATGATCGACAGGCCCAGGGCGACCAGCAGCAGGATCGAGGCGATGCTGAGGCCGGTGAAGAGTTGCTGGAGAAGGAAGTCCATCAAGCGTCTCCTCCGGCGACGGCATCCTTCGACGGGATGAGGCGGCGGGGTGGGTCATCCTTCGACGGGCTCAGGATGAGGCGGCGGGGTGGGTCATCCTTCGACGGGCCCGGGATGAGGCGACCGTGGGCGCCGCCTCCGCAACCCTCATGCTGAGCCTGTCGAAGCACGCCTCCGCGGTCCTCATGCTGAGCCTGTCGAAGCATGAGGCCGTCGCCGGCGACGGTGCGTGCCATGCCCACCGCCGCCTCAAGCCTGCTTCAGGCCGGTCTCGGTGCAGACCTGGCCGGGGTAGGCCGCGTAGGGCAGCGGCTCGATCCACTCCTTGGACTCGACCAGCACCTCGAACTGGCCGTCGGGCTTGGCGCGGGCGATCTTGGGCCACAGCCAGGTGTGCAGGTTCTCCTTCTCGATGCGCACGCGGCCCTGCGGGGCGGTCATCTCCTCGCCCTTGACCGCGTCGCGGATGGTCGGCGGGTCGATATCGCTCGCCGCGAGCTTCTCCACCGCCTGCTTGAACAGGTAGACCTGGAAGTAGCTGGGCTCGGAGACGAAGTGGGTGACCTTGTCCTTGCCCCACCGAGCCTTGTAGGCGGCGACGAATTTTTCGTTCTCGGGCGACTGGTGGACCATGAAGTATGGCGCGGAGGTGAAGTGCCCGGCCGCCGCGTCGCCGCCCATGGCCGCGATCTCGTTCTCCGAGGTGGTCAGGCTGGCCATCGGCATCTTCTCGGGGTCCAGCCCGGCGGCGTGGTACTGCCGGTGCAGCGCCACGACGGAGTCGCCGACGACCGTGGAGAAGATCACGTCCGGCTTCGAGCGGCGGAACTTGTTGATGACGGAGCTGAACTCGGAGTGTCCCAGCGGCACGTACTCCTCGTCGACGACCTCGCCGCCGTGCGTCTGCAAGAGCTTCTTGCAGTAGTTGTTCTCTTCCTTCGGGTAGATGTAGTTGGAGCCGATCAGGTAGAACCGCGGCCCGAAGTTCTCCATCAACCAGGGGATGAATTCATCCTGCTGCTGGTTCGGCACGGCGCCGGTGTAGATGACGTTCTTGGAGCACTCGCGACCTTCGTAGAGCGTCGGGTACCAGTAGAGGTTGTTGCGCTTCTCGAAGACCGGCAGTACGGCCTTGCGGCTGGCGGAGGTGTAGGAGCCGAAGACGCTGACGCACTTGTCGCCCAGCACCAGCTTGCGTGCCTTGTCGGCGAAGGTCGCCGGGTCGGAGGCCGGGTCCTCCTCGATCGCGCGGATCGGCATGCCGTTGATCCCGCCCGCCGCGTTGATCTCTTCGATCGCCAGCAGCGTGGCCTTGTGCAGCGATTCCTCGATGATCGCCGTCGTGCCGGTCAGCGAGAACAGCACGCCGACCTTGATCTCGCCGCCCGCGGCGCGAGCCAGCGAGGCGTTCTTGATCCAGATGTGCGGAAAGCCCGCCGCGGCCACGGCTCCCGCCGCCGCCGTGCCCTTGAGAAAGTCGCGCCTTTTGATGGCCATGGCTTGTCGCCTCCCTGTGGCGCACGGCTCCCGCCCCGGCATGCCCCGGATGGCGGTTCGTGCTTTCGTGTTGTCTAAGGAAAGACGGCCTGCGATCCCGGTTGCGCCGGACGAGCCTCAGCCCGCCGCGTCCTCGGGCACGAACACAAAAAACCCCACGGCCAAACCATACGAATGGCTGCCGTCGGGGCGATCGTTGCCTGCCGTTTTTTGATCGCGGCGTCAGCGCCGCGAATCGGTTGCGCAACCTTGCGCTTGGGAAAAGCTAGCCAAGGAGGTCCTGGGAGTCAACGACGACCATGGCCAGGGTGCCGATGGACACCCGTCGCTCCATCGCCTGGCGGCGCAGGAAGTGGTAGGCCTCTTCCTCGCTCATGCCCTTGTTCGTCATCAGGATCTGCTTGGCGCGCTCGACGCTGCGCATGCTGCGCAGGTTCTCGTCCAGCTTGTCGATACGGGCGCGCAGGCGTTGCTCGTAGAGCGCCTGGTGGCGCGCCAGCACCAGCGCGGCGATGGCGACGTTGAGGTTCAGCGGGCGCGCCAGCAGGCCGTGCGGGGCGCAGTCCGCCAGCCCCTTGACCGGCGGCGGCCGGTGCGCGGGGACCATCAGGGCCAACGCCAGCGGCGCCTGGCCGGGCAGCCAGGGTAGCCGCTCGGCCAGCCCCGGCAGATAGTCCGCGACGATGAGGTCGGCCTGCAGCGGCAGCAGGTCCGGCAGCGGCCACAGCCGTCGCACGTTCGCGCGCAGGCGCTGCAGCTCCCGCACCAGGTGAGCGACGTCATCGTCCTCGGGCGCCATGACGATGATGTCGAGGCCGACGAAGTCGCGGATCGGCGCCGTGCCCCGCGCCCCCGAGACGGAGGCGTCCGACCCGCCGCCGGGACCGCCTTCGCTGTCGGGTTGCCAGTGCGGCGTTCGTGGGAGGCGGGGAGTCATCACGCACAGACCGCGGTGCGCCCGTAGCCGAGCAGGTAGGGATCGGCGCGCACCCGGTTGACCGACTGATAGAGGATGTCGAACTGCCCCGAGCGGTTGGCCCGCCCGATGCGGCTCCACAGGTCGGTGTGGCTGCAGTCGCCGTTGATCGTGACGGTGCCCTGCGGTGCCTCGATCTCCGAGCCCAGGACCATCGGGCGCAGCGTTTCTGTGTCCATCGAGTTGGTCTGCTCCAGCGCGCGGGCGAAGGCGCGCACCTGAAAGTAGGCGGCCTCCACGCACATGTTGGTCGTCTCGCTCTCGCCGAAGCGCTTCCGGTAGCGCTTGACGAACTCGAAGTTGCGCTGGCTGGGCACGCCCTGGAAATAGGGCGCGGCGGTGATGTGCCCCTCGCCGACGTCGAAGCCCATGGCGCGGATCTCGGCCTCGGTCGTGGTCAGGCTGGCGATCGGCGTGGTTTTCGGATCGAATCCGAAGTCGTTGTAGAGCTGGTAGAGGTAGACGGTGGACTCGCCCACCACGGTCGAGAAGATGACATCCGGCGCGGCGGCGCGGATGTCGCGCATCACCGGGACGAAGTCCTTGTGCTTGCTGGTCAGGCCGCGATAGGTCTCCCCGACCACCGTGCCGCCGTTGTGCCGCACCAGTTCGCGCATGATCCGGTTGGACTCGCGCGGATAGACATAGTCGGAGCCGACGAAGTAGAACCGCTTGCCGTAGTTGTCCATCAGGAAGCGGCACAGCTCCAGGCTGTTCTGGTTCGGCGCGGCGCCGGTGTAGATCACGTTGGGCGAGAACTCGAAGCCCTCGTACAGCGTGGGATACCACAACAGGCCGTTCAGGCGCTCGACCACCGGCAGCACCGCCTTGCGGCTGCTTGAGGTGTAGCAGCCGAAGATCGTGGTCACCCCATCCTCGACCATCAGCCGCTTGGCGCAGCGGCCGAAGGCCGCCGCCTCCGAGGCGGGGTCGTAGATGATCGGCTGCAAGGGACGGCCGTTCACGCCGCCGCTCTCGTTGATCTCCTCGATGGCCAGCAAGGTTCCGCGAAGCTGCGTCTCCTCGATCAGGGCCATGAAACCCGATTGCGAGAAAAGCACGCCGATCCGCCAGGGTTCGGTCGTCTTGGCGTCGTCCTTCATCGGAGACCGTTCCTCCTGCACCACGAAAACAGCCTGAAACGCTGCAAGAGACCGGTACCCTTATCCTGCGGGGCCGGGCATGGTTCGGGAAACCGCGCGGATCGTCGCCTCAGCGGTAAACCGAGAGACTATACCCTTTGTTAGGTCGCCGCAAAGGAAAAACCGACACGGAATATATTATCATCACACTTATTTTTGCGTCGCATCCCCTTGGTGAAGGGGGAGTCTTTATAACCCGGCAAGAGGGCATTGCACCTGTGTGGCGGGGTATTTCCCGTTCGGAGGCTTGTGCCGCATGCGATTTCCCGCGTTCAGCGACAACACTGGGATGGCGGGCGGCGTCGAACCGAGGGCCCTGTCGAAGGCCGCCGGCGCATGTTGCCGGCGCCGGGTGGCGGTGACATCATTGACGCCGCAGGCAGGGGCGGCCGCCGGCCGCGCCGCGACGGCCGCCCAGGCGAATGCGCCCCTGAGGACGGCGAGTCATGACTCCCGATTCGAGGCAGACGTGGGCCACCACGGGCGATCAAGCCCACGCGCTGGCGCGTCAGGCCCTGAGCGGCCCCAGCGGCGAGCGCCTGGTGCTGGCCGGGCTGCGCCAGGCGGTGCGCCGCCATCCCGAGGGCACCGAACTGGTGCGGCGGACGGGGGCGCAGGTTTTCCGCCTCGGCGGGGCGCCGGCGCTGCGGCGCATGGCCGAGCATGTCGAGGGCTGGAACGACGCCCTTGCCGAGGAGACCCGGCACCATCTTCTCAGTGGCTTCTGGCGGGCCTAGCGCGCGGGTGAACAGATCGCTTCGCGGTGCAAAATAGCCCGCCAGCAAATATTGATTGACTTGGTTTCAGATACCGGCCAATCTACGCGAAGTGCGTCGCGGTTCTTCCGTGTGACGCAAAAGTTGGCCGGGGCAATGATGCCTCGAAATCAGGAAGTGCGGCCTATTAAAATGGCCGCCATGTGGTTGTCTCGGTAAAAATTCGATAGGGCAGTGCCGCCCCATCGCGAAGGCGCGAACGGCCAAAGTCGTGACGCGCGTTGCGGTGGGGTTTTTGTTTGCGCGCTACAAACGCCGCGCGTCGGCGCGGACTGCAGGGAGGCGAAGATGGCGACGAGCATGGAAGAGCGGCTTGAGCAGCGCAAGCTGGACGCGCTCAAGCGCGGTATTCATCGCATCGGCAAGGAGCCCACCGTCCCCTTCGCCGTGCATCTCCTGGGCATCGGCAAGGCCGGGGCGGACGTCATCGCCGAGACGCTGGCGCAGCTCGATGCCGATGGGCCCACCTTCCACGCCCTGGCGGTGGATATCGGCGACCGTGACCTGGGGCGGGTGCGCGAGGCCGCGGCGCGCCTGCCCGAGGGTCGGGCGCGGGTGGAGACCGTGGCGCTGGAGGTGCCCTCGCGCGACGACCTCTTCGGCGGCCTGCGGCGCTATCGCGAGTTCCTTCGGCCGCAACCTGGACCGGCAAGAGTTCGCGGACGGACTGGCAAGCTGTACCGTGGAGAAGAGTTAGAGGGTGACCGCCGCCCGGCCTTGCGGCAAAGCCGCCGCGTCGCCGGACCGGCACGGGAGCAACGAAGCCGGCAACGAAGGAAAAGGAGAAACAGATGCTGAGCAGCCATCCATCGTCGTCTCACGCCCCGGCCGCCGCCGGGTCCCGGATGAACCTGGCCGTCGGCGTCGCCCTGGCGGTCTTTCTTGGCGTGGTCTTTATCGCGGGGGCGGGCTTCGCCGGGTCGGAGGTGCTGCACAACGCCGCGCACGACGGCCGGCACGTGCTGGCCTTCCCCTGCCACTAGCCCGAGGGCGCGTCCCGGAGCGCGCGCCGCCCGCCAGCGACGCGCGCTCCGGGACCGCGGCCGGTTGCCGCGCCGACGGCGGCGCGCTCGAGCGGGAGATCGGTATGATCATCAAGCGCATCTTCATGACGGCGATCGTGGCCGGGCTCCTGGCGGGCGCGATCCTGACGGGGCTGCAGGCGGTCGCGGCCGTGCCGCTGGTGCTGCAGGCCGAGCAGTACGAGGCGGCGGGCCACGAGCACGGCGGCGAGGCCGGCGCGGGGCACGAGCACGGGACTGTCGCGAGCGGCGCGGAAACGCCCGCGTGGGCGCCGAGCGACGGCGCCGAGCGCTGGTTCTTCACCTTCATCACCAACATCATCGTGGCGATCGGCTTCGGCCTGCTGCTCGCGGCCGCGCTGGCGCTGCGCGGACGCTGCGACTGGCGGGAAGGGCTGCTCTGGGGGCTGGCCGGGTTCGGCGTGTTCCATCTGGCGCCGGCCCTGGGCCTGCCGCCCGAGCTGCCTGGCGCGCCGGCGGCCGACCTCGGCGCGCGCCAGGCGTGGTGGCTGCTGACGGTGGTCTGCACCGCCGGCGGTCTGGCGGCGCTGGTCTTCGCGCCGCGGGGGCTGGTCAAGGCCGCGGGCGCGGGTTTGCTCCTGGTGCCGCACCTTCTGGGCGCGCCGATACCGGGGGAGCACGACAGTGCCTTGCCGGCGCACCTGGCGGCGTCCTTCGTGGTCGTGTCCTTGGCGACCAACGCGGCCTTCTGGCTCGCGCTGGGCGGCCTGAGCGGCCACCTCTTCGAGCGCGTGGGCGCGCCGGACCCCCGCGCCGCGCGGCAGCTCGGCACCTGAAGGCCCGGCCCACCGCGGGCCGGCGGAGGAGGCAATGGCGCGCAGGCCGGACGACCCGAAGCTGGTCTACGACGTCCACGTCTTCTGCTGCGTGAACAAGCGGCCCACGGGGCACCGCCGCGGCTGCTGCGCGGACAAGAACGCCCGGAGGCTGTGGCAACTACATGTGCCGGCGGGCGATGGCCCTGGGGTTGCGCCATGTGCGCATCAACCACGCCGGCTGCCTGAACCTCTGCGAGTTCGGCCCGACCATGGTCATCTACCCGGAGGGTATCTGGTACGCCTACGCGAGCGAGGCGGACATCGAGGAGATCCTGCGTTGGCCCGTGGTCGGCGGCGGCCGGGTCGAGCGACTTCTGCTGAAGGCGCGCGACCGTCGG
>CAZLNO010000016.1:0-50137 GCA_964561005.1 uncultured Rhodovibrionaceae bacterium | reverse complement strand
GGGCCTTGTCACGCCCGGGGGCGCGCGCCGAAGATCGCCGTGCCCACCCGGACCGAGGTGGCGCCAAGGCGCACGGCCGTCTCGAAGTCGCTGCTCATGCCCATGGACAGTTCCGGCAAGCCCGCCCGTCGGGCCATTTCCGCCAGCAAGGCGAAATGCAGCGCGGGCTCTTCGTCCACCGGCGGGATGCACATGAGCCCCGTAACCGGCAGGTCCAGCTCGCCCCGGCACCAGGCGACGAAGGCCTCGGCCTCGGCCGGCGGCACGCCCGCCTTCTGCGGCTCCTCGCCGGTGTTGACCTGGACGAAGAGCGACGGTCGCCGGTCCTGCCGGTCCATCTCTTTTTTCAGCGCGCGGGCGATCTTTTCCCGGTCGACGGTCTCGATGACGTCGAACAGCGCCACCGCGTCCGCCGCCTTGTTCGTCTGCAGCGGGCCCAGCAGGTGCAATCGCAGGTCGGGATGCTCGGCCTTCAGAGGCGGGTACTTCGCCTGCGCCTCCTGCACCCGGTTTTCGCCGAAGCGCCGGTGGCCCGCGGCGAGGGCGGCGCGCACGGCCGCCGCGTCCTTCTTCTTCGTCACCGCCACCAGCGTCACGGATTCCGGGTCACGGCCGACGGCACGCGCCGCCTCGGCGATGCGGGCGCGCACGTCGGCCAGGTTGGCGCCGATGGCCTCCGGGGTCAGGGTCTCGCCGTCCATGCTCCTGGCCTAGACCGGCTTGCCGTGCTTGTCGAGATAGCCGTGGCGGCCCATGACCTCGCCGTGCGCCGAGACCATGCGCTCGACCTGCTCCGGGGACAGGAGCTCGCGCCACTGGCCGCTGCGGCCGCTGCGGAAGAACGGCGACTTGCCGTCCGGGCGCGCCTCGTTGAAGGACTCGCGCTGCTCCTGCTTGGCCAGTTCCTCGAAGGAGGTGAACTTGATCGCCTTGCGCAGTCGGTTGGCGACCAGCGGCACGCCGAGGTACTTGACCAGCCCGCGGAAGGTTGGTCCCGGCTTGTGCCGCATGTCCTCGTAGCGCATGACGTGCGGGTTCAGGCCCGGCGTCTCCGTCCAGGTGCGAACGTGCTGCGTCCAGGAGCCGATGAAGTCCGGGATCTTCTTGCCGTCCTCGCCGGGAATGACCTTGTACTCCTCGCAGAGGTCGCTGACCGCTTCGTCGTAGTCGATCTGATAGTGGTGGGCGTAGGAGACGACCACGTCCAGCGGGTGGCGCACGACATAGACCGCCCCGACCGTCGCCTCCGGCGTGATGATCGGCACGCCGCCCTCCATGCCGACCATGTTGTGCGTCTTGGCGAAGGCGGTGTCGTTCGGCTGGCTGGCCCACCACCTGTGCACCCGCGGGCGCAGCCGGCGGATCTCGTCCTCGGTCAGTTCCTCCTTCGGCTTGCCGCTGACCTTCTCGTAGTTGATCAGGAAACCGTCGCCGAAGGCGAACTGATACAGCTCGTTGATCGGCAGCGGCTTGTCCGGATTGCGAAAGTAGTTCGCCAGGAAGGCGCGAAGCCAGGTGTTGCCCGACTTCGGATAGGAAGCAAGCCAGATGACGCCGGGCATGGATGCGCGAACCCTTGCGATATGTCCGTGTTCACTTTGCGGCGTTTGAGTAGCGCGCCCGCGCCGCGCCTTCAAGAGACGACCAACGGATCCCGGCGGCGAACCGCTCGGCCGCTCAACGAGAAAGGGGGGCCGAAGCCCCCCTTCCCGATCGGATGACCGACCGTTTCGGCCGACCGAGACCTTAGAAGGTGACAGTCGTGCCCAGCACGCCGGCGACCGCGTCGAGGTCGTCGCCGTTCTCCTCTTCCCAGTCGGCGTAGACGAGCGAACCGGAGAGGGTGATTCCCGGGCCGAGCGCATAGTCCAGGCCGCCCTTGATGGCGTCCACCTCGTCATCGGCGCTGACCGTCGGATCGCCCTCGATGCGCGATCCGAGCCAGTCGACCGAGGCCGTCCAGGGGCCGGTGCTGTAGGCCACGCCGGCGGAGTAGGCGTTGCCCTCGGCGGACTGGAAGCCCGGGGCCACGTCGTGCTCCTCGTTAGCCCAGTCGAAGCCGACGCTGAAGCCCGCGTAGCTCAGGCCGATGCCGGCCATGAACTGCTCGCGGTCATTCGTGCCGCCGGCCTGCGCGCCCAGGCCGTTGGAGATGGCTGGGCCACCAGCGTCCGGCTCGAACGCACGGTTATAGCCGGCCGCGACCGAGAAGCCGACGCCCTGGAAGTCCTGCACGAAGCTCGCACCCACGGAGATCGCGTTGTTGAACTGGATCTCCTCCTGGACGGGACCGAACTGGCCGGCGCCGGTGCCGCCGGTCTCCGGCGTCCAGCTCGCGCCGAACTTGAAGCCGGCGATGCGCGGGGTGATGTAGCCCACGGTGTTCGCGTCGTTGTGGGTGTCGATCGAGGTCGACAGCGACGGCGAACGGAACTGCGTGAAGTAGCCGCTCGGCGCCGGGATGAAGGTGTTGATCCAGCCCGTGTTGATCGGGATGCCCGAAGAGAAGTTCGGCGGGCCGGCGTCGAACGACAGGCGATAGGCGGCGGAGTTGTGGCCGCCCAGCGTGAT
Source organism: uncultured Rhodovibrionaceae bacterium (assembly GCA_964561005.1). Lineage (GTDB taxonomy): Bacteria > Pseudomonadota > Alphaproteobacteria > Kiloniellales > Rhodovibrionaceae > CAZLNO01. The sequence goes on along the minus strand of CAZLNO010000016.1, from coordinate 47,566 downwards.
CTCGCCGAACTCGCCGGAGAACCACATGAACTGCTCGTCGCCCGGGTGACCGAACGACTCCAGCTCGAAGCGGGCGCCGACCTCGATGCCGTTGTCCAGCGTGGTCGAGCCGATGAAGTTGATCGTCGCGTCCTGAAAGTGGCTGACGTTCTGATCGTTGATGTTGCCGGAATCGTCGTCGGCGTCGCGGCTGCTGATGCCGTAGTAGGTGTTCATGAAGCCCGACAGGCCGATCTTGATACCCTCGGCGGCCTGCGCGCTGGTGGCGACGAGGCTGGCGCCCACAATCGCCGTCGTGGCGTAGAGAACCCTCTTCATTTCCTTATCCTCTCCTATTTCTTCCATCTGTCACCGCGTGTGAAAGCGACAGAGAGAAGCCCCCTTCTGCGGCGATCGTCCGCCGTTGCGGCGATTATCCCGATCACCCCAGACGAAGAGCCCCCGAAGCCGTCCGGATCTTGACCCGAACCACGGCTGCCAAACCACCCAATTCCCGACCCTCGGTCAAGCGCGGGAAGCGCGCTTTGTGTCAAATTACCCCCATCTGTGTCATTGTCGCCACAGTGTGCGCCGCGGCAAGGCCGCACCGCGCCGGCGCTTGCGCCAACCTCGGAATTTCCGTAGCGTCCCTTGGCCGCGCGGCGGTTCCGCCGCACTCCGTCATCGGCCAGAAAAGGGCGGCTCTGTGGTCCGACAGACACAGCAAAGCCAGCGGCGCATCACGCCCGAAGAGGCGCTGCACATGGCCTACCGGCATCACCAGGCCGGCGAGATCAAGGAGGCCAAGCGCATCTACGAGCGGCTGGTCAGCGCGATCCCGCACCACCCTCCGGCGCTGTCGATGCTGGCCTCGATCGCCTACCTGGAGGGCGACGATATCCAGGCGGAAGCCTATCTGGACCATGCCATCAAGGGCTATGAAAGCCTCTGCGCGGAGCAGCCGGGCGTGCTTGGCCTGCAGGCCGGGCTGGTCAATCTGCTGCTGGCCGCCGAGCGTTCGCAGCGGGCGCGCGAGATCGTCGCCGGGCTGAAGCTGCCGATCAATCCGCTGCGCCTGGACCCCGAGGCCTTCGCCGGGCGGCGGGACGCGGCGCGCCGCCGGGGCCTGCCGCCGATCCTGATCAACACCATCCCGAAGTCCGCCAGCGAGAGCATCTGGAACCGCCTGGCCGAGGGGCTGGGCATGGCGCAGTGCCATCTCTCGATCGGACTGTTCCCGCACTGCCTCGCGGTGCCGCACCGGGTCCAGGAGCTGGCCGGCGGCGGCATCATCAGCAAGGAGCACCTGGCGCCCACCGCCGACAACGTGGCGACGCTGACCGCCGCCGGGATCGACCGTCTGGTGGTCCACCTGCGCGACCCGCGGCAGACCACGCTGTCCTGGGCGCACTTCGTGCGCGACGACATCTCCAAGACCCTGCTCGGCCCGCTGTGGCGACAAAGCTGCCCGCCGGCGAAGGTGCTGAACGGCGGCTTCGAGGGGTTATTGGACTGGTGCATCGACCACTACCTGCCATTGGCGGCGGACTTCATGCAGGGCTGGCGGCGCATCCACGACGACCCCGACCAGCCGATCCAGGTGCTGTTCCAGACCTTCGAGGGCTTTCGCACCGACCCGGACGGCTATTTTTCGCGTACTCTGGCGTTCTACGACATCGACCCGGCGGCGTTCGCGCGCGATGCCGAGGCAAAGGACGTGCATCTCCGCAAGGGCAGCCTGGACGAGTGGCGCGAGGTCTACACGCACGACCAGCAGGCCCGCGCGGCGCGCATCGTGGGGCCGGACCTTCTGGAGGCTTTCGGCTGGCCGCGTTGAGATCGCCGCCGACCCTTGCGTCGCGGACGCGAAGCGGCAAATATGCGCCCGACGGCTTGGACGAGCCGGCGCGCGCAGGCGCGGACATGCGCGGCGAAGATTCGGAGCAGAGCTATTTACGCCATGACGGCACACTTGAAAGCGCTTGCGCTGGCCACGGCCGGCGCCCTCGCCCTGAGCGCCTGCGGCCCGGCGAAGGACGACAGCGATCCGCTGACCTCGCGCGAGATCAAGACCACGGGCGATCCCGAGCAGTCGCCGCAGGAGAAGTTCGGCAGCGTCACCGGGGGTGGCCTGGCCAACCTGTTCGGCGGCGGCGGCCCCACCGAGGGCGGCGCGGGCGGCGGCGGGATCGGCGTCAACTCCTTTCTCTGGCGCGCCTCGCTGGATACCGTGTCCTTCATGCCGCTGTCCTCCGCCGATCCCTTCGGCGGCGTCATCATCACCGACTGGTACGCGCCGCCGGAGACCCAGGGCGAGCGCTTCAAGGTCAACGTCTACATCCTCGGCCGCGACCTGCGCGCCGACGGCCTGCGCGCCGCGGTCTTCCGGCAGGTGCGGCGCGACGGCGCCTGGGTCGACGCCAAGGTGGAGTCCAAGACGGCGACCGAGCTGGAGAACGCCATCCTCACCCGGGCGCGGCAACTGCGGGTCGCCACGGCCCAGTAGCCGCCGCCTCCACGGACAACGCCGCGAGCACGCGAACCGCCGATGAGCCGATACAACGTCAAGGAAACCGAGACGAAGTGGCAGCGCGCCTGGGAAGAGGCCAGGTGTTTCGAGGTCGATCGCGACCCCGGGCGCGCCAAGTACTACGTCCTGGAGATGTTCCCCTACCCCTCGGGGCGCATCCACATGGGCCACCTGCGCAACTATACGATCGGCGACGTGGTGGCGCGCTACAAGCGGGCGCAGGGCTACAACGTGCTGCATCCCATGGGCTGGGACGCCTTCGGCCTGCCGGCGGAGAACGCGGCGATGGACCGCGGCGTGCATCCCGGCCAATGGACTTACCAGAACATCGACGCCATGCGCGAGCAGCTCAAGTCGATGGGGCTGTCGATCGACTGGTCGCGCGAGATCGCCACCTGCGACCCGGAGTACTACGCGCACGAGCAGGCGATGTTCCTGGATTTCCGGGCGGCCGGGCTGGCCTACCGCAAGGAGGCCTGGGTCAACTGGGACCCGGTGGACCAGACCGTGCTGGCCAACGAGCAGGTGATCGACGGCAAGGGCTGGCGCTCCGGCGCGCCGGTGGAGCAGCGCAAGCTGCCGCAGTGGATGTTCCGCATCACCGCCTTTTCGCAGGAGCTGCTGGACGCCCTGGACGATCTGGAGCGCTGGCCGGACAAGGTTCGGCTGATGCAGCGCAACTGGATCGGCCGCAGCGAGGGTGCGCGGGTGTTCTTCCCCATCGATTCGCGCCATGACAGCCTGGAGGTCTTCAGTACCCGGCCGGACACGCTGTTCGGCGCCACGTTCTGCGCGCTGTCGCCGCACCATCCGTTGAGCGAGGAACTGGCGGCGAAGGACCCCGGCCTGCGCGCCTTCCTGCAGGAGTGCGAGCGCATGGGCACCAGCGAGGAGGCGATCGAGCGCGCCGAGAAGAAGGGCCACGACACCGGTCTGCGCTGCAAGCACCCGCTGATCCCGGGCAAGGAGCTGCCGCTCTACGTCGCCAACTTCGTGCTGATGGAATACGGCACCGGCGCCATCTTCGGCTGCCCGGCGCACGATCAGCGCGATCTGGAGTTCGCCCGCGCCTGCGGGCTGGACGTCATCCCCGTGGTGCTGCCCCCGGACGGCGACCCCGAGACCTTCGAGATCGGGGACGAGGCCTATGTCGGCGACGGCACGCTGATCAACAGCGAGTTCCTGAACGGCCTCGATGTGCCAGAGGCCAAGCGCCGGGCGATCGAGCGGCTGGAAGCCGCGGGCCGCGGCGAGGGCAAGGTGCAGTTCCGCCTGCGCGACTGGGGCGTCAGCCGCCAGCGCTACTGGGGCTGCCCGATTCCCGTCGTCCATTGCCAGGACTGCGGCATCGTGCCGGTGCCGCGCGACCAGCTTCCGGTCACGCTGCCCGAGGACATCGACTTCAGCGCGCCGGGCAATCCGCTGGATCGCCACCCCACCTGGAAGCACACGACCTGCCCGAGGTGCGGCGGCGCGGCGCTGCGGGAGACGGACACCTTCGACACCTTCGTCGAATCGTCCTGGTATTTCGCCCGCTTCTGCAGCCCGCGGGCGGACACCGCCTTCGACCGCCAGGACGTGGACTACTGGCTGCCGGTGGACCAGTACATCGGCGGCGTCGAGCACGCCGTGCTCCACTTGCTCTACGCGCGCTTCTTCACCCGGGCCTTGAAGCAGTGCGGCTACCTGGGCGTGGACGAGCCCTTCGCCGGGCTGTTCACCCAGGGCATGGTCTGCCACGAGACCTACAAGAGCGCCGACGGCAAGTGGCTGGCGCCGGGCGAGGTGCGCAAGGGGCCGGACGGCGGGCTTGTGGATTCGGCCGGACGGGCGGTCACGCGCGGCCGGGTCGAGAAGATGAGCAAGTCGAAGAAGAACACCATCGACCCGACGGAGATCATCGAGGCCTACGGCGCCGACACCGCGCGCTGGTTCATGCTCTCCGACAGCCCGCCGGACCGCGACATGGAGTGGACCGAGGCCGGCGTGGAGGGCGCCCACCGCTTCGTCCAGCGCGTCTGGCGTCTCGTCAGCGAGATGGTTCCCGAACTGCCGCCCGCCGGCGCCGACGTTCCACAAACCTTTTCCGAGCCGGCCCAGGCGCTGCGCCGCACGGTGCACAAGGCGGTAACGGCCATCTCCGGCGACGTCGACCGCTTCCACTTCAACAAGGCGGTGGCCCGCATCTACGAGCTGACCAACGCGCTGGCCGGATTCCGGCCGGCCGATGCGGCCGACCGCTGGGCGCAGCGCGAGGCGGCGGAGTACCTGGTCCGCGTGCTCGCCCCCATGATGCCGCACCTGGCCGAGGAGCTGTGGCAGCGGCTGGGCCACGCCGAGATGCTGGTTCACAAGGACTGGCCGCAGGCCGACCCCGCGCTGACGGTGGAGGACACCGTCACCGTGGCCGTCCAGGTCAATGGCAAGAAGCGCGCCACGATCACCCTGCCCCGCGACGCGGAGGAGTCCCGGGCGCAGGAGACCGCGCTGGCCGAGCCCGCGGTGCGCCGCGCCCTGGGCGAGAAGGACCCGCGCAAGGTCATCGTGGTCAAGAACCGCATCGTCAACGTGGTGGCGTAGGCAGCACGCCGCCCCGCCACCTTGCCGCGTCGGCCGGTTTGCTCGGCGCGTGACGACCCGCGGAGCGGGGAGCATCCGAGGACAATGTTGCGCGTGCGCGGACTGAAGGTACGAGGTCTCGCGCCTGTGGACCTTGACCTTCACGCGGGCGAATGCATCGCGCTTCAAGGCCCCTCAGGCAGCGGAAAGAGTCTGTTGCTGCGCGCGATCGCGGACCTCGATCCGAGTTCCGGCGAGGTGACGCTGGAAGGTGTCGCGCGGGAGGATATCCCCGCGCCGGAGTGGCGCCGGCGGGTCGGCTGCCTGGCCACGGACGCGGGCTGGTGGGCCGCGACCGTGGGCGCGCATTTCCGCGACTGGGCCGCCGTGGCGCCCGAGCTGGGCCGGCTGAAATTGCCGGCGGCGGTCCGGGACTGGCCGGTCAGCCGGCTGTCCTCCGGCGAGCGCCAGCGGCTCGCCCTGCTGCGCGCGCTTGCCAACCAGCCGGTGGTGCTGCTGCTGGACGAGCCGACCTCGGCGCTGGACCCGGAGATGACGACGGCCGTCGAGGATCTGGTGACGGCGCGTCGCCGCGCGGGCCTTGCGGTGCTCTGGGTCACCCACGACGGCCCGCAGGCGGGCCGGGTGGGCGACCGTCGCCTCTATCTCGACCACGGACAGCTCCGAGCAGCATGAACGGCTACATCGCCCTCGAGGCCACCGACCTCTTCCTGGCCGGCACGCTGCTGTTCATCAACGGCGCGCTGTCGCTGGCCCTGCGGCTCGATCTGGAGCGGCGCCTGGCCATCGCGGCGGCGCGCATGGTGGTGCAGCTCCTGGCGGTCGGATTCGTCCTCAAGGCGCTTTTCGCCACCGTCTCGCCCTGGCTGACGGGCGGTGTGGCCCTGGCCATGGTGCTGTTCGCCGGACGCGAGATCGTCGCCCGACAGCAGTACCGGTTCCAGGGCTGGTGGTCCTACGGCCTGGGCGTCGGCTGCATGGCCGCCGCCGCCTTGGCGGTCACGATGTTCGCCCTGGCTACCCAGCTTCAGGCGGACCCCTGGTATCATCCTCGTTTCGCCGTGCCGATTCTCGGCATGGTGCTGGGCAACAGCATGACGGGAATCGCCCTCGGCCTCGACACGCTGACCAGCGCGGTGGGGCGGGAGCGCTCCGCCATCGAGGCACAGCTCGCGCTCGGCTGCACCCGGTTCGAGGCGCTGCGTCCGCTCAGCCGCGGCGCGCTGCGCGGCGCGCTGATGCCTACCATCAACGCCATGGCGGCCACCGGCCTGGTGTCGCTCCCCGGCATGATGACGGGCCAGATTCTCTCCGGCGTCGACCCGGTCGAGGCGACGAAGTATCAGCTTTTGATCATGTTCCTGATCGCCGGCGGCACGGGCCTGGGCGCCGTTGCCGCCGTCACGGGCGGCGTGATCCGCCTCACCGGCGCTCGACATCGGCTGCGCGCGGACCGGCTGGCGGGGTGACCTCGGGGGCGGCACCACGGTCGCCGAACTGGTGTCCGGCTTCAGGCGTCCTGCCTGTTTGCCGCCTCCAGCGCCGCGATGTGGCTTTTCAGCTCTTCGACCATTTCCCTGGACACCTCGGGGTCCGTCTCCTGCCCCGCGGACAGCAGCGACTGGCGGCCGGTCAGACCCTTCAGGGTGCCGGCCAGGATCTTCAGCATGATCACCCGATGCCGTCGCCCGAACGGCGAGGCGGCCAGGGCGAGGAGGTAGCCCACCTGGGCGGACCTGGGCTCCAGCATGCGGGTCACTGTTTTCACGCCTTCCGCCGGCGGCAGGTCCTCGTCGTCGCGGGCGTGGACCGTGCGGGCGCGGCGGGTCACGGCGTCGGCCATCTCGGGCCCGCCGACCAGCCCGCCGACGCTGGTGAGCGCGGCGACGACCCGCTCGAAGGCCACGGCTTCGGCCGTCCCGCCCTGCCGGGTCAGCGGCCGCGTCGTCGCCAACGCCTTCGCCACGGTGCCCAGCACGCCCTCGCGCGCCTGAGGCAGGTCCGGCATGGCGGCGGCGAGCAGCGCCACCACGTCGCCCCCGCCGTCACCCTCCGGGTCCGGCAGCTGACCGCGCGCAAGGCGGATGCGCATGCAAAGCGCCTCCGCCAGGTTGGCGCCGGCACCCAGGATCTCGCGCAGGGCCTCGCGGCTTTCCAGCAGGTCGGCGATGGCACCGTCCAGCGTTTCCACGGCCTCCGGCGAGCCATGGTCGCGGAGACGCAGCTCCAGCAACGCGGCAAGCTTCGCCGGCCAGCCTGGCCGCTGGCGCAGGTAGCGCGCCAACGTGGCCTGCGTCTTGACGATGCGCTCGGATGGACTGGTGTCCGCCGGCAGCTCGGCCCAGAGCGCCGACAACCCCTCCCCCACCTCCAGCACGCGGACCAGGGCATCGATCGACTGATCGTAACGCGCCCGACGCACCACCGTCTCGACGACGCGGTCGATCTCCGCGCTGCGCTGCGCCGTTGTGACACCGGCCTCGTGCGCCTGGATGGCGGCGACCCGGGCGAGGGCCTGGGGATAGGCGCGATCGTCGCGGAGCAAGCGGCGCAGCCGCCCGTAGTCGTGCATCAGCTCCAGCACCGTGATCTGCTCGCGATCCAGAAAGGGGCGCAGCAGGCGGGCGACGACACGGCGCGCCCGCAGCAGGTAGTAGTCGATCTGGCGCTGGCAGTAGGGCGCCTCGTCGATCGGCTGCACGCGGATGGCCGGTTCGCCGCCACGCGCACAGGTTTGTTCGTGGACGACCACGGCGCGGTTCTGGAACCGTCCCTCTTCGCAGACCTGGAGTCGCACATACGCGCTGGTGAGGTCGGCCGCCAACTCCTCGCAGCGGCGAATGGCGTCCTGCTTGTCATCGTGGATGGAATCGATCAGCCAGCGCGCCCCGTCGTGACCGTAAACTTCATAACTGCGTGCAATCATGGCCGCGGGCCTCCGTCCAGCGATGTCGCCGCGCCGTGCGCTGGTGTTTTCGCACCGCCGGGTGTTTGTGGTATCGCCATGGTCGGACGTGGCTTGCACCTTGCGTCGGGTTCGCCGGCCGCGGACCGGCGCGGCTCACGCAACTTCCGCGAGGAAACTCTTGTTTCGATAATTCTCGGTATTCGATGAAGATTTCACCAAAACAGGCTGACAGATTCGTCCGCCAGCCCGATCCGGGGATGCGGGCCGTTCTGGTCCACGGCCCGGACAAGGGGCTGGTGCGCGAGCGCGTGGCCGCCCTGATCGAATCGGTCGTCGACGATCCGGCCGACCCTTTTCGGGTGGCGGATCTATCCGCTGCCCGCGTCGCCAAGGAGCCCGCGCTGATCGCGGACGAGGCCGCGGCCATGGCTTTCGGTGGCGGCCGCCGGGCGGTGCTGATCCGCGACGGCGACGACGGCCTGACGCCGGCCGTGACGGCTTTTCTGGACGATCCCGTGGGTGACGGCCTGGTCATCGTGGAGGCCGGCGACCTGGAGGCGCGCTCCAAGCTGCGCCAGACCTTCGAGAAGGCGAAGCGCGGCGCGGCGCTGGCCTGCTACCGCGACGACGCGCGCAGCCTGGCGGGATTGGTCCAGGAGACCTTGAAGGCCCAGGGCCTCGACATCTCGCGCGAGGCGCTGGAGACCCTGACGGCCAACCTCGGCGGCGACCGCATGGTGACCCGCGGCGAGCTGGAGAAGCTGGCGCTCTACAAGGGCAGCGGCCGGATCGAGCTCGCGGACGTTCAGGCCTGCGTCGGCGATACCGCGGCCCTGACGCTGGACGACATCGCGCTGGCCTGCGCCGACGGTAACCTGCCGGAGCTGGAGCGCGCCTTCGACCGGGCCATGCAGGAGGGCGTCAACCCGGTGCAGCCGCTGCGCGCCGCCGCCCGCCACTTTCAGCGGCTGCACCTCGTGGTGGGCAGTGGCGAGGCGGTGGAGGCCGCCATGGACCGGCTGCGCCCGCGGGTGTTCTGGAAGCACAAGCCGCGCTTCAAGGCGCAGGCCGAAGCCTGGACGCCGGCGCTGCTCGGCCGGGCCCTGGACCGGCTGCTGGATGCGGAGGGGCGAGTGAAGTCGACGGGCCTGCCGGCGCGGGCGATCAGCGCGCGCGCCCTGATGGAGATCGCGCACCGCTCGCCTCGCCGCCGTGGGGGGCGGTGACCCGCCGGCCTATTCCCCGGAGGCGATCGCCATCGGCGTTTGGCGCAAGCGGGCAATAACCTCGTCGAGCTGGTCGAGCGTGGCGTACTCGATGGTCAGCTCCCCGCCCCGCGCCCGAGGGTTCAGCGTCACCTTCAAACCCAGGGCGGCCGAGAGATCGTCCTCCAGGGTGCGGGTATCGGCGTCCTTGACCGGGCCGGCATGACGCCGCCGGCCGCCCCCGCCCTTCCGGCCGCTGGTCGCTTCCTTCACCTGCTGCGCCAGCTTCTCCGTCTCGCGCACCGAGAGCCCGCGCTCGGCCACCTCCGTGGCCAGGGCCTCGACGTCCTCGGCATTGAGCAGCGCGCGGGCATGGCCCGCCGAGATGCCGCCGCTTTCCACCAGGCGCTTGACCGGCTCCGGAAGCTGCAGCAGGCGCAGCATGTTCGCGATGTGGCTGCGCGACTTGCCCACCACGCGGGCCAGCTCGTCCTGGCTGTGCTGAAACTCCTCCATCAGGCGGCGATAGCCCTCCGCCTCTTCCAGGGGGCTCAGGTCGCGGCGCTGGACGTTCTCCACGATGGCGATCTCGAGCGTTTCCCGCTCGGAGAGCTCGCGCACCAGCACCGGCACCTCGTGGAGCTGCGCCCGCTGCGCCGCGCGCCAGCGCCGCTCGCCGGCGACGATCTCGTAGCCGTCCGCCCCGTCATCGCGCGGGCGCACCAGGATCGGTTGCAGGAGGCCCTGGACCCGGATCGATTCCGCGAGGGAATCGATCGCCTCCTCGTCGAAGTCGCGCCGCGGCTGATAGGGATTGGGAGACAGGTCCGCGATCGGCACCTCTCGCGCGCCGCGGGACGGCTGCGCCGCCGGTTCCTGATCCGCGTCCTCGTCGCCCATAAGGGCCGCGAGCCCGCGGCCCAGGTTCCGCCGTTTGCTGTCGCTCATCCCCGTCCCGCCCCGTGATGCCCGAAGGTCCCTCGCGCGCGCCTCAGCCCGCCAGCGCGGGCTCGCCGGTCTTGCCGTTCTCCCGGCGCAGCATCTCCCCGGCCAGCTTGATGTAGGCCTGGGCGCCGCTGCACCGCATGTCGTAGAGGATCACCGGCTTGCCATGCGATGGCGCCTCGGAGATGCGGACGTTGCGCGGTATCATGGTGTCGAAGACGACGTCGCCCAGGTAGTCCCGCACGTCGCTGGCCACCATGTCGCAGAGGTTGTTGCGCTTGTCGAACATCGTCAGCACGACGCCCTGGATCTCCAGTTCGGGGTTGAACGCGCGGCGCACCCGCTCGATGGTGCGCAACAGGTGGCTCAGCCCCTCCAGGGCGTAGAACTCGGCCTGCAGCGGGACCAGAACGGCGTCGCCGGCCACGAAGGCGTTGATGGTGAGGAAGCCCAGCGCCGGCGGGCAGTCGATCAGGATATAGTCGTAGTCCGGCAGGATCGGCCGCAGCGTCTCGCGAAGGCGGGTCTCGCGCTGCTCGGCGCCGACCAGCTCCACCTCGGCGCCGGCCAGATCGACCGACGACGGGATCAGGTCGAGCCCCGGCACCTGACTGGGACGCACGCAGTCGCGGATGGGCGCGCCCTCCAGCAGCGGGCGGTAGATGTTGCGCCTGCGATCGCCCCGCGTCAGCCCGAAGCCGGTCGAAGCATTGCCCTGCGGGTCCAGGTCGACCACGAGCACCTTCAGCTCGCAGGCGGCCAGGGCGGTGCCCAGGTTGATGGCCGTCGTCGTCTTGCCGACCCCGCCCTTTTGATTGGCGATGGCCAGGACGCGGGCGCGCCGCGAGCCCTGGCGGGGCTCGGGCGCGCTATCAAGACTTTGTGTGCTCACGATTGAAGAACCTCTACCCGTAGGATCGTGCCGCGGGGATCGCTCCGGCTGGGAAAGCATTCGACGCTCAGTCTCCATGCTTTCTCCGCCTCGGTCAATTCCCGTGCCGCGCCCGCTCCCTTTGGAAACAGGCCGATCGCGCCCGGCCGCAGGAACGGCGCCGCCAGCCGCAGCAGCTCGGCCAGCCGTGCCAGCGCCCGCGCGGTCACAACATCGGCCGCCAGGGGGCCCGCATCCGCGATTCGCGCGGCGTGGATACGCACGTCCGTCCCGGTCTGCCGGGCGGCTTCGCGCAGGAAGGTCGCCTTGCGGCGGTCGGCCTCGATCAGATGCACCTCGCCGGCGCCCAGGATCGCCAGCACCAGGCCGGGAAAGCCAGCCCCGCTCCCGAGGTCGACGATCCGCCGTGGCCGGTCGCCGGGCGGCGGCGGCAGCAGGGGGATAAGCTGCGCCGAATCCAGCATGTGGCGCCGCCAGGCGTCCGCCAGCGTGCCGCGCCCGACGAGGTTGACCGCGCGGTTCCACTTCGTCAGCACATCCAGGTAGACGCGCAGGCGATCCAGTGCGGCATCCGAAACGCCGGTGTCCGCCTGGAAACGCGCGGCGTCGTAGGCGGACAGGCGTTCAGGCGGCATCGGCCGCGTTGCCGTCGGCGCGCCGCACATAGCGAAGCAACGCCACCACGGCCGCCGGCGTCACCCCCGGAATCCGCGCCGCCGCGCCGAGCGTCGCCGGCCGCGCGGCGCTCAGCTTCTCCCGAACCTCGGCGGACAGGCTCGGCACCGCGCCGTAATCGAGATCGGGGGGCAGCGCCAGCGCCTCGTCGCGCCGGAAGGCCCGGATATCCGCCTCCTGCCGGTCGAGATAGGCGGCGTAGCGCGCATCGGTCTCCAGCCGCTCGGCGATGTCCTTCGGTATCGCGGACAGCTCCGGCCAGGCCCGGGCCAGGGCCGCCACGTCGATGCCGGGGAAGCGCAGCAGCTCGAAGGCCGTGCGACGCACGCCATCCTGTTTCACGTGAAACCCGGCCCGCGCCAGCTCGTTTGGCGTGGCGACCAGCGATTCCAGCAGCGTGCGGCTCTCCCCCAGCGTCCGCGCCTTGCCGCGATACCGCCCTGCCCGCGCGGAGCCGACGAGACCGACCGCCTCCCCCGATTCCGTCAGCCGCTCGTCGGCGTTGTCCGCGCGCAGCCGCAGGCGATACTCCGCGCGGCTGGTGAACATGCGATACGGCTCGTTCACGCCGCGGGTCACGAGGTCATCGATCAGCACGCCGATGTAGGCCTCGGTGCGGTCCGGGACGAAGGACCGCGCCCGCTGCCCCGCCTGCAGCGCGGCGCCGGCACCGGCGACGAGGCCCTGCGCCGCGGCCTCCTCGTAGCCCGTGGTGCCGTTGACCTGCCCGGCCAGGAACAGCCCGGGAATGCGACGCGTCTCAAGCCAGGGATGCAGTTCGCGCGGGTCGACGTGGTCGTACTCGATGGCATAGCCAGGCTGCCGGATGGCCGCACGCTCGAGCCCTGGAATGTGCCTCAGCAGCTCGGCTTGGACCTCCCTGGGCAGCGAGGTGGAGATGCCGTTGGGATAGACGGTGTCGTCGTCCAGACCCTCCGGCTCCAGGAAGATCTGGTGGCGCTCGCGCTCGGCGAAGCGCACCACCTTGTCCTCGATCGAGGGACAGTAGCGCGGCCCGCTGCTCTCGATCTGTCCCGAGTACATCGGCGCGCGATGCAGGTTCGCGCGGATCACCTCGTGTGCCGCCGACGTGGTGTGCGTGATGTGGCAGGCGATCTGGCGGTTGGGGATCGCCTCGGTCATGGCGGAAAACGGCTCTGGCGGATCGTCGCCAGGCTGCGCCTCCAGGCCGGCCCAGTCGATCGTGCGCCCGTCCAGGCGCGGCGGCGTCCCGGTCTTGAGACGGCCGAGGTGGAAGCCGGCGCGCTCCAGCGTCGCCGACAGCCCGGTCGCCGGTCCCTCGCCCACGCGCCCGGCGGCGATACGTTCGTCTCCGATGTGGATCAGGCCGCGCAGGAAGGTGCCGGTGGTCAGCACGACCCTGCCCGCCACGACGGTCTCGCCCGCCGCCGTCACCACGCCGACGCAGCGGCCCGCGTCGTCGAGCGCCAGGTCCTCCACCGCGGCGGCGCGGAGCGTCAGGTTCGGCTGCGCGCGCAGCAGGCCCTGCACCGCCTCGCGATACAGCCCGCGGTCGGCCTGGCAGCGCGGGCCGCGCACGGCCGGACCCTTGCTGCGGTTGAGCACGCGGAACTGAATGCCTGCCAGATCCGCCGCGCGACCCATGATGCCGTCGAGGGCATCGATCTCGCGCACGAGGTGGCCCTTCCCCAGGCCGCCAATGGCCGGGTTGCAGGACATCACGCCGATGGTGTCCAGGCGGTGGGTGAGCAGCAGGGTGCGCGCGCCGATCCGCGCCGCCGCGGCCGCCGCCTCGCAGCCGGCGTGGCCGCCGCCCACCACGATGACGTCAAAGCGTTCCATGGCCGCGATTTATGCCCGATCCGCGCGGCAAGGTCAAAGACCGGCGCCTGGCCGGCGCATACCTATTTCCCGATGCAAAAGTCGCTGAAGATGACGTCGAGCAGATCCTCCACGTCCACCTGTCCGGTGATCCGGCCGAGCGCGCGGGTCGCGAGCCGCAGGTCCTCCGCGGCCAGCTCCGGCAGGTCGGCCTCCAGAGCACGCACCAGCGCCGCGCGCGCGTCGGCGATGGCCGCGCGATGGCGGACGCGGGTGATGGCGGGCGCGCTGTCGCCCGAGCCGAGGCGCGCGGCCACGGCCTCCTCCAGGCGCGTTAACAGCAGGTCGAGACCATGTCCTGTCGCCGCCGAGACGGCGAGCGCCGGATGGCCCTCCAGAGTCGCCAAAGGCGCCGAGCTGGCCTGGTCGCACTTGTTCCAGACCACGAGGCTGTCCACGTCCAGCAAGGCCCGCGTCGCCCCGTCCGGCGGACTCGAGGCCGTCAGGTCGAACACCGCCAGCTTGAAGTCGGCCGCCTCCGCGCGCTGGCGGGCGCGTCGGATGCCCTCGGCCTCGATGTCGTCGCTCCCGGCCGCCAGCTCGCGCAGGCCCGCCGTGTCCGCGATGGTGACCGGATAGCCGCCCAGGTCGAGGTGCACCTCGATGACGTCGCGCGTGGTGCCCGCGGTATCGGCCACGATGGCGGCGTCACGCCGGGCCAGGGCATTCAGCAGCGAGGACTTGCCCACGTTGGGCGCGCCGATGATGGCGATGGCCAGGCCATCGCGCAGCCGCTCGCCGCGGCGGTCGTCGGCCAGCGCGGCGCCCATCTCCCCCGACAGCGCCATGACCTGATCCTGTACCTCCTGCGCCAGACGGCTCGGCAGTTCCTCGTCGCTGAAGTCGATCTCGGCCTCCAGATGCGCCGCCGCACGCAGCAGACGCGCCCGCCAGGCGCTCACCTGGCCGCTCAGCGCACCGTCGAGCTGCCGCAGGGCCTGACGGCGCTGGGCCGCGGTGTCGGCGGCGACGAGATCGGCCAGCCCCTCCACCTCGGCCAGGTCCAGCCGGCCGTTGTCGAAGGCGCGGCGCGTGAACTCGCCCGGTTCGGCGGGACGCAGGCCCGGCTGCCGGGCCAGGGCGGCCACGGCCGCCTGCACCACCGCCCGGCCGCCGTGGAGGTGCAGCTCGGCCATGTCCTCGCCGGTGAAGCTGTGCGGCCCCGGCAGCCACAGCAACAGTCCCTGGTCGATGACCTCGCGGTCGGGGGCGCGGAACCGGCGCAGCCGCGCCTCGCGAGCCGGCGGCAGGGCCGCCTCCGTGAGCGCCCTGACAGCGGCGCCGGTGGCGGCGCCCGAAAGGCGCAGGACGGCAATGCCGGCGCGGCCCGGCGGCGTGGACTGGGCGAAGATCGTCTCGCGCGGCGACATGTTTCACGTGAAACGCGGCCTAGGCGGTGGGCGGCGCCTCGTCCTCCGGATGCAGCATCAAACGGGCCACGCGTCCGCCGGCGCGGATGTGCGTCTGCAGGATCTCCTCGGCGTCCTCCAGCGTGCGGTAGTGATACCACACCCCTTCCGGATAGATGACCATGGTCGGACCCAGTTCGCAGCGGTCCAGGCAGCCGGCCGAATTGACCCGGACGCCGGCCAGCCCCAGCTCTTTGACCCGCGCCTTGAGGTAGTTGCGCAGGCGCGTGGCGTTCTTGTCGCGGCAGCAGCCGCGCGGATGGCCCTCGGGCCGCTGGTTCTCGCAGCAAAACACGTGGCGGCGATAATAGCCCGGCGGGTCTCCGGCCGTCGTCATGCCTTTGTTCCCTTGTCGTCCTCGTCCCGGCCACCACGCGCCCGCTCGCTCGTGGCCTCGCCCATTTGTTTCCAGAACGCCTCCTGCAGCTTTTGCCAGGCCTGGCCGCCCGCGGGGAACCAGGCCCGGATCAGGGTGTTCGGGTCGAGGTTCCGCGCCGCCTCTCCGATCTTCGCCTGCAGTTCGCCCAGGGCCGCGTCGTGCAGCGGCGTGAGGTCCGGCAAGCCAAGGAAGCGTCGCGCCTCCTCCGGCGTGCAGTCCAGGTCGACACGAATCTTCATCTCGGCATGAATCCCTAGGTCATGAGTGGTTGAACACCCCCCGCATGCCGCGCCCATATAGAGATTCACGCTCACGAATGCCACCGCGCGGGGCCTGACCGTCGCGACCCGAGGAGCCGTCATGACCGATCGTACCGACACCCCCGGCGCCAACCGCCTGGCCCAGGAGACCTCGCCCTACCTGCTCCAGCACCAGGCCAATCCGGTCGACTGGTACCCCTGGGGTCCGGAGGCCTTCGCCAAGGCCCGAGCGGAGGACAAGCCCATCCTGCTGTCGGTCGGCTATGCCGCCTGCCACTGGTGCCACGTCATGGCGCACGAATCCTTCGAGGACCCGGAGGTTGCGCGGCTGATGAACGAGTACTTCGTCAATATCAAGGTCGACCGGGAAGAGCGCCCCGACCTCGACGCCATCTACCAGCAGGCGCTGGCGTTGCTGGGCCAGCATGGCGGCTGGCCGCTGACGATGTTCCTTACGCCCCAGGGCAGGCCCTTCTGGGGCGGCACCTACTTTCCCAAGGCGGACATGTACGGGCGGCCCGGCTTCCCGCGCGTTCTGGAGGCGATCGCCCAGGTTTATCGCGAGGAGCCCGAGAAGGTGCAGAAAAACGTCAGCGCCCTGCAGGACGCGCTGGAACAGCTCGCGCAGCCGCAAAGCGCCGGCGGCATCGATCTCGGCGTCCTCGACGAGGTGGCGCAGCGCCTGGTCGACAACATCGACCGCCGCAACGGCGGCCTCGGCGGCCCGCCGAAATTTCCGCAGCCCGGAATCCTCAAGCTGCTCTGGCGCGCCTGGCGGCGTAACCAGGATAGCACCTGCCGCGACGCCGTGACGCTCACGCTCACGCGCATGTGCCAGGGCGGCATCTACGACCATCTGGGCGGCGGCTTCGCGCGCTACACGGTGGACGAGCGTTGGCTGGTCCCGCACTTCGAAAAGATGCTCTACGACAACGCGCAGATCCTGGAGCTGCTGACCTGGGCCTGGCAGGACACCGGCAATGATCTCTTCCGTGAGCGGGCCGGGGAGACCATCGGGTGGCTGCTGCGCGAGATGATGGCGCAGGACGACGACGGCACGTCCGTCGGCGCCTTCGCCGCCACGCTGGATGCGGACAGCGAGGGCGAGGAGGGCAAGTTCTACGTCTGGACCGCGGAGGAAATCGACGACGTCCTGGAGCCCGACGAGGCCGCGCTGTTCAAGCGGGTCTACGATGTCCGACCCGAGGGCAACTGGGAAGGCAAGACGATCCTGAATCGCCTGGACCATCCGGAGCCCTTGGACCCGGCCGAGGAGGCCCTCCTGACCGAATGCCGATGCAGGCTCTTCCAACGCCGCGAACATCGTGTGCGCCCAGGCTGGGACGACAAGGTTCTGGCCGACTGGAACGGGCTGATGATCGCCGCTCTGGCCGAGGCGGCAGCGGCCTTCGACCAGCCCGCCTGGCTGGAGGCGGCCCGCCAGGCCTTCGCCTTCGTCCAGCACCGGATGCAGGTGAACGGCCGTCCGCGGCATAGCTGGCGCCGCGGCCGGCTGCAGCATCCGGCCACGCTGGACGATCATGCCAGCCTGATCCGCGCCGCCGTCCTGCTGTTCGAGCACAGCGGCGAGGCGGCGTATCTGGACCAGGCCAAGGAATGGGTCGCGGTAACTGACCGGCACTTCTGGGACGCGGCCAACGGCGGCTACTTCACCACCGCCGACGACCTCGACGACGTCATCGTGCGCGGCAAGCAGGTGCACGACAGCGCCCAGCCCAGCGGCAACGGCGTGATGCTGGAGGCCCTGGCGCGGCTCCACTACCTGACGGGCGAAAGCAGCTATCTCGAGCGGGCGGAAGCTCTGATCCGCGCCTTCGCTGGCGAGCTGGAGCGGAACTTCGTGCCGCTGGCGACGCTGTTGAACGCCGTGGAGACGCTGCACCGCGGGCTGCAGGTGGTCATCGTCGGCCGGCACGGCGAGGCGGACACCGATGCTTTGCTGCGCGCGGTGCAAGCGCGCTGTTTGCCCGAGCGTATCCTGCAAGTCGTCGCTCCAGAGGGGGCCCTGCCGGAGAGCCATCCCGCCGCCGGCAAGAAACAGGAGGATGGGCGCGCGACGGCCTACGTCTGTCGCGGGCCGAGTTGTTCCCTGCCGCTGACCTCCCCGGAATCGCTGAGCGAGGCGTTATCCGGATGAGGCCGCCGCCCCATGACAAGACCGGGCGCGGCGCGCTAAAGTGCGCGCACCTTCCGGGATCATCCCATCTCGAGGAACGCTCACGCAATCAGGGGGCAACGCATGTCCGATATCGACATCAAGGGACCCGACGGGCGCTTCGGCGCCTACCTTTCACTGCCCAGCGCCACGCCGGCGCCGGGTATCGTCGTCATTCAGGAGATCTTCGGCGTCAATGACGTGATGCGCGAGCTCTGCGATCAGTTCGCCGCGCGGGGCTATGTCGCTCTCTGCCCCGACCTGTTCTGGCGCATCCAGCCCAACGTCCAGCTCACCGACAAGACCGAGGCGGAGTGGCAGCAGGCCTTCGACCTCATGGGCAAGTTCGATGTCGACAAGGGTGTCGAGGACCTGAAGACCACGCTCGGGCACCTGCGCGAACTGGACACCTGCACCGGCAAGGCGGCCAGCGTCGGCTACTGCCTGGGCGGCAAGCTGGCCTATCTCATGGCCACCCGCTCGGATGCCGACTGCAACGTCAGCTACTACGGCGTCGGCCTGGATGCCCTGCTGGGCGAGGCGACGAATATCGTCACCCCGTTGTTGATGCATATGGCCAGCGAGGACAAATTCGTGCCGAAGGACGCTCAGGCCAGGATTCGCGAGGGCCTGAGCAGCCACGAAAAGGTGACCATCCACGTCTACGAAGGCAACGACCACGCCTTCGCCCGCGAGGGCGGTGAACACTACGATCCCGAAGCCGCCAAGCTCGCCAACCAACGCACCATGGACTTCTTGAAGCAGCACCTGTCATGACCCACGCCATCCAGATTCACGAGCACGGCGGACCGGACGTCCTCAAGTGGGAAGAGGTCTCGGTTCCCGAGCCCGGCGCCGGCGAGGTTCGGCTGAAGCAGACCGCCGTCGGCCTGAACTACATCGATGTCTATCACCGCACCGGGCTTTACCCCGTCCCGCAGCTTCCCTGCACGATCGGACTGGAAGCGGCGGCGGTGGTCGAGGCCGTGGGGCCGGAGGTCGCCGATCTCAAGGAAGGCGATCGTGTCGCCTATGCCTCGCCCCCGCTCGGCGCCTATGCGCAAGCGCGGGTGATGCCCGCCGATCGCGTCGTGCGCCTTCCCAACTCCATCGACGACCGCCAGGCGGCGGCCATGATGCTGCAGGGCATGACGGTGGAGTACTTGATTCGCCGGACCTACCCGGTGAAGAAGGGCGAGACCGTGTTGTTCCACGCGGCGGCGGGCGGCGTTGGCCTGATTGCCTGCCAGTGGTTGAAGGCTCTGGGCGCCACGGTCATCGGCACGGTCGGCACCGACGAGAAGGCCGAGCTTGCCCGCGCGCACGGCTGCGACCATCCTATCAACTACAACAGCGAGGATTTCGTCGCCCGGGTGAAGGAAATCACCGAGGGCAAGGGCGTGCCGGTCGTCTATGACGGCGTCGGCAAGGCGACTTTCGAGGGTTCGCTCGACTGTCTTCAGCCACGCGGCCTTTTGGTCCTCTACGGCAACGCCTCGGGTCCGGTGGATGCCTTCAACACCGGCGTGCTGTCGCAGAAAGGCTCGCTCTACCTCACGCGGCCGACGCTGATGACCTACACCGCCGCTCGTCGGGAGTTGGTGGAGAGCGCCAACGCCCTCTTCCAGGTGGTGCTGGACGGCAAGGTCAAGATCGAGGTGAACCAGACCTATCCGCTCAAGGACGCCGCCCAGGCCCATCGTGACCTGGAGGGGCGCAAGACCACGGGCTCGACCGTGCTGCTGCCGGAAGGCTGAGCCGCATCAAAGTCGTCGTTTCACGTGAAACGGGCCGGCGGAGCGCTCCGCCGGCCCGTTCTTATTCCGATCCCCCGCGCGGCATCGGGACCGTTACTGCTTCATCAGCTCGAAGAACTCGGCGTTGGTCTTCGTCCGCTTCAGCTTGTCAAGCAGGAACTCCATTGCGTCGGACGCGCCCATGGGCATCAGGATGCGGCGCAACACCCACATTTTCGCCAGCGTGGCCTTGTCGACCAGGTTCTCCTCCTTGCGGGTGCCCGACTTGCCCACGTCGATCGCGGGGAACACGCGCTTGTCGGCCAGCTTGCGGTCCAGGACGATCTCGCTGTTGCCGGTGCCCTTGAACTCCTCGAAGATCACCTCGTCCATGCGGCTGCCGGTATCCACCAGCGCGGTGCCGATGATCGTCAGCGAGCCGCCGCCCTCGATGTTGCGGGCCGCGCCGAAGAAGCGCTTCGGGCGTTGCAGCGCGTTGGCGTCGACGCCGCCGGTCAGCACCTTGCCCGACGACGGCACGACGGTGTTGTAGGCCCGCGCAAGGCGGGTAATGGAGTCCAGCAGGATCACCACGTCCCGTCCCTGCTCGACCAGTCGCTTCGCCTTCTCCAGCACCATCTCGGTCACCTGGACATGGCGCTGCGACGGCTCGTCGAAGGTCGAGGAGATGACCTCGCCGTTGACGGTGCGATCCATGTCGGTGACCTCCTCCGGACGCTCGTCGATCAGCAACACGATCAGGTAGCACTCGGGATGGTTCTCGGCGATGGCGCGGGCCAGGCCCTGGAGGATCATCGTCTTGCCGGCACGCGGCGGCGAGACCACCAACGCGCGCTGACCCTTCCCGATCGGCGCCACCAGATCGATGATCCGGGAGGTCTTGTCTTTCACCGTCGGATCGGCCAGCTCCAGACTCAGCTTCTGGTCTGGATAGAGCGGGGTCAGATTGTCGAAGTTGATCCGGTGGCGCAGCTTTTCCGGCGTCTCGAAATTGACCGTGCGGACCTTCAGCAGACCGAAGTAGCGCTCGCCCTCGCGCGGCTGGCGGATCTCGCCCTCCACGGTGTCGCCGGAGCGCAAGCCGAGGCGCTTGATCTGGTTCGGGCTGACGTAGATATCGTCAGGCCCCGGCAAATAGTTCGATTCGGGCGAGCGCAGGAAGCCGAAGCCATCTGGCAGGACTTCCAGGACCCCGCCGCCCTGGATCGGAACGTCCTGCTGCGCCAGTTCTTTGAGGATCGCCAGCATGACATCCTGCTTGCGCAGTTGGCTGGCGTCCTCGATGTTCAGGTCCTCCGCGTAAGCAAGCAGGTCCTGGGGCGATTTTTCTTTCAGATCTTGCAGATGCATGAGCCGATGTCGTCTTGAGATTGGAACGAATGCCGATCACGAGATTGCCTGACCGATCGGGCGCCCTGTCACAAGGGACCGATCAACCAAGCCAGCACGTCTCTTTTGGAAGCAGCGTGCGATTCTATTGCCGGTAGATAGAAGGGAACGGCGCCAATCCGCGCCTTGACTTTAGTCGTGGAAATGGGGAACGACCGCCGGCCCGTCAAGGCCCAGGGCGCCTAGAATGGCTTGACCGCCACGAGGATGACGATGCCGATCATCAGTACCGTCGGCACCTCGTTCATGATGCGGTAGAAGCGCTCGCCGCGCCGATTGGCGTCCGCGGCAAAGTCCCTGCGCCAGCGCGAGAGTGCGCCGTGAACGCCCGACAGCACGATGACCAGCAACAGCTTCGCGTGCATCCACCCCATACTCCACGCGCCCAGGTGGAGGAACAGCATCAAGCCAAAGATCCAGCTCGCGATCATCGCCGGATTGACAATCGCCTTCAGCAACCGGCGCTCCATGACCTTCAGCGTCTCCGACAGCTCGCTCCCAGGGGTCGCCGAAACGTGGTAGACGAACAGTCGCGGCAGATAGAGCATTCCCGCCATCCAGGCGATGATGCTGATGATGTGCAGCGCGAGCACCCAGAGATACGCGCTTCCCAGCCACCCGGCCATGCTCCCTCCTCAGCCCGCTTCGCCGCGTACCAGAGCCACCAGCTCGGCCACGTGCTCCGGTGGGGTCTGCGGAACCACCCCGTGGCCCAGGTTGAACACGAATGGCCCACTGGCGAGAGTATCCAGGATCTCCCGCGCGGCCTCCCGCATCCCCGCGCCGCCGACGACAAGATGCCACGGGTCGAGGTTGCCCTGCACCGCCAGTGAACCCTGCAGATGATCGCGCGCCCACGCCGGCGGCAGCGCGGTGTCCAGGCCCAGCGCCGCGGCGCCCCCCACCCGCGCGAATTCGGCATAGACCGGCCCGGCGCCCCGCGGAAACAGGATAACCGGCACCTCGGGATGCACCGCCTTTACCCTCGCGACGATGGCCTTTGCCGGCTCCAGGCACCAGCGCCGCATCGCCGAGGCCGGCAGGCTCCCGGCCCAGGAATCGAAAAGCTGCACCGCCTCGGCCCCGGCAGCGATCTGGGCGTTCAGGTACTCGGCGGTGACCTCGACCAGCAGGTCGATCAGCCGGCCGAAGCCCTTGGGATCGCCATAGGCCCAACGCTTGATCGTGGCGAAGTCCCGGCTTGATCCGCCCTCGATCATATAGCTCGCCACCGTCCAGGGCGCCCCAGCGAAGCCCAGCAGCGTGGTGTGCGAAGGCAGGTCCCGCTTGACCCGTTGCAACGTCTCATAGACGGGCGCCAGCGCCTCGTGAAAGCCGTTGCGCGACAGCCGTGTGTCGACCTCGTTCGGCTCACGCAGCCGCTCCAGCCTCGGCCCCACGCCCTCCTCGAACCACAGCGGCTGTGCCAGCGCATATGGCACGACGAGAATGTCGGAGAACAGGATCGCCCCATCGAGGCCAAAGCGACGGATCGGCTGCAGCGTGATCTCCGCGGCCATGGCCGGCGTGAAACAAAGATCGAGGAAGCTCCCCGCCCGTGCGCGCAATTCGCGATATTCGGGCAGATATCGGCCCGCCTGCCGCATCAGCCAGATCGGCGGGACCGCCAGGCTCTCCCCGGCCAGTGCGCGCAGGAGCGGCTTGCAACAATCGGCGTTCGCAGTCTGGCTCACATCGGCTCCCGTTTTTCCCCGTCCCTCATATACCGAGTCAGGAATCTAAATAAAGAGTGGTTGTTGGAGTCGGGCGGTGAGTCCTGGGGATCAACCGCCGATCCACGAGTTGTCCACAGTGCTGTCCTCGCCCGAAGGCGCCTGCCGCCAGGCTGTGGATGCCGGTTGGACCTGGCTGCCTTGAACGGCCTTGACTCGGTTTTCAGGAACGGAGTCGGCGCATGGCCGTGAATCACGGGGATGAGCGGGACAAAGGCGGGTCGCCCTGTTTGCGAAGACAGGGTTGTCCGCCGCTGTGGACGGCTGGGGCAATCTTGGGTATGTCGCAAGAGACAACATGGATGATTCCTCCCGCCGGCCGCGCGGTGTCGTGACGGCGGGAGTTTTCCGACACGTTGTCCCCAGACCGTCCCCAGGGGCCGGCACAAGGCGAGCGCGATGACGATCCACCACCTGCACCTCGTTTCCGACGCCACCGGCGAGACGATCAACAGCGTTGCGCGCGCTTGCCTCGTCCAATTCAAGGGCGTGGAGCCGGTGGAGCACATCTGGGCGCTGATCCGCACGCGCAAGCAGATGGAGAAGACCATCGTCGGCATCGAGCGGCATCCGGGACCGGTGCTGTTCACCCTGGTGAACGACGAACTGCGCTCCAGCCTGCTGGAGGGCTGTCGTCGTCTGGGCGTGCCCTGCATCCCGGTGCTGGACCCGGTGATCCATGCACTGGCGGCCTATTTCGGCGTCGGCATCTCGGGACAGCCGGGGCTGCAGCATGCGCTCGACACGCACTATTTCGAGCGAATCGACGCCATGAACTTCGCTCTCGCGCACGATGACGGCCACGCCACCGCGCAGCTTACCGAGGCGGACGTGATCCTGGTCGGGGTTTCGCGGACGTCGAAGACGCCGACCTGCATCTACCTGGCCAATCGCGGCATCAAGGCGGCCAACGTGCCAATCGTGCCGGGCCTGCCACTGCCGCGCGAGCTGTTCCAGGCGACCCGCCCCCTGATCGTCGGGCTGACCAAGGAACCGGCGCGCCTGGTGCAAGTGCGCCGCCAGCGCCTGAACTTGAAGGAGACCGACCCTGCGGAAAGCGACTACGTCGACCTGGAGAGCGTGCGGCGCGAGGTCATCGAGGCGCGGCGGCTGTTCACCCGCCAGGATTGGCCCACGATCGACGTCACGCGCCGTTCCATCGAGGAGACGGCGGCGACGATCATGACCTATCTATCCCGACATCGGGTGGAGGGCGGATCATGAGCACGGCGCAAGCGCACGAACCGTCGCGGCGCATCGGTACACCGCCGTCGGACGCGCCGACCTTGGTGTTGGCCTCTGGAAGCGCGGCGCGGCGACGGATGCTCCTGGATGCCGGCGTCCCGCTGGTCACCGATCCGCCGGGTATCGACGAGGCCGAGGTCAAGGTGGCGCTGCGCGCCGAGAACGCGTCCGCCGCCGAGGTCGCGGAGGCCCTGGCGGAGCTGAAGGCCCGGCGGGTCAGTCCACGCCACCCCGGCGCGCTGGTACTGGGCGCGGATCAGATGCTGGCGTGCGAGGGGGAATGGTTCGACAAGCCAGTGGATCGCGATGCGGCGCGGGATCAGCTCCACCGGCTTCGCGGGCGGCGCTTCCACCTTGTCGTCGGCGCGGTCATGCTGCGCGACGGCAGTCGTATCTGGCAGCACCAGGATAGTGCGGAACTGACCATGCGTCCGGCGAGCGATGCCTTTATCGAGGCCTATCTGGACGCCGTGGGCGAGGCGGTCGCGCAGTCCGTGGGGGCCTTCCAGCTCGAAGATCTCGGCGCGCAGCTCTTCGCGGACGTGCGCGGCCACTACTTCACCGTGCTGGGCCTGCCGCTATTGCCGCTGCTGGACTTTCTGCGCCAACATCGGGTGATCGGCACATGATTCTCTCGGGCGAGGCCCGGCTGGCCGGGGTGCTCGGCTGGCCGGTCGGACATTCGAAGTCGCCGCGTCTGCATGGCTACTGGCTGGAACGGCACCGCATCGACGGCGCCTATGTCCCGCTGCCGGTGGTGCCGGCGGATTTCGCGGAGGGCGTTCGCGCGCTGGCCAGGTTGCACTTCCGCGGCGCGAACGTGACCGTGCCGCACAAGGAAGCGGCCTTTGGCGTCTGCGACGAGACCGATGACCACGCCTGCCGCCTGGGCGCCGTGAATACGCTCGTGTTTGCCGAGGGCCGCATCCGTGGCTCGAACACCGATGGGGTGGGCTTCCTGAGCAACCTGCGTCAGGGAGCGCCCGACTGGCGTCCCCAGGCCGGCCCGGCCGTGGTGCTGGGCGCCGGCGGCGCGGCGCGGGCGGTCGTCGTGGCGCTCCTTGACGCCGGGGCGCCGGAGATTCGCCTGGTGAACCGCACGCGGGCAAAGGCCGAGGCACTGGCCCGCCAGCTTGGCGGGCCGATTCGGGTTGTGGATTGGGGCGACTGGTCGACCACCCTGCCGGAGGCGGCGCTGCTGGCGAATACGACAAGTCTGGGCATGACCGGGCAGCCGCCGCTGGAGATCGACCTGGGACCCCTCCCCGCCACGGCCGTTGTCAACGACATCGTGTACCAGCCGCTGGAGACCCCGCTGTTGGCCCAGGCGGCAAGGCGCGGCAACCCGGTGGTGGACGGCCTGGGCATGCTGCTGCACCAGGCGGTGCCGGGGTTCGAGGCCTGGTTCGGCGTGCGCCCCGAGGTGACGGATGAGCTGCGCCGCTTCGTGCTGCAGGACTGAGGCTTTGCGCCGCCGGCCCCGCACGCGGGTCCTGGGCCTCACGGGCTCGATCGGCATGGGCAAGTCCACGGCGGCGCGCATGCTGCGGCGGCTGGGCGTGCCGGTGCACGACGCCGACGCGGCGGTGCATCGCCTCATGGCCAGGGGCGGCCGTGCCGTGCCGGAGATCGCGCGGGCCTTTCCGGAGGTCGTGGTGGACGGCGTGGTCGACCGCCAGCGACTGGGAGCGCGGGTGTTTCGCGATCCGGCGGCGCTGCGGCGGCTGGAGGCGATCCTGCACCCCAAGGTGCGTCAGGAGGCTCACGACTTCGTCAAGCGCCAGCGCCGGCGCGGCGCGCCCGTGGTGGTGCTCGACATCCCGCTGCTGTTCGAGACCGGCGGCGAGCGGCTGTGCGACGCCGTGATCGTGGTCTCCGCGCCGCGCTTCGTGCAGGACGCGCGCGTCCTGCGCCGGCCCGGCATGACGCGAGAGCGCCTGGCCGAGATCCGCGCCCGCCAGCTTGCCGACGCGATCAAGCGCCGGCGCGCCGACCATGTCGTCCAGACCGGTCTCGGTAAGTGCGAGACCTTGCGCGGGTTGCGTCGAATCGTCAAAATATGGCGGGGACCCATCAAGCCAAGCACCAAATATCGGAGAAGCCGCCGCCGTGCGTGAGATCGTGCTGGACACGGAGACAACCGGCCTGGAGCCCATCGACGGCCACCGGATCATCGAGATCGGCTGCATCGAGCTGATGAACCACGTGGCCACCGGGCGGCGTTATCATGTCTATATCGATCCGCAGCGCGACGTGCCGGAAGAAGCTTTTGCGGTGCACGGCCTGGGCCGCGAGTTTCTCAGCCAGCATCCACCCTTCGCGGAGATCGTCGAGGACTTCCTGGAGTTCGTGCGCGACGACAAGCTGGTGATCCACAACGCCGAGTTCGACCTGCGGTTCCTGAACCACGAGCTGCGCCAGCACGGCCGGCCCGAGATCCCGGCGAGCCGCGCGGTCGATACCCTGGCGATGGCACGCCGCCGGTTTCCCGGCGCGCAGGCCAGCCTGGACGCGCTGTGCAAGCGCTTCGAGATCGACAATTCCGCGCGCGAACTGCACGGCGCGCTGCTGGACTGCGAATTGCTGGCCGAGGTTTACCTGGAGCTGCTGGGCGGGCGGCAACCGGGCCTCGCGCTGAGCGAGTCCCGCAACGGCCCGAAACGGGTTGAGATCGCGCGTCGCCCGCGCCGCGAGCCCCGGCCGCACGCGCCCACCGCCGACGAAACGGCCGCCCACGCGGCCATGCTGGCCAAGCTGAAGTCGCCGATCTGGGAAAACTGATTGTCAATTGCGGTCGTTCACCCCAAGCCTAATAAAGGGGCGGTGACCGGAACGTCCCTCGGGCAGGCGGCGGTGCCGGAAATCCGCGGGGCGCGGCCAGAAACCGCGGCCCCGCGGGTTGATGTCCGGTCTCAGCCGCTGGCCTCTTCCTGGCCGGTCTGCGCGTTCTGGCTTTGCGCGCGCTGCTTGCGGTCCTGGTACATCTTCACAAAGTCGATCGGACTGATCAGCAACGGCGGGAAGCCGCCATCCTGCGTGGTCGTCGACACGACGTTGCGGGCGAAGGGGAAGAGGAAGCGCGGCGCTTCGATCAGCAGGATCTGCTCGCGCTGCGTGCCGGTGGTGTCGTCCTTCAGCCCGATCAGGCCGCCGTACTTCAGCTCGACCACGAAGGCCGACTTCTCGCCGACCTTGGCCTTGGCCTCGATCGACAGGACCACCTCGAAGGTCGTGGTCTGGAGCTGATTCACCTTCACGTCGAGATCGACCGAAATCTCCGGCGCCTCCTTCATCTCCATGTAGATGCCGGGCGCGTTCGGGTTCTCGAACGAGAAGTCCTTGATGTACTGGGTATAAATCGTGAAGCTCGGAAGCTGCGCGGCGTGCTTGTCGGCGCTGGTCGCCGCTTCCGTTCCCTCGGTGTTGCTGGAATCCTCCGCCATGACATCCCCTTCCTGCGTGAAAGCCACGGGTGGCTAGCACGAACGCGGTTGTGGAACAAGAGCGCCTGAGTCACCGCGGCAAGCGTTGGCCATCCGGCCGATCGCCCGATTCGGGGTCGCGCACTTCCTCGTAGTCGGCATCGATCACGTCATCCGGCTGTTGGCCGCCCCGCGGACCCGCGGCACCCCCGTCGACGAACACGCGCGCCTCGGCGTGGCGAGCGATGTGGCGGCCCAGGGTGACGCGCAGAAAGCGGCGGAACGGCGGCAGGAACAGCGCCAGGCCCACGGCGTCGGTGACGAAGCCGGGCGTCAGCAGCAGCGCGCCGGCGAACAGCAGGCAGACGCCGTCGAACAGCGTGTCCGACGGCAGCTCGCCCTGGTCGAGCTGTCGGCGCAGCTTGTTGACCGTCGCCAATCCCTGGGCGCGCAGCTCCAGACTTCCGACCACGGCCGTCAGGACAACCAGACCCAGCGTAGGCCACAGCCCGAGCCAGCCGCCGACCTCGATGAAGACCGCGATCTCGATGATCGGCACGCCGATGAAGGCGAGCAGGAGGACCAGACCCATGGTTGCCCTTTCTCCGCGTAGCAATTATCTCTTGGTCATGTGGTCCTTGATCCACCCGGCGCAAACGGGTCTTTCGCAGCAGGACGCTCTTGTGTAGCACACGCGCCGCGGCCGATCGACCGACAGCGGATCAACCGCCGGCCCAGGACGGGCCGGCACTCGGCAATGCCGGCGGAACAGGCAATCCTCATGGGTGACGGTTTTCAGTTCTTCGACATCATCCTGTTTGCGGCCATCGCGGCCTTCCTGGTATTCCGGTTGCGTAGCGTCCTGGGTAAGCGCACCGGCCACGAGGAGCGTCCCTCTCAGGACCCCTTCCGCCAGGGCCAGCAGCGCCAGCAATCCAACGGCCAGGACCGCGACAAGGTGATCCCGATGCCCGACCGCAAGCGGCCGGAGGACGAGATCACCGACGAGGAGTTGCGCGCCGCCGCCGAGAAGTCGGAAACGCCGCTGTCGGCCGGGCTCACGCAGATCAAGCTGGCCGACCGCGACTTCGACGAGGACGGCTTCCTCCAGGGCGCGCGTGGCGCTTTCGAGATGGTCGTCAACGCCTTCGCGGCGGGCGACCGGCAGGCGCTGCGCCAGCTTCTCGCCAACGACGTCTACAAGGACTTCGAATCCGCCATCGATGAGCGGGAGAAGCAGGGGCAGGCCCTGGAGACGACACTGGTCAACATCGCCAGTGCCGAAATCATCGAGGCCGAGCTGCAGGGCCGCACGGCCTTTATCACGGTGAAGTTCGTTTCCGAGCAGATCAACCTGCTGAAGGATTCCGAGGGCAACCGGATCGAGGGCGACGGCGAGCACGTCGCCGAGGTGGTCGATATCTGGACCTTCGCGCGCAACACCCGCAGCCGCGATCCGAACTGGACGCTGGTGGCCACGCGCTCTCCCGAAGAGTAGTTCCGCACCGCCACAACCATGCGGAAGTCGACGTATCGTATGAATTTCAGTGCGGGGCGGAGGCTCTGTCCCCGCGCCGCCCGTTTTTCCGGCGGCTGTGGGAGCAAAACGTTCGGGGCGCGGACGCGAGCCCGTGCCCCGCGATGCCGCTCGTTCCCTGGCTGGATATTCGCCCTGGTGGCCGCGCTCGTGCTGGCCGCCTGCGAGAAGCGGCCGCCAGACCTCGGCTTGCCCCTCCCCGACGGCATGACGCTGGAGAAGGCGGCCTTCGAGGAGCTGCCGGGCTGGCGTGACGATACCCTCGCCAAGGCCCTTCCCGCGCTCCGCC
The DNA here is from genome assembly GCA_964561005.1 of uncultured Rhodovibrionaceae bacterium. GTDB lineage: Bacteria > Pseudomonadota > Alphaproteobacteria > Kiloniellales > Rhodovibrionaceae > CAZLNO01. Next base: position 18,393 of record CAZLNO010000016.1, on the reverse strand, counting down.
GCTCGTGCGGCAAGCTAAGCGGCTACCCGGACGACAAGGCGCTCGGCCCCAACGGCTTCGCCGGCACCGCCGCGGACTGGCAGGGGCCCTGCAAGGCGATCATGGCCGTCGAGGCCGGGGATTCGGCGGCGCTGCGCGAGGCGCTGACCCACCACTTCGATCCCCTGGCGGTGGTGGGCGAGGATGGCGCCGAGGGCCTGTTCACGGGCTACTACGAGGCCACGCTCGAGGCGGCGGAGACGCGCCGCGGCAGTTATCGCCACCCCCTCTATCGCCCGCCGGAGGACCTGATCCGCGTCGATCTCGGACAGTTCCAGGCCGACCTGAAGGGGCGGCGAATCGTCGGCCGGGTCGCGGACCGGCGGCTGGTGCCCTACCATACCCGGGCCGAGATCGAGGCCGGCCGGCTGGAAGGCCGGGGGCTGGAACTGCTCTGGGCGGACGACCCGGTGGACGTCTTCTTCCTGCACGTGCAGGGCTCGGGGGTGGCGCGGCTGCCCGATGGGGCGACGCAGCGGGTCGGCTACGCCGCCTCCAACGGTCTGCCCTTCACCGCCATCGGCCGGGAGCTGATCCGCCGCGGCGTCCTGGAGGGCCAGGACATGTCGATGCAGGCCATCCGCGACTGGCTGCGCGGCCACCCGGAAGAAGCCGATGCGCTGATGCGCCTGAACGACCGCTACATCTTCTTCCGGATCATCGACGGGCCCGGCCCGATCGGCGCCTTCGGCGTGCCGCTGACGGCCGGACGCAGTCTTGCGGTCGATCCCGGCTTCCTGCCTCTGGGCGCGCCGGTATGGCTGGCCACCACCTATCCCGCCCGCGACGAGCCGCTGCGCCGGCTGATGGTGGCCCAGGACACCGGCAGCGCCATCAAGGGCGCGGTCCGCGGCGACTTCTTCTGGGGTCATGGCGAGTCGGCCCTGGAACAAGCCGGCCGCATGAAGCAGTCTGGTCGCTACTGGCTTTTTCTGCCAAAAAAGGTGCTGGAGCGCGCGGTGCCTTCGGCATAGACCGAGCCCGACGAGGCACGATGTGCCTCGTCGGGTCGCGGCCTTAATCCCGCGGCTGCGGGACGAAGCGGAGATAGGGGACCGGGGATTTCCAGCCGCCGGGAAACTTCTGCTTGGCCGCCTCGTCGGACAGCGAGGGGACGATGATCACGTCGTCCCCCGGATTCCAGTTCGCCGGCGTCGCCACCTGCTTCTCGGCGGTGAGCTTCAAGGAGTCCAGGGCGCGCAGGATCTCGTGGAAGTTCCGGCCGGTGCTCATCGGATAGGTGAGCAGCAGCTTGATCTTCTTGTCGGGGCCGATGACGACCACGTGGCGGACGGTCTGGTTGTCCACCGGCGTGCGCCCTTCCGCGGTGGTTCCGGCGTCCTCCGGCAGCATGCCGTAGAGCTTGGCGACCTTGAGCTCGCTGTCGCCGATCAGGGGATAGTTCGGGGCGTGCCCCGTGACCTTCTCGATGTCGCCGGCCCAGCGCTTGTGGTCGCCGACCGGGTCGACACTCAGGCCGATGATCTTGCAGTTGCGCTTGTCGAACTCCGGCTTCAGCCCCGCCATCGTGCCGAGCTCGGTCGTGCACACCGGCGTGAAATCCTTGGGATGGGAGAACAGGATCCCCCAGCCATCGCCCAGCCATTCGTGGAACCGGATCCGGCCCTCGGTCGTGTCGGCCTCGAAATCCGGCGCGGTATCGCCGATACGCAGCATCGTTCCAACCTCCCGTTTCGCCTCCAGCACGGTCTGGACGCGCGGTTTTGCGAATTCTACACCGTGTCGCTGGGATGTGGGTAGCCAGTCCGTTCGCGCCAAGAGAATAACAGGCGTCGCGACACCCGCCGCGCCGCCGGCTCAGCCCATCGCCACGCGGGAGCGCCGCCTTCGCCGGTCGCGGACCTCGAAGCGCCAGGTGACCAGGGCGAAGGCGATCCAGCCGCCGTGCAGCGCAATGCCGGCGATCACCACCAGCCAGCCGGGCAGCGGGCCAATGGCCGCGCGCTCGACCAGCTCGCCCGCGTGGGTCAGCGGGACCGGATGGATCGCCAGCTTGGAGTAGTAGGCCAGGACCTGGATCAGGAGGATCCAGCCATAGCTGCGCCGCAGCCGCCGGCCCAGCGCGCGGGCCAGGGTGATGTGGTGTTCGGGCTCCACGTAGTCGCGGGCCAGCAGCTCGGTCCAGCCGGCGTCCGCCTGCACTCCCTGCCCGCGCAGCAGCGGCGCGTAAAAGTCGGTCTCCAGCAGCCGCGCGCGGGCGCGCCAGACATTGAAATAGCGGTAGCGCCGCGCCTCGAAGAACAGGAAGACGAAGGCCAGCACGCCGACCAGGACGATGGGCAGCGCGGAGGCCTGTGGGCCGCTGAAGGTGAGCGACAGCGCGATGCCGGTGGTGACCACCGCCCAGTTGGTGGTGTTGTCCAGGCGAGTGCGCCAGATCGTGCTGCGATAGACCTCGCCGCGGTAGAGATGCGCGATCGCCCCGATCTCGGCGGCGGAGAACTGCACGGGCGTGGCCGGCCGCTCCGCCTCGGCGACGGCCGAGGGCCGGCGTCCGGCGCCGGAAGAAGAGGCGGCCGGCGCGCTCTGCCCGGCGGCGTCGAGACGACCGTCCACCTGATGTCGCTCCGCGAAAGGGCCAACGTTGCCCACGTCGTCGTATCGACGTGGTTTCCAGAATCCCCTATCCGCACCCGCCAGGTCAAGTATCGTATTCCAAATTCATTGTTTCGAGATAAGAAATATATCGAATATTCTTGACTCCATCGTGGGGGAGGCGCACGCTTTCTGCTAAGCGAGCAGCGATAAGCCGCATCTATTCGGGAGGTTCCTTGTATAGCCGCTGGCGATTGCAGCGGCTTCTTTCCGTCGCGGCCAGGTGATGACCATGCAGTATATCCTGCTGGGGCGACTGGACCCCGACTGGGCCGGTCGCCAGCGCGAACGGGTCCAGTCCACGCGGGCGAAGGCCAAGGAACTGGACGTCCAGATCGAGTGGATCGTCTACACCCAGGGCCACTACGACTTCGTGGCGATGATCACGGCCTCCGACCCCTATATCGTGGAGGCCCTGACGATGTGGTACCTCAAGAATCATTACGGCCGGGTCGAGGCGCTTCCCGCGCTCGGCGAAAGCAAGATGGCCGAGGTAATCGACCGCATCTAGCGGTCTTGCTGTCTTGCGCGGGGAGGCTGCCGGGGATGAAGGAAAAAAGCGGCCGGAGGCTGGCACCCCTCCGGCCGCAACGGCCCCGTGGTGGATCGGTCCGGCCTGCCGATCAGTGCACGGGCGTCAGCCGCATCCGCACCCCGTGGCGCGGGCGCAGCGTGATCATGGGCTCCGGCACCACCGGATGCCCGGGAACCAGGTCGAGCGAATAGCGCCGCAGGGTCTTGGCCAGGACGATCATCGCCTCGGTCATGGCGAAGCGGTCGCCCAGGCAGCTCCGCGGGCCGGCGGCGAAGGGCAGGTAGCTGTAGGCGTGCCGCCGCCGCGTGGCTTCGCCGATGAAGCGCTCGGGCGCGAAGCTCTCGGGGTCCGGCCAGAGCCTTGGATTGCGGTGGATCGCGTAGGGACAGATCATCACGGTGTCGCCCTTGCGCAGCGGCACCTCGCCCAGGCTGTCGGGCCCCGCGGCCTCGCGCGAGTAGGTCCACAGGGGCGGGTAAAGACGCAAGGCTTCCTCGAAGACCGCGCGCGTGATCGGCATCTGTTGCAGCGTCTTGATGTCCGGCGTGGCGTCGCCCAGAACCGTCTCCGCCTCCTCGCGTACGCGCACCGCCCACTCGGGGTGTTGCGACAGCAGGCAGAAGGCCCAGGCCAGGCCGCTCGCCGTGGTCTCGTGCGCGGCCAGCAGGATGGAGATCACCAGGTCGCGCAGCATGCGCGGCTCCTGGGCGTAGGCATCGCACAGCAGGTCCAGCAGGTCGCCCTGGCGCTGCCCGCTCGCCCGCCGCGCCTCGACAAGGTCCAGGAACACCCGGTCCATCACGCGCACCGCCCCGGCGAAGGCCCGGTGCTGTCGCGTCGGCACCCAGAGCGGCAGGCTGGCGACGGACCACACGCGCCGCTCGGCAGTGCGCAGCACCACGGCCAGCGCGTCGGAAACGGCCCGCGCGGTGTCGTCGTCCAGGGTGCCGCCGAACAGCGTGCGCACGGCGATCTGCAGGGTCTGGCGCATCATCTCCGGCGCGATGTCGATCGCGGTGTCGCTGTCGGCGTGCGCCTGCCAGCGGTCCAGCGTGGCGTCCACCGCCGCGCTCATGTCCGCGCACATCGCCGCCAGGGCCGCGCCCTTGAACGCCGGCGCGGAGGTGCGGCGCTGACGCAGCCAGGTGTCGCCCTCGCTGGTCAGGAAGCCCTCGCCCAGCACCGGGATGACGCCCTCGTAGAAGCGGCTCTTGCGGTAGTTGTCGGCGTTGCGCTGCATGACGTGGGCGAGCTGCGTCGGCTCGCTGACCATGAGCACGCGCTGTCCGGCGACGTTCAGGGGGACGATATCGCCGTACTCCCGCACCATGCGCACCGCGAAGGCCAGCGGGTCGCGCTTGATCTGCGGGGCCACGCCGACCAGCGGCAGGCCGCGCGGACCGCGCGCGGCAGGCCGGCTTAGGTCCGCCCCGCGCTGAACGACGCTGATCGCCGCCATGGTTCAGGTCTCCTCGCCGTCCCGGATCTTGCGAAGCTGCTCGCGCAGCGATTCCGCGGCAGCGCCGATCAGGTGCGCGCTCATGCGCACGTCCAGACGCACGGCCTCGCCGTAGAGGTACTCGAGGCAGGAGGCGATCGACTTCATCTCGTCGACGCGGCTGACGTCCTCCCCCGTCGGCTGCGGGCCGTCGTCCGGGCCCTTGAAGAAGTAGATATTCGACTTAAAATCAGGCGGCATAGCTGACCTCCGTCGCCGTCCGGTCGACCAGGACGCTATCGGTGAGGCTGCTGATCTGACGGATACGGGCCAGCACGTCGTCGGTGACGTCGAAGCGTCCGGCCACCGTGGTGGTGTTGCCGATCCGTCGGGGCGCGCTTTCCCACTTGGCGTCGATGCCCAGGCGGCTCATGACCTTGCCCATGCCGATGTCGTAGACGCCGACGATCTCGCTGATGCCAAACATCAGTGACCATTCAACCAGGCCGGCCAGCAGCTCACTGGTCACCCGGCCGACCATGCGCCGGCGCTCGGTGCCGCCGGGACCGACGTCGACGGCGAAGCGGCTGGGCTCCCAGATCTGCGGATGCTCCGGCGCGGCGCCGCCTTCCAGCAACTCGGGGAAGACGTCGCGCAGCATGTAGGGACCGGTCGTGGGAAGCAGGCGCAGGCTGCCGAGCACCTGCCCGGCGTCGTTGGTGGAAAGCAGATAGATGGGCCGCAGGAGGTCGTAGACGTCACGCTCCTTGCCGTCGCGGGAATTGACGTCCCATCCCATCCTCGACTTGAAGACCCGGTGGCGAAGCCGGAACATCGCCTCCAACTTGTCTCGGTAAAGAAACGCGATATCCGGGGTCACAACCTCGATCATGACAGCCTCCATGCAACGGATTGGCTGCCATACCACCGCGTTCAGGGCGGTCAGGTAACTCCCAACCTTGGGAGGTTTACCGGGTTGGCCCGGAGTCGTAATGCTGGGAAGTTGTGCGCGATGTGCGTGCGTGCCTGGGTGTCTCGCGGGCGTCTCGCGGGCGGCGACGGCGAGGCCCGCGCGCAGGAAACGGGCGCAATCCGGAGATCGCGCCCGGCTTGAGGCTGCGCCCGGTAGGCCGCTTAGTCTTCGGCCTGGGTCTTGTCCTGGCCCTCGATCTCGACGAACAGCTTCATCTCATCACCGATGAAGGGGACGTAGGCGTCCACGCCCCATTGCGCGCGCTCGATGGTACCGCGCGCGGAAAAGCCGGCGGTGAGGATCTTCTCGTACTGCGGCAGCGGGTGCGGCGCCATCTTGTTGAAGGTGACGTCCAGGGTGATCGGCCGCGTCTGGCCCAGCAGGGTAAGGTCGCCGGTCAGCGTGCCGGCGTTCTCGCCGGTCACGGTTACGTCGGTCGATTCGAAGGTAATCGTCGGGAACTCCCTGGCGTTGAGGAAGTCCGGCCCGGTCAGGTGCTCGTCGCGCTTGGCGTGGTCGGTGTCGATGCTGCCGGCCTGGATCGTCACCTGGACGCTGGCCTGCCGGGGCTTGTCCGGGTCGAAGGTGAACTCGCCGGCGAAGTCCTGGAACTGCCCGATCATGTTCGAGTAGCCCAGGTGGTTGACCATGAAAACGATATTGGAATGCGTTTCGTCGATGACGAAGGTCTCCGCCGTCGCCGGGGCGACCGGCGCCGCCGCGCCCAGCGCGAGGGTCGCCGCCGCGGTGGCCAGGGTTGTCAGGCGAGGCAGCTTCGGCAGGTCACGCATGGCGTTCGCTCTCCCGTTTTCCGCGCATACGATGGATGGAATCGTTGAAGGTTGTTGCCACGCTTCGTTGCCGCGAAAAACCCGCCCGTCGTGAACGCAGTGTTGACGACGCGCGGGCTTGCCCCGCCCGTCACTCGGCGTCCGGGCGGGGCGGCAACGCCAGGAGATAGGTGGCGATGGCGTCCAGGTCCGCGTCGGTGAGCTGCGAGGTGGAGTCCTGGATGACCGCGCCCATCCCCCCGCCGGCCACATCGCCGTCCGGGAGGAACCCGGTCTTCAGGAAGAAGGCGATGTCGCTGCGGTCCCAGTCGCCGATGCCGTCGCTCTCGTGCGGTGTGATGTTGGGGACCTTGCGGTCCTCCGGTCCTTCCGGATTGCCGGCGAAGGCACGGTTGTCGCGCCTGGCACCCAGCGGGTTGCGAGGAGTATGGCATTCCCCGCAATGGCCGAGGTGATTGACCAGGTAGGCGCCCCGGTTCCAGGCCGCGCCGCGCCCAGGGTCCGGCGTGAACGGCGCGGGCCGGAAGAACAGCCAGCGCCACGGCCAGAGCGCGAGCCGCAGGTTGAAGGGGAAATCCAGGCTATGGGCGGGCTGCTGGCTGACCACCGGTGGCACGGTCGTCAAATAGGCGAAGAGGTCGCGGGCGTCCTGCTCGCTCATCCCGGCGTAAGACGTGTAGGGGAAGGCCGGATAGTAGGGCGTCCCGTCCGGCGCCAGGCCGCGGCGCAGCGCCCGCAGGAAGTCGGCTTCCGACCACCCGCCGATGCCGGTCTGCACGTGCGGCGTGATGTTCGGCGTGTTGAAGGTGCCAAAGTCCGTCTTGAGCGCGCGGCCGCCCGAGAGCGGCACGGCGGTCTTCGCCTTCGGGGTGTGGCAGGTCACGCACCCCGCCGCGTGCAGCACGTACTTGCCGCGTGCCGCGGCGCTGTCGGCTTCGGGATCGGCCTCGATGTCGTCCTGGGCCGCGGCCGCCGCCGTCCAGAAGACGGCGGCGGCCAGCGGCCCGATCCATGCGCGGCGGGTCAATCTTCGGCGCGGAAGTCGTCGTGGCAGGCGCCACAGGAATCGCCCAGGCCCTTGAACGCGGCCAGGATCTTGTCGTCCTCCCCGGTCCTGGCCGCGGCGAGGAAGTCCTCGGCGGCGCTCCGCATATCGTCGATCTGCTCCTGGAAGGCCTGCGGCTGCGCCCAGATCTCGGGCAGCGCGTCGGTCTTTTCGTAGTCGCTGGGCTGCGAATTCTCGGGCCAGATGTCGTCCACGATCGGAGCGGTGGCGGCGATCGCCTCGGCGTGCGGCACGATGTGGTCGTAGCTCACCTGGCGCTTCATGATGCGGGCGATCGCCCCCGCATGCCCGCCCAGCGAGGACATCACCGCCTGGCGGTACTCGACCAGATCCTTCGGGGCGTCCGCGGCGACGGCCGGCGTGGCCAGGGCAACGACGGCGGCCAGACCCAAGTATCGCACGGTCCCTTGCATGGTTTCGACCTCCCTCCTGTCCGTTTCTTGGCATTCGCGCCGCGAGTGTAACACACGCCTGTGCCCTCGGCCTTCGCCAATCGCCGCCAAGGGTCGTGGCGCGGTTTCGGGAATCGAGAGGGGTCTGCCGGCCGCGGCGGCGGGCGCGAGCGATCGCGCCGGGCGCCCTACCCCGTTGCGCGCAGCTTCTGCTCGCGCTTGCGCTGGTGGGGGTCAAGGGTCTTCTTGCGCAGGCGGATGGACTTCGGCGTCACCTCCACCAACTCGTCGTCGCCGATGTAGCTCAAGGCCTGCTCCAGCGCGAAGGCGCGCGGCGGGGTCAGGCGGATCGCCTCGTCCTTGCCGGACGCCCGGACGTTGCTGAGCTGCTTGGCCTTCATCGGGTTGACTTCCAGGTCGCTCGGCCGCGCGTGCTCGCCGATGATCATGCCCTGGTAGACCCGCGTGCCCGGCTGGATGAACAGCACGCCGCGCTCCTCCAGGTTCCACAGCGCATAGGCCGCCGCCTCGCCCGCCTCCTGGGCGATGATGACGCCGTTGCGCCGCGCCTCGATCGGGCCGGCGTAGGGGCCAAAGCCGTCGAACACGCGGTGCATCACCCCGGTGCCGCGGGTGTCGGTCAGGAACTCGCCCAGATAGCCGATCAGCCCGCGCGCCGGCGCCCGGAAGACCACACGCTGCTTGCCGCCGCCCGAGGGCTTCATGTCCAGAAGCTCGCCGCGCCGCCGGCCCAGCTTCTCCACCACGATGCCGGTATACTCCTCGTCCACGTCGACCTGGACGTGTTCATAGGGCTCCTGTGTCTGCCCGGTGGCGGGATCCTGGCGCAGCAGCACCCGCGGACGCGAGATGGACAGTTCGTAGCCCTCGCGGCGCATGGTTTCGATCAGCACGCCGAGCTGCAGCTCGCCGCGGCCGGCCACCTCGAAGGCGTCCTTCTCCGACGTCTCGCGAATTTGCAGCGCGACGTTGCCCTCGGCCTCGCGCAGCAGGCGGGCGCGCAGCAGGCGGCTGGTCAGCTTGTCGCCCTCCTGGCCGGCCATCGGCGAATCGTTGACCGAGAAGGTCATCGCCAGCGTCGGCGGGTCGATCGGGTCGGCCGGCAGCGGGGCCTCGACCTCCGGCGCGCACAGGGTGTCGGCCACGGTGGCGTCCTGGAAGCCGGCGATGGCGACGATGTCGCCCGCGCGGGCCTCCTCCACCGCCTCGCGCCGCAGCCCGCGATAGGCCAGCAGCTTGGTCAGCCGTGTCGACTCCACCGTGCCGGAGCCGTCGCGCCGAAGCGCCTTCACCGGCATGTTGACCCGCACGGTGCCGCTGTGAATGCGCCCCGTCAGGATGCGCCCGAGATAGGGGTCGGCCTCCAGCGTGGTCGCCAGCATGGCGAAGGGCGCCGCCGCGTTCCCCTCGGCCGGCGGCACGCGGTCCAGGATGGCCTCGAACAGCGGCGCCAGGGACTCGCGCGGCCCCTCCGGATCGCTCGCCGCCCAGCCCTCCTTGGCGGAGGCGAAGAGCGTGGGGAAGTCGAGCTGGTGCTCGTCGGCGCCCAGCGCGGCGAAGAGGTCGAAGACCTCGGCCTGCACCTCCCAGCAGCGCGCGTCGGGACGATCCGCCTTGTTGACCACGACGATCGGGCGCAGACCCTTCGCCAGCGCCTTCATGGTGACGAACTTGGTCTGCGGCATCGGGCCCTCGGCCGCGTCGACCAGCAGCAGCACGCCGTCGACCATCGAGAGGATGCGCTCCACCTCGCCGCCGAAGTCGGCGTGGCCGGGGGTGTCCACGATGTTGACGCGCGCCTCGCCCCAGCGCACCGAGGCGCACTTGGCCAGGATGGTGATGCCGCGCTCGCGCTCCTGGTCGTTGCTGTCGAGCGCGCGCTCGGCCACCTTCTGGTTGGTCCGGAAGGTGCCGGACTGCCAGAAGAGCTGGTCGACCAGCGTGGTCTTGCCGTGGTCGACGTGGGCGATGATGGCCAGGTTGCGCGGTGCGCCGGGGAGAGCGCTGTCGGTCATGTCGTGTCGTCCGCCTTCAATCGGTTGTCATGCGCCGGGCCAGCAGCTCCTTCAGCGGCGTCTCCGGGCGCGCGCCCACGTGCGAGATGACCTCGCCCGCGCAGATGGCGCCCATGCGGCCGCAGTCGTAGAGGTCGTAGCCCTGTGTGAATCCGTACAGGAAGCCCGAGGCGTAGAGATCGCCGGCCCCCGTGGTGTCGACCACCTTGCCCACCGGCTCGGCGTCGACGACGTGCACCTCCTCGCCGGAGAGGATCACCGAGCCCTTCTCGCTGCGCGTCAGCGCCGCCACCTCGCAGTGGCCGCGGACGAGCTGCAGGGCCTCGTCGAAGGTGTCCACCTCGTACAGCGACTTAATCTCCGCCTCGTTGGCGAACAACAGGTCGACGTGGCCTTCCAGCAGGTCGCGGAAGGACTGGCGGTGCCGTTCGACGCAGAACGGGTCGGAGAGCGACAGCGCCACCCGCTTGCCGGCGGCGTGCGCGGCCTCGGCCGCCTTGACGAAGGCCTCTTTCGCCGGCGGGGCGTCCCAGAGGTAGCCTTCGAGATAGGTGATCTTGGCGTCCTGCACCAGGGTCTCGTCGATCTCGCCGGGACCCAGCTCCGTCGAGGCGCCCAGGAAGGTCGCCATGGTGCGCTGCGCGTCCGGCGTCACCATGATCAGGCAGCGCGCCGTCGGCGCCCCGGTCTCCGTCGCCGGGGTGTCGTAATGGGTGCCGATGGCGCGCATGTCGTGGCGGAAGATGCCGCCGAGCTGGTCGTTGCGCACCTTGCCGATGAAGGCCCCCCGGCCGCCCAGCGTGGCCAGGCCCGCCAGGGTGTTGGCGGCGGAGCCGCCGGAGCTTTCGGTGCCCGGGCCCATCGCCTCGTAAAGCGCGTGCGCCCGCTCGGCGTCGATCAGGGTCATGCCGCCCTTGGGCAGATCGTGCGACGCCAGGAAGGCGTCGTCGGCGTGCGCGATCACGTCGACGATCGCGTTGCCGATGCCCAGCACGTCGAGCCGCGAATCAGCCATCGTTGCTCCTTTTCGCTTGGATGGATCGATAGGGTCGGGCGCGGGCGCGAGTATAGCCAGCTTACGCCGCACTGCAACCAAGCGGTCCGGGACCGCCTTCGCGGCCCTTGTGGTTCCGCCCCGATACAGCTAGACACGGCGGCATGCTGAGCGGCTTGAACAAGGCCATCGCGCAACTGGGCGACCCGCGGATGCGCGCCGTTCTCTGGCGGGCGCTGGCGGTGGCCGTGGCGATCTTCGCCGTCCTCTGGGCGGCGAGCTGGTGGGGGCTGACCTATGCCGGCGAGGCCCTCGCGGACTTGCTGGCCGGGGAGGGGTTCTGGAACGACGCGCTGGAATGGCTGGTCGGCCTCGGCGGCCTGGCCGCGGTGCTGATCGCCAGCTTCCTGCTGTTCCCGGCGGTGATGGGCCTCGGCCAGTCCTTCTTCCTGGAAGACGCGGCGGCCGTGGTGGAGGCGCGGCACTATCCCGACCTGCCGCCCGCGGCGGAGCAGCCGGTCTGGGAGGCCATTCTGGACGGCCTCAATCTCGCGGCCGCGACCGTCGCGATCAACTTGCTGGCCCTGCCCGTTTACCTGATCTTATCCTTTTTGCCCCCATTGAATGTCATCGTGTTCTACGCCGTGAACGGCTACCTGCTGGGCCGGGAATACTTCGAGCTGGTGGCGGTGCGTCGCGTCGAACGGGTTCGGGTCCGGGCGCTGCGGCGTCGTCATCGCATGCGGATGAGCTTGGCCGGCGTGGTGATTGCCATAATGTTGACGATTCCCGTTCTCAATATTTTCGCCCCGGTGGTCGCGACGGCGTTTATGGTGCATGTTTTCGAGAGTGTGCGCCGACGCGTCGGCCTGCCGGCCAACCGGGCGGCCTGATCGGGTGCGGGACACCGGGCGGAAGCAAGCTGGGGGTCGAGAAAGGATGTTCGGAAAGCGCAAGCACCGGGACGGCGGGCAGCAGCGGAAAGAGCCCAAGGCGGCGCCCGCGGCGGTCAGCGATGAAAGCCAGAACAGCGGCGCGCCGGCGGCGACCCCGGCGCCGCCCAAGCCGGCCTCCAAGCCGGATGCCTCGGCGATCCTCAATCGCCAGGCCACGCCGCCGGTGCGCCCCGACCAGGCGCGCCGTCCCGCCCAGCGCGGCACGGGCCAGGGCGAGAATGGCGAGGGCAAGAAGCTGATCGTGGGCCGGGAGATCGAGCTGTCGGGCGAGATCCGCTCGTGCGACAAGCTGGTCGTGGAGGGCACCGTCGATGCCGACCTCTCGGACAGCGTGGCGCTGGAGGTGACGCCCAGCGGCGTCTACAAGGGCAGCGCGGTGATCGACGTCGCCGAGATCGCCGGTCGCTTCGAGGGCGACCTGACCGTGCGGGAGCGCCTTTACCTGCGCGCGACCGGACAGGTGCACGGGACGATCCGCTATCGCGGCCTGGAGATCGAGAGCGGCGGCCGCATCGGCGGCACCCTGATCGAGTTGAGCGACGACGAGGCGGCCCGGCTTCGCGACGCCAAGGCGGCTCCCGCAAAGCCCGCGACCGAGAGTCCGGCGCCGGCCGCGCAGACGCGCGCCGAGACCGCCGAGCGCCAGCGCGAGCCGGATGGCGCGGACACCGCCGACACTTTCGCCTGGAACAACCGTTCGTCGCTGCACGGCTGAGGGCGCCTGGTGTTCATGTCGCGCCGTCCTTGGTTCAAGGTCGGGATCCTCTTCCTGGCCCTGTGCGCCGTGGCGGGCTGCCACGCCGCCGGCAGCGGCGCCGGCGGCGAGACGCGGCGCATCCCGGTTGCCGGCAAGTCCGCCGTCGCGCGCGAGGCCTCGCCGGGGGTCGAGGTGTCGCCGGACGGCGATGCCGCCGTGATGGCGCGGCGACAGGAAGCCGTCCTGCCGCCGGTCGACCCCGACCCGGCGCGGTTGCTGCAGCAGGGCGAGGCCAAGGTGGCGGATCTTCTGGGGACGCCCGATCTGATCCGTGAGGAGGCGGCGGCGGCCGTCTGGCAGTACCGCGGGCGCGCCTGCGTGCTGGACGTCTTCTTCTATCCGGCCGAGGGGGTGCTCAAGGTGCAGCATCTGGAAGCGCGCGATGCGACGGCGGCCTTGCTGCCGACGCGCCGCTGCCTGAAAGCCCTGCTGCGCCGGCGGCAAATCCGCCAGGCGGGTTGAGCCCGCTTGCGACCGTCGGCGCGCGTGCAACCGGCGAACCTACTCCGCGGCCTTCCGCGCCGCGCTCTTGCCGGCCTCCGCAACGGTCTTGTGGGGATGGCGGCAGATGTCGGCCACCACGCAGCGCGGGCAGTCCGGCCGGCGCGCCTTGCAGGTATAGCGGCCGTGCAGGATCAGCCAGTGGTGCGCGTTCTTCTTGCGGTGCTCGGGCACCGCGGCGACCAGAGCGTCCTCCACCGCCCGCACCGTCTTGCCGGGCGCCAGGCCCGAGCGATTGCAGACCCGAAAAATGTGGGTATCCACGGCAATCGTCGGCAGGCCGAAGGCGGTATTCAGGATGACGTTCGCGGTCTTCCGGCCCACGCCGGGCAGCCGCTCGAGCGCGGCGCGGTCGCGCGGGACTTTGCTGTCATGTTCATTAACGAGAAGTTGACATAATTTTATGATATTGTGTGCCTTGGAGTTGTAGAGCCCGAGTGTCCGGATATACGTCTTGAGGCCTTCCTCGCCCAGGGCGAGCATTTTCTCCGGCGTGTCGGCGACGCGGAACAGGCTCTTGGTGCACTTGTTCACGCCGACGTCGGTGGACTGGGCGGAGAGGACGACTGCCACCAGTAGCGTGAAAGGGTTGGTATACGCGAGTTCCGTTTTCGGTTCCGGCAACGCGGCGGCGAGGCGGTCGAAGAAGGTCTCGATTTCCTGGTGCGTAAGCTGCGACTTGGCCATGCGGACGAGAATGTAGCCATGAGCGGATTTGGCGCAAGATGCCAACATTCATTGGCTCTTAACACGATGCAAGGTATCGACCCGAACGGGGTCCGTGTGGCCCGGTGACAGGCTCGGGCGCCAGAAGGAGAGCGAGGCTGATGCGCTTGTCGGACTGGAACGCGGCGGCGTTCGATGGCGCGAACGTGCGCAACGCGCTGGTCACGGCTCTGATCGTCGGGCCGATCCTGACGGCGATCAACCAGGGGGACGCCATCCTGAACGGCGCGGGCGTGGCCTGGGTGAAGCTGGCGCTGACCTTTCTCGTGCCGTACTCCGTGGCCACGGTGGCCGGCGCCAATGCCGCCCTGCGCGACGCGGTGAAGTACGCCGCGCTGATGACCGAGCTGGAGCAGGCCCATGCCAAGAAGCAGGCGGCGGAGAGCGAGGCGCGCGAAGCGGAGTCGCCCGATCTCGACCTCGGCGGGCTGGTGAGCCCGCTCAGCGAGGCGATCGACACCACCACGCGGATCCGCGACAACGCGGTGCAGGTCAACACTCGCTCGAAAGCGCGCAAGTCCTTCCTGGCCGATCTGACCGAACTGTCCCAGAGCGTGGCCGACGAGGTGGGCCGGATCGAAAGCATGGCGGCGGACAGCCGCCAGGCCCTGCAGTCGATTCACGAAAGTGTCGACGCCATCGCCGGCCACGTCGACGTCATCGTGCAGCGCAGCGAGCAGGGCGCGGCGCTGGTGCGCGACGTCGAAACGGCGATTCAGAGGTTCAACGCCGAGTTCACCGAGATCGACCGGATGTCCCAGCAGATTTCCGACATCGCGGCGCAGACCAACCTGCTCGCCCTGAACGCCACGATCGAGGCGGCGCGCGCGGGCGATGCCGGCAAGGGCTTCGCGGTCGTCGCCAACGAGGTCAAGAGTCTGGCCACCACCTCCGGCAAGTCCGCCGACGAGATCAAGCGCCTGCTGGCCGCCCTCTCGGAGTCGGCCTCGGACGTGGAGGCGAAGATCGGCGAACTGGCAAGCCAGCTTGACAGCGCGACGACCGACAGCCGGGACAGCAAGAACCGCGTCCTGCAGATCAGCGAACAGGTCGCGGAAGCCGCGGGTTCCGCCGGCCGCACCGCGAGCCAGGCCAACGAGCAGCTCTCGGATTTCCGCAAGGTCATCGAGCGTCTGGGCTCGGTTCAGGAAGACACGGAAAAGGCCATCGCCGGCTCGGCCACCAACATCGAGCTGGCGGACGGCGTCTTGCAACGCCTGACGGACACGCGCGAAAGTCTCAACGGGGCGGCGCAAGGATAGAATCGGCGCTTTACTCGCCGCGTTCCGGCCCTACATGCTCGCGTATCATGAGGGTACCATCCGGTGAAGGCGTAACCGCCCATCCGCACGACGACGGCGACGAGGTGATCTTCGACGCGATCCTCACGCCGCACCGGTCGCTTTCGCCGCGCGGATTCTTCGTGCTGATGGCCGCGATCACCGGAATCAGCTTCACGGCCGGTCTCGGCTTCTTCCTGATGGGGGCCTGGCCGATCGTCGGCTTCCTGGGGCTGGACGTCCTGCTGATCTACATTGCCTTCAAGGCGAACTTCCGCGCGGCCCGTCTCTACGAAACGGTCATCGTGACGCGCGATCGCCTGGTGGTCGAGCGGGTCAGCCCGCGCGGCGACGCGCAGCAATGGCGCTTCCAGCCGGCCTGGCTGCAGATCCTGATGGACGACCCGCCGGCACACGACAGCCAGCTCATGCTGCGCAGCCACGGCCGGTCGCTGCGCATCGGCGCGTTCCTGACCGCCGAGGAGCGTCTTGACCTGGCGAAAGCGCTCCGCCAGGCCCTGCGCAAGGCCATCGCGCCGCTGTCGGGACCGGCGTAGCCGACGCGCCGTGTGGGGGCCGATTTCCGGCGCGCAGTTTACACTATGCGGTTGTGACGGCTTCGACGACACTGGCGGGGAACATGCCGCCTCGACGTTTCGGGCGACGACCTTCCGGACGATTCCTTGCGCGACAACGCCATTCCCGCCGGCAACCCGTTCGCGGCGGGCGGCGGCGCGCCGGAGGTCTGGGCCCTGGGGCTGCGCAACCCCTTCCGCGCCAGCTTCAATTCGGCCAACGGCGACCTCTTCATCGGCGATGTCGGCGAGGCCTCCTCCGACGACGAGGCGGGGACGATCACCGACGACGTCGGCGCCAATCCGGCGAGCGTCGCGTCGGCGCTGGCGCGCATCGACGCCCTCGTCGGCGCGGCGGCACAATCTGCCGGTGTCGTGAAAGATCTTTTCCAGCAACTTTGGGCGCTGGATTCGCGAGCCGCGCGCCCAAACGCGAATCGGGCGGCCGGGACGACATTGCCCCTCATGGCGCGTTGTCAGCCGCCGCTGACACCCGGTGGCGCCGGCCTGCGCAGAAAATAAAGGAATTTCAGCGGCATATCCCTGAACTCGCCGGGCGGCTTGGTCTTTCGCGTGTAACCCTCGTTTGACATCCGAGGGTCAGACGGGCCCACGACGCCTTGCATCGCCCTCGGCCGGTTCGGTCCACGGCCGCCACCGCGCACGCCTGGAGGCCTAAAAAGAAGCGTGATTTCAAAGCGTTACGCCCTCCCTTCGGGCGGCGAACGGACCGTCGCGAGCGTTCCGGCAGGTCGTTGGCCTGGATTTTGCTTTGCCTCAAACAGCGGGATTTCGTCCGACAGCGCTTCGCGCGGAACCGGAACCCCGTCAGGCAAAGGGCCGTTTGCCTGTGTGTTGGAGGTGCAGGCGCTTGACGGTGCGCTTGCGGGACATGCCTCTCTTCCTCTCCCTGGGCCTTGGGCGCGGTTCGTGCGCGAACCGCGCCTCCTTTATGACGCGCGTTCGCGCGGGCATGGTCGCCGGGCAACGCGGGCCGTCCGGCCGTATTGCAACGCCGCAATAGCTGTGATACCTACGGCGCGCTTCCGGGCCGGGGGACTGGGTCCGGCGGCGGATGTCGCGGTATTCGTCCGCGCGGTTGAAGGGCATCCTCGACTGCGCATCTCGTCCGTCATCGAAAGGGGCACGCGGTTTGGCAGCCGACGGTGGACCGGTGAGCGGTTTGGCAGGGCGCTATGCACAGGCGCTGCTGGAGCTTGCCGAGGAGAAGAAGAAGCTCGATGCGGTCGCCGATGACCTGCGCGGGTTGAAGGGTTTGATCGACGAGAGCGCCGAGCTGCGCCGTCTGTTGCGCAACCCGCTGTTCGGGCGCGCGCAGCAGGCCAAGGCGCTGGAGGCGATCCTGGACAAGGCGGGCGCCGATCCGATCACCCGGAACTTCTGTCTGCTGGTCACGAAGAACGGCCGGCTTTTCGCGCTGCCGGAGATGGTGCACGGCTATCTCGACGAGCTGGCGCGCCGCCGCGGCGAAGTGACCGCTTACGTGACGAGCGCGCGCGAGCTGAGCGACAAGCAGCGCGAGCAACTGGAACAGGCGCTGCGGCAGAGTCTGGGCGGCAAGGTCAACGTCGAGGCGCGTGTCGACGAGGCCCTCATCGGTGGCATGGTCGTCCGCGTCGGCAGCCGCATGATCGACAACTCCCTGCACAGCAAGCTCAACCGACTGCAGCACGCGATGAAAGGGGCTGGGTGATGGACATCCGCGCTGCGGAAATTTCCGCGATCCTGAAAGAGCAGATCGAGAACTTCGGCGCCGAGGCGGATGTCGCCGAGGTGGGCCAGGTGCTCTCCGTGGGCGACGGCGTGGCCCGCGTCTACGGCCTGGACAACGTGCAGGCCGGCGAGCTGGTGGAATTCCCCGGCGGCATCACGGGCATGGCCCTGAACCTGGAAGACGACAACGTCGGCGTGGTGCTGTTCGGCGAGGACCGCAACATCAGCGAGGGCGACACCGTCAAGCGGACCGGCGACATCGTCTCCGTGCCGGTGGGCGAGGGCCTGCTGGGTCGCGTGGTCGACGCGCTGGGCAATCCGATCGACGGCAAGGGCCCGATCGAGTCGAAGGAGCGCCGGCAGGTCGACGTCAAGGCGCCGGGCATCATTCCGCGCAAGTCGGTGCATGAGCCGATGCAGACCGGCCTGAAGGCGATCGACAGCCTGATCCCCATTGGCCGCGGCCAGCGCGAGCTGATCATCGGCGACCGCCAGACCGGCAAGTCGGCCATCGCCGTCGACACCATCCTCAACCAGAAAGATGTTAACAGCACCGACGACGAGTCGAAGAAGCTGTATTGCATCTACATCGCCATCGGCCAGAAGCGCTCCACGGTCGCGCAGCTCGTCAAGACGCTGGAAGAGAGCGGGGCGATGGAATATTCCATCGTCGTCGCCGCCACCGCGTCCGAGCCGGCGCCGCTGCAGTTCCTGGCGCCGTATGCGGGCTGCGCGATGGGCGAGTACTTCCGCGACAACGGCCGCCACGCGCTCTGCGTTTACGACGACCTGTCCAAGCAGGCCGTGGCCTACCGCCAGATGTCGCTGCTGCTGCGCCGACCGCCGGGCCGCGAGGCGTTTCCGGGCGACGTGTTCTACCTGCACTCCCGCCTGCTGGAGCGCGCGGCGAAGCTCAACGAGGACAATGGGGCCGGCTCGCTGACCGCGTTGCCGATCGTCGAGACCCAGGCCGGCGACGTCTCG
>CAZLNO010000015.1:33037-50176 GCA_964561005.1 uncultured Rhodovibrionaceae bacterium | reverse complement strand
CCTCGGTGCCGCCGCAGGGCGGGCGCAAGCATCCGCAGCAGGAATTCCTGCAGGTCGACACGACGAACATCCTGTTCATTTGCGGCGGCGCGTTTGCCGGGCTGGAGAAGATCATTTCGCAGCGGCATCAAGGCTCCTCGATCGGCTTCGGCGCCGACGTGCGGGCCCCCGAGGAGCGGGCCACGGGCGAGATCCTGCGCGACGTGGAGCCGGAGGACCTGCTGAAGTTCGGGCTGATCCCCGAATTCGTGGGCCGCGTGCCGGTGCTGGCCACGCTGAACGACCTCGACGAGGCGGCGCTGATCGATATCCTGACCAAGCCCAAGAACGCCCTGGTCAAGCAGTACCAGCGGCTGTTCGAGATGGAGAGCGTGAACCTGGAGTTCACGGACGACGCGCTCAAGGCGATCGCGGAAAAGGCGATCGCGCGCAAGACCGGCGCGCGCGGACTGCGCTCGATCATGGAGAGCATTCTGCTCGAACCGATGTTCGAATTGCCGGGGCTCGAATCGGTCGAGGAGATGGTCATTAACCGGGAAGTCGTCGAAGGACGCTCTCGGCCGCTTTACATCTACACCGACCGTCGGGAGGACGTCGGCAGCAGCGCCTGATGGGCGGCGCGGACGGCCTCCGTTGCATTCAACCCCGCATCAGCCCGAGACCGCGAAAGGTCGGTGGTCATCTCCCCGCGATTGCCCGCCAGATGGCCCCGAAGCGGGCGCGGCATTTGGCTTTCGCCGGACAGTGCCAGGCCGTTAGCACAAGGCCCCCGCTGAAGGAGGGGGCCCGCATCCAGAGTCCGATCGTCGCCTGGAGTCGCGACTGTTGAATACGGCTTGAATTTGAAACACATATTTACTTTCCTGGGCCTACCTGATGGTTTGTAGGCTCATAATTGGGCTTTTCCCCGGATTTCTGCGCTATATCGCATTGACGCTTGGCCGGCGCGGCTTTACACTGCGCCCTCCAGTCAGAGCGGTGATACGTGGATGGCAGGTTCTTTCTGAAGAACATCTGGGGGGTTTGCAGTGAACAAGAATGAGCTTATTGACGCTGTTTCCAAGAAGACTGGACTCAGTAAGGCTGATACTGCGAAAGCGGTCGACAGCGTCTTCGACGAGATCACCACTTCGCTGAAGCAGGGCGATGAGGTTCGTTTGGTCGGATTCGGCACCTTCGCGGTCACCACCCGAGCCTCTTCAGAGGGCCGCAACCCGCGGACGGGTGAGCGCATCACGATCCCGGAGACGAAGCAGCCGAAGTTCAAGGCCGGCAAGGCCCTGAAAGACGCGGTGAACTAGGCTCGCTGTCGGTGACGGTTGGACCGGCCGCCAAGGCGTTCTCTGGCGGCCGGCTCTTCGTTGGACTTGACGACCCTCGGCGTGGGCAAGGCTCACGCCGGAGCGGGCGGTTAGCTCAGGCGGGAGAGCGTCTGGTTTACACCCAGAAGGTCGGAGGTTCGAATCCTCCACCGCCCACCAGCCGGCGGATTCCGGGCCGGTGTTGTAGGCCCCAACGTGTGGGGGAGTGCGTCAGTGCGCGAAATTCGCCAGCCTCCGAGCGGGACAACATGGCGGATTCGGCTGGCGATTCGAGGCTAACCCGCGTGCGCCGGCTCAACGCGCCACGACTCAAGAGTCGTGGTGGGCCGGTGGCGTCCAATTGTTCGGCGCCTAAAAGGGGGGGTCACGGCAATTGTGCTCGCCTCGGCGATCCGGGAGCGCGTGAGCGTCTGTGGGACAAGTGATCCGGCGGGTGTGGTCGAGCGTGCCGCCCGGCGGGCTCGTAGCTTGTCGCGGCCCGTTCGCCCCGGGTCGAATGACGCTCGAAAAATGGCCGGGTGTCCGGCTTGACAGGGGCGCGGCCGTGGCGTACATGACGGCCACCCGCTTCGAGGGGCCCCGGAGTTCCCGAGACAACGGCACGCGGGGGTGTAGCTCAGTAGGTTAGAGCGCTGGCCTGTCACGCCAGAGGCCGCGGGTTCGAGTCCCGTCACTCCCGCCATCCCTCCGCCCGAACGACCGTGCCACGGTCCCTCATTCCCGGTTCAATTGATTGCGAGGCCGGCACACGGCCGCGAACCGACGTGTGCGACCTTTTCAATGGGCCGCAAAGGGCTAGGTCTAGAATGGTTGTCTCGCGCGCGGGGCTGCGCCAAAGTCGTTATCGCCCTGCAAAACGACCTGACGAGGGCGGTGCGACGTGCTATACGCCCCGGCGCGAACGGCAGTGAGGACGACCCGACATGGACAGCCTTCTGCAGGAATATCTGCCGATTCTGATCTTTTTTGGCGTTGCCATCGGGCTGGCCGGTCTGATGGTGTTGGCCTCCTACATCCTCGCCCGCCAGCGCCCGGATCCGGAAAAGGTCTCGGCGTACGAGTGCGGCTTCGAGGCGTTTGACGACGCGCGCAGCCGCTTTGATGTCCGATTCTACCTTGTGTCGATTCTCTTCATCATCTTCGACCTGGAGGTTGCCTTCCTGTTCCCCTGGGCCGTGTCGCTGGGGGAAATCGGCGCCTTCGGTTTCTGGTCGATGGTGATCTTCCTGGGCATCCTCACCATCGGCTTCATCTACGAGTGGAAGAAAGGGGCGCTGGAATGGGAGTGACCACACCCGAGCGCGGCGCCGGTGCGAACGCGCCGCTCACCGGCGTGGACCACGAGCAGGTCGTGAAGGGTCTCAACGCCGATCTGACCGACAAGGGTTTCGTGGTCGCGCAGCTCGACAAGCTGGCGGCCTGGGCGCGTTCCGGCTCGATGTGGCCGATGACCTTCGGACTGGCGTGCTGTGCCGTGGAAATGATGCACACGGCCTGCAGCCGTTACGACATGGACCGCTTCGGCTCGGTCTTCATGGCCAGCCCGCGGCAGTCCGACGTGATGATCGTGGCCGGTACGCTGTGCAACAAGATGGCCCCCGCCCTGCGCAAGGTCTACGACCAGATGCCCGAGCCCCGATGGGTGATCTCGATGGGGTCCTGCGCCAACGGCGGCGGCTATTACCACTATTCCTATTCCGTCGTCCGCGGCTGCGACCGTGTCGTCCCGGTCGATATCTATGTCCCTGGCTGCCCGCCGACCGCCGAGGCCTTGCTCTACGGCGTGCTGCAGCTCCGGAAGAAGATTCGCCGCGAGGCCCACCTCGAACGTCACTGACACCCGCGGCGCGCCCGCCGCTCCGCGCTCGACTCGTGGAGGTCGGCGCGCCGCCGTGTCGCGTGGAGATTGCCATGGCCGATATTCAAGCGCTGAAGGACCTCGGCGATTACATCGCAAGCGCCTTGCCCGACGAGGTAACCGGCACACGGGTCGCGTATGGCGAGTTGACGGTGCAAATCACCCGGCCGTCGGTGATGAAGGTGCTGACCTTCCTGCGCGACGACCAGAACTGCCACTTCAAGCAGCTTGTCGACATCACGGGCGTCGACTATCCGGAGCGGGACGAGCGCTTCGAGGTGGTCTACCACCTGCTCTCGCCCAAGCAGAACCAGCGGGTCCGGGTCAAGCTGCCGGCGGGCGAGGAGACCCCGGTCGACTCGGTGACCGGAGTCTACAGCGCCGCCGGCTGGTTCGAGCGGGAGGTCTGGGACCTTTACGGCGTGTTTTTCGCCAATCATCCCGACCTGCGGCGCATCCTCACCGACTACGGCTTCGAGGGGCATCCCTTGCGCAAGGACTTCCCGCTGACAGGCTTCGTCGAGGTGCGCTACGACGAGGACGAAAAGCGCGTCGTCTATGAGCCGGTCAAGCTCACCCAGGAGTTCCGCCACTTCGACTTCATGAGCCCCTGGGAAGGCATGCTGCACCTGCCGGGCGACGAGAAGGCAGGGTCCTCGAACGAGGAGACCAAGAGCTGACATGGCCGAAGCTACGATCAAACCGCTGACGCTGAACTTCGGGCCGCAGCACCCGGCTGCCCACGGCGTGCTGCGCATGGTTCTGGAGATGGACGGCGAGGTCATCGAGCGCGTCGATCCGCATATCGGCCAGGTGCCGCCCGGCACCGAGAAGCTGATCGAGTACAAGACCTACCTCCAGGCCGTGCACTACTTCGACCGCCTGGACTACGTCTCGCCGATGGCGCAGGAGCACGCCTTCGCCCTGGCCGTGGAGAACCTGCTGGGGCTGGAGGTCCCGCGCCGGGCGAAGTTCATTCGCGTGCTGTTCGACGAGATCACCCGCATCCTCAATCATCTCCTGAACGTCACGACCTATGCCTTCGATGTCGGCGCGATGACCCCCTTGCTGTGGGGGTTCGAGGAGCGCGAGAAGCTCATGGAGTTCTACGAACGGGTGTCGGGGGCGCGCATGCACGCCGGCTATCTGCGGCCCGGCGGCGTGACACGTGACATGCCGGCCGGCCTGGCCGACGACATCCTGGCGTTCTGCGACAGTTTCCCGCAGGTGATCGACGACATCGAGGACCTGCTGACCGAGAACCGGATCTACCGTCAGCGCTCCGTCGACATCGGCGTGATCACGCAGGAGGAGGCGCTGGACTGGGGGTTCACCGGACCGATGCTGCGCTCCACCGGCCTGCCCTGGGATCTGCGCAAGGCGCAGCCCTACGAGGTCTACGACGAGATCGACTTCGACATCCCGGTGGGCAAGAACGGTGACTGCTTCGACCGCTATCTCATCCGCATGGAAGAGATGCGGCAGTCGCTGCGCATCATGCGGCAGTGCCTGGAAAAGATGCCGGAAGGCCCTGTGCGTGCCGACGACCAGAAGGTCACGCCGCCACTGCGCAGCGAGATGAAGCGCTCGATGGAGGCGCTGATCCATCATTTCAAGCTGTACACGGAGGGCTACCACGTGCCGCCGGGCGAAACCTACGCCGTCGTCGAGGCGCCCAAGGGCGAGTTCGGCGTCTATCTGGTCGCCGACGGCAGCAACCGGCCGTACAAGTGCCATATCCGCGCGCCGGGATTCGCCCATCTGCAGGGCATGGACTTCATGTGCCGCGGCCACATGCTTGCGGACAGCGTGGCGATCCTTGGCTCCATGGACATTGTCTTCGGGGAGATCGATCGATGAACGGCGTCACGACCCACCCGAAGGTCAGCAGCCATCCCGAGCCCCGGACCGGGGACTTTGAATTCACCGAGGAAAACTGGGCGGAGGCGCGCAAGCATCTGGCCAAGTATCCCGAGGACCGCAAGGCGAGCGCCGTGCTGCCGTTGCTCTGGATCGCGCAGAAGCAGAACGGCAACTACCTGACGCGCGAGGCCATCGAGTACGTGGCGAACATCCTGGAGATGGCGCCCATCCGGGTGTACGAGGTCGCGCACTTCTATTCGATGTTCAACCACCAGGCGGTGGGCGAGTACTTCGTGCAGGTCTGCCGCACCACGCCGTGCTGGCTGCGCGGCGCCGACGACCTCATCCAAACGGTGCGCGAGAAGCTGCGGGTCGGGCCCGGCGAGGTGACCGAGGACGGCAAGTTCTCCTTCCGCGAGGTGGAGTGCCTGGGCGCCTGCTGCAACGCGCCGATGGTGCAGATCAACGACTGGTACTACGAGGACCTGACGCCGGACATCCTGGGGCAACTCCTTGACGACCTGCGCGCCGGCAAGGAGGTGCCGATCGGCTCGCAACAGGGTCGCCGTGGCTCGGAGCCCGAGGGCGGTCCGCGGACGCTGACCGAGGTGGGCGAGACCGGGGCTCCGGGCTATCCCTTCGGCGACGGCGCCGGGGCGCTGCCGGAGGAGGTGCGCAAGGCGCGCGAGGCCGAGGCCGCCGAGTCGCAGGGCGGGGCATCCGACAAGGGTGGAGGCAGCCAATGATGCTGCAGGACAAGGACCGCATCTTCACGAACCTCTACGGGCAGTTCGACTGGCGCCTGGAAGGCGCGCGCAAGCGTGGGGTCTGGTCGGGCACCAAGGCGATGCTGGAGCTGGGACGCGACGGCGTGCTGCAGCGCGTCAAGGACGCCGAGCTGCGCGGGCGCGGCGGCGCCGGCTTTCCGGCGGGCATCAAGTGGAGCTTCATGCCCAGGGAGAGCGACGGCCGGCCGCACTACCTGGTCGTGAACGCCGACGAGTCCGAGCCCGGGACCTGCAAGGACCGGGAGATCATGCGCTACGACCCGCATCGTCTCCTGGAGGGCTGCCTGGTGGCCGGCTTCGCCATGGGCGCCAACGCGGCGTACATCTATATCCGCGGCGAGTTCTGGCTGGAGTCGCGGCACCTGCAGCACGCCATCGACGAGGCCTACGAGGCGGGGTTGATCGGCAAGGATGCCTGCAAGGCGGGCTGGGACTTCGACATCTACCTGCACCGCGGCGCTGGCGCCTACATCTGCGGCGAGGAGACCGGGCTGCTGGAGAGCCTTGAGGGCAAGAAGGGCATGCCGCGCCTCAAGCCGCCCTTCCCGGCGCAGATCGGCCTGTGGGGCTGTCCCACCACGGTCAACAACGTGGAGACCATCGCCGTGGTGCCGGAGATCCTGCGCCGCGGAGTGGAGTGGTGGACGGGCCTCGGGCGACCGAAGAACCACGGCACCAAGCTGTTTTGCATCTCCGGTCACGTGAACAAGCCCTGCAACGTCGAGGAAGCGATGAGCATCCCGCTGAAGGATCTCATCGAGAAGCATGCCGGCGGCGTGCGCGGCGGCTGGGACAACCTGCTGGCCGTGATTCCGGGCGGCTCCTCAGTGCCCTGCATTCCAAAGCCGACCTGCGACTCCGTCCTGATGGACTTCGACGCCCTCATGGAGGTGCGTAGCGGTCTGGGCACGGCGGCGGTCATCGTGATGGACAAGTCCACCGACATCGTGGCGGCGATCGCCCGGCTGTCGCTGTTCTATATGCACGAGAGCTGCGGGCAGTGCACGCCCTGCCGCGAGGGTACCGGCTGGATGTGGCGCGTTCTGACCCGCATGGTCGAGGGCCGCGCCGACATCGAGGAGATCGACAAGCTCTGGGACGTGACCAAGGAGGTCGAGGGCCATACCATCTGCGCGCTCGGCGACGCGGCCGCCTGGCCGATCCAGGGCCTGATCCGGCACTTCCGGCCGGAGGTCGAGCGGCGCATCGTCGCGCGCAAGACGACCCAGTCCCGAACACCGGCCCAGGCGGTGGCCGCCGAGTAGGAGACGCCATGCCGACGCTGACGATCAACGACCGGGAAGTCTCCGTCCCCGACGGAGTGAACATTCTCCAGGCCTGCGAACTGGCGGGCGTGGAGATCCCGCGCTTCTGCTATCACGAGCGGCTGTCCGTCGCGGGCAACTGTCGCATGTGCCTAGTGGAGATCATCGACGCGCGCGGCCGTGCGGCGCCGAAGCCGGCCGCCTCCTGCCACATGCCGGCCACCGAGGGCATCACCGTGCTGACCGACAGCGACATGGTGCGCAAGGCGCGGCGCGGCGTGATGGAGTTCCTGCTGATCAATCATCCCCTGGACTGCCCGATCTGCGACCAGGGCGGCGAGTGCGACCTGCAGGACCAGGCCATGGCCTACGGCTTCGACCGCTCGCGCTACGCCGAGAACAAGCGGGCGGTGCCGGAAAAGGAGATGGGTCCGCTGATCAAGACGATCATGACCCGCTGCATCCACTGCACGCGCTGCATCCGCTTCGCGGCGGAGATTGCCGGGGTGGAGGAGATCGGCGCCCTGGGTCGCGGCGAGCACATGGAGATCACCACGCTGGAGCAGGCCATCGACAGCGAGCTGTCGGGCAACCTGGTGGACATCTGCCCGGTGGGCGCGCTGACCTCGCGGCCCTACGCCTTCTCGGCGCGGCCGTGGGAGCTGCGCAAGACGCCGTCGATCGACGTCATGGACGCCGTCGGCTCCAACATCCGCGTGGACACCCGCGGGCGCGACGTGATGCGCGTGCTGCCCCGGCTGCACGAGGACATCAACGAGGAGTGGATCCACGACAAGACCCGCCACGCCTGCGACGGCCTGCGCCGCCAGCGCCTCGACCGCCCCTTTGTGCGCAACGCCCAGGGCCGGCTGGAAGAGGCAAGCTGGCCGGAGGCGTTTCAGGCGATCGCCGGGCGCGTCAAGGGAATCAAGCCCGAGCGGATCGCGGCGGTCGCGGGGGACCTCTGCGACGCCGAATCGATGCTGGCGCTGCGCGACCTGATGGCCGGGTTGGGGACGCCGCATCTGGACTGCCGTCAGGACGGGGCGAGGATCGATGCGTCGTGTCGCGCAGGCTATCTGTTCAATACCTCCATCGCCGGGATCGAGGAGGCCGACGCCTGCCTGATCGTGGGATCGAACCCCCGTTGGGAAGCCGCGATGATCAACGCGCGGCTGCGCAAGCGCTTCCTGCAGGGCGGCTTCCGCGTCGGCGTGATCGGGGAGCCCGTGGACCTGACCTTCGAGGTGGACTACCTCGGTGCCGGGCCGGACACCCTGAAGGAG
Organism: uncultured Rhodovibrionaceae bacterium; assembly: GCA_964561005.1. Lineage (GTDB taxonomy): Bacteria > Pseudomonadota > Alphaproteobacteria > Kiloniellales > Rhodovibrionaceae > CAZLNO01. The sequence goes on along the minus strand of CAZLNO010000015.1, from coordinate 41,794 downwards.
GTGGCCGCGGGCAAGCAGGACTTCGCCAAGGTGCTGCAGGCGGCCGAGCGGCCCATGATCATCGTTGGCATGGGCGCCCTGGCGCGCCCCGACGGCGCCGCCGTCCTGGATCTCTGCCGCGGCCTGGCCGAGAGCTTCGGCATGGTCCAGGAGGGCTGGAACGGCTTCAACGTGCTGCACACCGCCGCGGCGCGGGTGGCCGGGTTGGACCTTGGCCTGCTGCCGGGGGAGGGCGGCCGCGACGTGGCGGGCATTCTCGACGGCGCCGAGAAGGGCGAGATCGAGGTGGTTTACCTGCTGGGCGCCGACGAGATCGATGTCGGCCGTCTCGGTCAGGCCTTCGTCGTCTACCAGGGACACCACGGCGACGAGGGCGCGCATCGCGCCGACGTGGTGCTGCCCGGCGCGGCCTACAGCGAGAAGAACGCCACCTACGTCAACACCGAGGGTCGTGTGCAGCTCGGCCGTCTGGCGGCGAATCCGCCGGGCGACGCGCGGGAGGACTGGACGATTCTCCGGGCGCTGTCGGAATACATGCTGGACCGGCCGCTGCCCTACGACAACCTGGGGCAGGTGCGGCAGAAGATGATCGAGGCGGCGCACGGCTTCGCCGCGGTCGACCAGGTGCCGCAAGAAGCCTGGGGCAAGTTCGGGGCACAGGGGCCGATCGACAGCGCGCCCTTCGAGTCGGCCGTCAAGAACTTCTACATGACCGATCCGATCAGCCGAAACTCCGAGACGATGGCTCGCTGCACCGAAGCCTTCGTCCGGCCAAAGCAGAAGGCAACGGGCACGCATGGCTGAGCTCTGGCAAGGTTATCTCTGGCCGGCGATCTTCATCGTCCTGCAGATCGTCGCGGTTCTGGTGCCGCTGCTGCTGGCGGTGGCCTACGTCACCTACGCCGAGCGGCGGGTGATCGGCGCCATGCAGCTCCGCAGGGGGCCCAACGTGGTGGGTCCGTTCGGGCTTCTGCAGCCGATCTCCGACGGGTTGAAGCTGCTGTTCAAGGAAACCATCCTGCCGGCGGGCGCGAACCGGGTGGTCTTCATCGTGGCGCCGATGATCACCTTCGTGCTCAGCCTGGTCGCCTGGGCGGTGATCCCCTTCGACAAGGGCATGGTGATCGCCGACATCAACGTCGGCATTCTTTATCTTTTCGCCATTTCCTCGCTGGGCGTCTACGGCATCATCATGGCCGGCTGGGCGTCGAACTCGAAGTACCCCTTCCTGGGCGCCCTGCGCTCGGCGGCGCAGATGGTGTCCTACGAAGTCTCGATGGGCTTCGTGATCATCACCGTGGCCCTCGCCGCCGGCAGCCTGAACCTCACCACCATCGTCGAGTCGCAGCGCGACATCTGGTACGCCATTCCGCTGCTGCCGATGTTCGTGATCTTCTTCGTCTCCATCCTGGCGGAAACGAACCGCACGCCCTTCGACCTGCCGGAGGGCGAATCGGAGCTGGTGGCGGGCTATTTCGTCGAGTACTCGTCGATGACCTTCGCCCTGTTCTTCCTGGGCGAGTACGCGAACATGATCCTGCTCAGCGCGATGACCGCGATCCTGTTCCTCGGCGGCTGGCTGGCGCCGATCGGGATCGCGCCGCTGACCTGGATTCCCGGGCCGATCTGGCTGGCGCTGAAGATCGCGCTCGTGATGTTCGTCTTCATCTGGGTGCGCGCGACGCTGCCGCGCTATCGCTACGACCAGCTCATGCGGCTGGGCTGGAAGGTGTTTTTGCCGTTCTCGCTGCTCTGGGTGGTGCTGACGGCCGGGGCGTTGATCACCTTCGACTGGATTCCGGCCTGACGCTCGCCAGACCGGACCGGCGGGCGCCCTTGCGCTCAGCCGCGCGCTGACTATGGTAGGCCGCGCCGCGCGGACTTGGATGGCGCGCCGGCGCGAAGAAACCGAGGGGTTCGAACGAACGATGGCAGTGGTCGATCGCTATGCGCGGACGCTGGTGCTGGGGGAGATCCTGACGGGTCTCGCCCGCACCTTCAGCTACATGCTGAAGCCCAAGGTCACGCTCAACTACCCCGCCGAGAAGGGGGCGCTGAGCCCGCGCTTTCGCGGCGAGCACGCCCTGCGGCGCTATCCCAACGGCGAGGAACGCTGCATCGCCTGCAAGCTGTGCGAGGCGATCTGCCCGGCGCTGGCGATCACCATCGAGGCCGAGCCGCGCGAGGACGGCAGCCGCCGCACGACGCGCTATGACATCGACATGACGAAGTGCATCTACTGCGGGCTGTGCGAGGAGGCCTGTCCGGTGGATGCCATCGTCGAGGGGCCGAATTTCGAGTTCGCCACGGAGACGCGCGAGGAACTCTTCTACAACAAGGAAAAGCTGCTCCAGAACGGCGACCGCTGGGAGCAGGAGATCGCGGAAAGGCTGGCGCTCGACGCGCCCTACCGCTGACGAGGGAGCTGGCCGCCGGGTCCGTCCGGCGGCATTCGTAGCGGACCACAGGCGTCCGCAGGGGGAACGCAACGCCGTGAGGCCGGCATGATCATCCAGGCCATCTGCTTCTATCTCTTTGCCGCGATCACGATCGCCGCCGCCGTGATGGTGATCTCGGCGCGCAACCCGGTGCATTCCGTGCTGTTCCTCATCCTCGCGTTCTTCAACGCCGCGGCGCTGTTCATCCTGATGGGCGCCGAGTTCCTGGGGATGATCCTGGTGGTCGTCTATCTCGGCGCGGTGACCGTGCTGTTCCTCTTCGTGGTGATGATGCTGGACATCAACGTGGCGCAGCTTCGGCAGGGCTTTCTGCAGTACCTGCCGATTGGTGCCCTGATCGGGGTTATCCTGCTGGCGGAGCTGATCATGGTGGTGGGCGGCTGGGCCGTCTCCCCCGGGGCCGCGGAGGTGGCCCAGGTGCCGATCCCGCCCTCGGAGGAGCTCTCGAACACGGCGGCGCTCGGCAACGTGCTCTATACAAAGTACGTCTACCTCTTCCAGGCGGCGGGAATCGTGCTGCTGATCGCCATGGTGGGGGCGATCGTGCTGACGCTGCGCACGCGTCCGGGGGTGCGGCGGCAGTCCATCGCCACGCAGAACTACCGCTCGCGCGCGGAGGCGGTGGAGTTGAAGAAGGTGCAGAGCGGGAGCGGCATGTGATGCTCGAGATCGGTCTGGCGCACTATCTGACGGTCGCCGCGATCCTGTTCACGCTGGGGATCTTCGGCATCTTCCTGAACCGCAAGAACGTGATCGTCATCCTGATGTCGATCGAGCTGATGCTGCTGGCGGTCAACATCAACCTGGTCGCCTTTTCCGTGCATCTGAACGACCTGGTGGGGCAGGTCTTCGCCATGTTCGTGCTGACGGTGGCGGCGGCCGAGGCGGCCATCGGGCTGGCGATCCTGGTGGTCTACTTCCGCAACCGCGGCTCCATCGCGGTCGAAGACATCAACATGATGAAGGGCTGAGGGGGGCATGGCGGTCGTCGCTGTATTCCTGCCGCTGCTCGGCGCGTTCCTGGCCGGGCTGTTCGGCCGCACGCTGGGGGACCGCGGCGCGCAGCTCGCGACCTGCGGGCTGATGCTGCTGTCGGCGCTGCTGTCGGTCATCGTCTTCTTCGACGTGGCCGTGGGCGGCAACACCTACACCAGCGAGCTGTTCACCTGGTTCGACAGCGGCAGCTTCGAGCTGAGCTGGGCGGTGCGCATGGACACGCTGAGCGCGGTCATGCTGGCCGTGGTGACGGTCGTCTCGGCGATGATCCACGTCTACTCCATCGGCTACATGGAGCACGATCCGTCGAAGCCGCGCTTCTTCGCCTATCTGTCGCTGTTCACCTTCTTCATGCTGATGCTGGCGACGGCCGGCAACTTCGTGCAGCTCTTCTTCGGCTGGGAGGGTGTCGGCCTGGTCTCTTATCTGCTGATCGGCTTCTGGTACGACCGGCCGAGCGCGAACGCCGCGGCGATCAAGGCCTTCCTGGTCAACCGCGTGGGCGACATCGGCTTCGCGCTGGGCATCGCCGGGGTGTTCTTCCTGTTCGGGGCCACCACCTTCGACACCGTGTTCGCCGACGTGCCCGGCATGGCCGACATGCACTTCACCTTCATCGGCATCGAGGGTCGGGCTCTCGACGTCATCGGCATCCTGCTGTTCATCGGCGCCATGGGGAAGTCGGCGCAGCTCGGCCTGCACACCTGGCTGCCCGACGCCATGGAGGGCCCGACGCCCGTTTCCGCCCTGATCCACGCGGCCACCATGGTGACGGCGGGCGTCTTCATGCTGTGCCGTGTCTCGCCCATCCTGGAGTACGCGCCGACGGCACTGGTGGTGATCACGATCATCGGGGCGGCGACGGCCTTCTTCGCGGCCACCGTGGGCATGGCGCAGAACGATATCAAGCGCGTGATCGCCTATTCCACCTGCAGCCAGCTCGGCTACATGGTCTTCGCCGTGGGCGTCTCGGCCTATGGCGCGGCGATCTTCCACCTGATGACGCATGCCTTCTTCAAGGCGCTGCTGTTCCTGGGCGCCGGCTCGGTGATCCACGCCATGAGCGACGAGCAGGACATGCGCAAGATGGGCGGCATCTGGCGCATGATCCCCTTCACCTACGCGGTGATGTGGATCGGCAGCCTGGCGCTGGCCGGGATTCCGCCGTTTGCCGGCTTCTTCTCCAAGGACATCATCATCGAGGCCGCCTGGGCGGCCCACACGGGACCCGGCAGCTTCGCCTTCTGGCTCGGCGTGGCGGCGGCCTTCATGACCGCCTTCTACTCCTGGCGGCTGCTGTTCATGACCTTCCACGGCAAGCCGCGGGCCAGCAAGGAGGTGATGAGCCATGTCCACGAGTCGCCGAAGGTGATGACGGTGCCGCTGGCGGTGCTGGCGGTGGGCGCCGTGCTGGCCGGCTGGCTGGGCTACGGCGCCTTCGTCGGCGATTGGCGCGAGGCTTTCTGGGGCGAGGCGCTGCTGGTTCTGGACGCGAACGACAGCGTCGAGGCGGCGCACCACGCCCCGGCCTGGGTGAAGCTGTTGCCGCTGCTGCTGGCGGTGGCCGGGATCGGACTGGCCTACGTGATGTATATGCTGCGCCCCGATCTGCCGGGAATGCTGGCCCGGGCGCTGCGGCCGCTGTACCTCTTCATCTACAACAAGTGGTACTTCGACGAGATCTACAACGCGGTGTTCGTGCGCACGGCATGGGTGCTGGGCCGCGGCTTCTGGCGCTCGGGCGACGTGGCCATCATCGACGGCATCGGGCCGGACGGCATCTCGGCGACGGCGCGCGATCTGGCCCGGCGGGTCAGCCGGCTGCAGACGGGCTACGTCTACCACTACGCCTTCGCCATGCTGATCGGCGTCGTGGCCTTCGTGACCTGGTACATCTTCACGCAGATCGGATAGGGCGATGCATTCCTGGCCACTGCTTTCGCTGGTGACCTTCCTGCCGCTGGTCGGCGCGGGCTTTATCCTGATGATCCGCGGCGAGGGCGAGGTGGTGGCGCGCAACGCGCGCTACGTGGCGCTGTGGACCTCGCTGATCACCTTCGTGCTGTCGCTGTTCATCTGGTTCGGCTTCGACCGGGGCACCCCCGAGTTTCAGTTCGTCGAGAAGGCCGAGTGGATCCCGGCCTTCGGCATCACCTATCACATGGGCGTCGACGGCATTTCGATGATGTTCGTGCTGCTGTCGACCTTCCTGACCCCGATCTGCGTGCTGGCGAGCTGGGAGGCGATCACCCATCGGGTGAAGGAGTACATGGTCGCCTTCCTCGTCCTCGAAACGCTGATGGTGGGGATGTTCTGCGCCCTCGACTTCGTGCCGTTCTATATGTTCTTCGAGGGCGTGCTGATCCCGATGTTCCTGATCATCGGCGTCTGGGGCGGTCCGCGCCGGGTCTATTCGGCCTTCAAGTTCTTCCTGTACACCCTGGCCGGCTCGGTGCTGATGCTGCTGGCCATCCTGGCGATCTACTTCCACGCCGGCACCACCGACATCCCGATGCTGCTGGAGGGCGCGGGAATCCCGCGGGAGATGCAGATCTGGCTGTGGCTGGCCTTCTTCGCGTCCTTCGCGGTGAAAGTGCCGATGTGGCCGGTGCACACCTGGCTGCCCGACGCCCACGTCGAGGCGCCGACGGCCGGCTCGGTGATCCTGGCCGGCGTGCTGCTGAAGATGGGCGGCTACGGCTTCCTGCGCTTCTCCGTGCCGATGCTGCCGGAGGCCACGGCCTTCTTCGCGCCGCTGGTGTTCGCGCTGTCGATCGTCGCTGTGGTCTACACCTCGCTGGTGGCCCTGGCGCAGGAAGACATGAAGAAGCTCATCGCCTACTCCTCGGTGGCGCACATGGGCTTCGTCACCGCCGGCATCTTCACCCTCAACCAGCAGGGGATGGAAGGCGCGATCTTCCAGATGCTGAGCCACGGCATCGTCTCGGCCGCGCTCTTCCTGATCGTCGGCGTGGTCTACGACCGCATCCACACGCGGCAGATCGACAAGTACGGCGGCCTGGTGCACCGCATGCCGCACTATGCCCTGGTCTTCATGGTGTTCATGCTGGCCAGCGTCGGGCTGCCGGGCACCAGCGGCTTCGTTGGCGAATTCCTGGTCATCGTCGCCACCTTCCAGGTCAACACCTGGGTTGCGCTGCTGATCGCCAGCGGCATGGTGCTGGGCGCCGCCTACATGCTCTACCTCTACCGCCGGGTCATCTTCGGCAAGCTGACCAAGCAGCACCTGATGAACATCCTGGACCTGGACCTGCGCGAGAAGGTGGTCTTCGCGCCGATGATCGCGCTGGTCCTCTGGATGGGCATCTACCCGGTCAGCTTCCTCGATGTCATGTCCGCCTCGGTGGAGAACCTGATCACCAACTACCAGCAGGCGATGGCCCAGTCGGAGGGCACGACGCTCGCCACGCTCTGGACCGGGCAATAACGGAATCGACCAAGGGGACGCGACACAGGCATGAGCTACGATCTGGCCGCCATCGCACCGGAACTTTTCCTGGTCCTCGCCGCCACGGCGCTGTTGATGCTGGGCGTCTTCCGGGGGGAGGAGTCCACCAGCACCATCCTCAGCCTGAGCGTCGTGGCGGTGGTGGTCACGCTGGGGATCGTGTGGCTGGGCCCCAGCGAGCGGGCGGTCGCTTTCGAGGGCCTGTTCGTGCGCGATGGTTTCGGCGCCTTCATGAAGGGACTGATCCTGGCCGGCACCGCCGTCTGCCTTGTCATGGCCTGGCGCTATATCGAGCGCGAGAACATGGCGCGCTTCGAGTTCCCGGTGCTGATGCTCTATGCCACGGTCGGCATGCTGATGATGGTGTCGGCCAACGACCTGATCGCGCTCTACCTCGGATTGGAGCTGCAGAGCCTGTCGCTCTATGTGATCGCCGCTTTCCGGCGCGACAGCATCCGGTCGACCGAGTCCGGGCTGAAGTACTTCGTGCTCGGCGCGCTGTCGTCCGGCATGCTGCTCTACGGCGCCTCGATGGTCTACGGCTTCGCGGGCACCACGGGCTTCGACGACTTGGCGCGCATCTTCGCCGAGGCGCAGGCGACCGGGGAGGCGGTGTCGGTCGGTCTGGTGGTCGGCATCGTTTTCATCGTGGCCGGGCTCGCCTTCAAGGTCAGCGCGGTGCCGTTCCACATGTGGACGCCCGACGTCTACGAGGGCGCGCCGACGCCGGTGACGGCCTTCTTCGCCAGCGCGCCCAAGGTGGCGGCCACCGGCCTTTTCGTGCGGGTGATGATGGGCCCCTTTGGCGACCTCGTGGCGCAGTGGCAGCAGATCATCGTGGTGATCTCGATCCTGTCGATGGTTCTGGGCGCCCTGGCGGCGATCAACCAGACGAGCATCAAGCGCCTGATGGCCTATTCCTCGATCGGGCACCTGGGGTACGCCCTCATCGGTCTCGCCGCGGGGACCGAGGCGGGCGTGCGCGGGCTCGGCATCTACATGGCCATCTACCTGATCATGAACCTCGGCACCTTCTCGGTGATCCTCTGCATGCGGCAGAACGACCGCATGGTGGAAGGCATCGAGGATCTGCGGGGACTCAGCCGCACGCACCCGGCGATGGCGCTGGCCATGGCGATCTTCATGTTCTCCATGGCGGGCATCCCGCCGCTGGCCGGATTCTTCGGCAAGCTTTACGTCTTCCTTGCGGCGATCGAGGCGGGGCTTGTCACCCTCGCGGTGATCGGCGTGCTGTCCAGCGTGGTGGGCGCCTTCTACTATCTGCGCATCGTCAAGCTGATGTACTTCGACGAGCCGACCGAGGCCTTCGACCGACCCTTCGGCCGCGAGATGAATCTGGTCATGGGTGTCACCGGGGTGATCACGCTCCTGTTCTTCGTGTTCCCGACCCCGATCATCTCCGGGGCGGAAGCCGCGGCGGCGGCGCTGCTGGCGGGATGACGGACGCGCCGGGACCGCAGTCTTCCGGCCAGGCGCCGCCGCCGCGGCTGCCGCCGGCCTACAGTCTCGTGGCGCTCGACAGCGTCGACAGCACGAACGCCGAGGCGCTGCGCCGGGCGCGGGCCGGAGCGCCCGACGGCACGCTTGTCTGGGCCCTGGAACAGGCCGCCGGGCGGGGGCGGCGCGGCCGTGCCTGGGTCAGCCCGCGCGGCAATCTCTACCTCTCGCTGGTCCTGCGGCCGGAGGCGGATCTGGCAGTGGCCAGCCAACTCGGCTTCGCGGCGGCGCTGGCGCTGGTCGAGGCGCTGGGCAGCGTGGCGCCGCCGCTGCTGGAGGTCACGGTCAAGTGGCCCAACGACGTGCTGGTGAACG
>CAZLNO010000015.1:0-32937 GCA_964561005.1 uncultured Rhodovibrionaceae bacterium | reverse complement strand
GGCGCCATGCTGCTCGTCATCGACGCCGGCAACACCAACATCGCCTTCGCGGTCTACCAGGGACAGAAACAGCTCGGCCACTGGCGCGCCGCCACCGATCCGCGCCGGACGGCCGACGAGTACGCCGTGTGGCTCATGCAGCTCATGGCGCTGGAGGAGCTGTCGCCACGCGACATCGACGGCGCCGTCATGGCGAACGTCGTGCCCGCGGCCGACTACAGCCTGAAGCAGCTCTGTCGGCGCTATTTCGGCGGCGATCCCGTCGTTGTGGGCGAGTCGGGCGTGAGCCTCGACGTGCCCGTGCGCGTCGATCGCCCGGAGGAAGTGGGCGCCGACCGCCTGGTCAACGCCCTGGCCGGGCATGAGCGCTATGGCGGGCCGCTGGTGGTGGTCGACTTCGGCACGGCGACCACCTTCGACATCGTCGGCGAGGACGGCGCCTATGAAGGCGGCGTCATCGCGCCGGGGATCCACGCCTCGATGGACGCGCTGCACGCGGCGGCGGCCAAGCTGCCGCGCGTGGCCGTGACAAAACCGCCGCAGGTGGTCGGCAAGGGCACCGTGCCGGCGATTCAGTCCGGCGTGTTCTGGGGCTACATCGGCCTCATCGAAGGCATCCTGTCGCGCATCGAGGCGGAGATCGGGCAGCGCGTCGAGGTGGTGGCCACCGGCGGGCTCGCCTCCCTGTTTCATGCGGAGACAGCGTGCATCCATCATGTCGACCCGGACCTGACCCTGCGGGGTCTGCTCCAGGTCTACGACAAGAACCGATCCACAAGCTAGATACCAAGGAAGCGAACCGGGAATGCAGCGCGCGCCAAAGGCTGACGAGCTTCTTTTCGTGCCCCTGGGCGGCACCGGGGAAGTGGGCATGAACGCCTACCTCTACGGGCACGCCGGCGCCTGGCTGCTGGTGGACTTCGGCCTGGGCTTCGCCGACGAGCGCCAGCCCGGCGTGGACTTGCTGCTGCCCGATCCCGCTTTCCTCGTGGAGCGGGCGGACAAGCTGGTCGGCCTGGTCGTCACCCACGCCCACGAGGACCACCTGGGCGCGGTGCCCTACCTGTGGGAGCGCCTGCGCTGTCCCATCTACGCCACCGCCTTCGCCTGCGCCGTTCTGCGCCGCAAGCTGGCCGAGGCGGGACTGCTGGACGAGGTCGAACTGGTCGAGGTGCCGCTGGGCGGCGAGGTCGAACTCGGCCCTTTCGCCATCGAGTTCATCACCGTGACCCACTCGATTCCCGAACCCAACCTTCTGCTGATCCGCACCGGGGTGGGCCGTTTCGTGCATACCGGCGACTGGAAGCTCGACCCCGACCCCATGGTGGGCGCCGACTACGATCGCCGCCGCCTGACCCGCCTGGCCGACGAGGACATCCTGGCGGTGATCGGCGATTCCACCAACGCCCTGGTGCCGGGGCACAGCGGCTCGGAGGCCTCGGTGCGCGAAAGCCTGACCGAGCTGGTGCGCACCCTGGACAACCGCGTCGCCGTGACCTGCTTCGCCACCAACGTGGCGCGGGTGGAGACCGTGGCGCACGTCGCCGAGGCGACCGGGCGGCGACTGGCGCTGGTCGGCCGCTCCATGAACACCATCGTCCGCGCCGCGCAAGAAGCGGGATACCTGCAGGACCTGCCGCCACTGATCGACGAGCGGGAGATTGGCTATCTGCCGCGCGAGGAGGTCATGCTGCTGGTGACTGGCAGCCAGGGCGAGAGCCGCGCGGCGCTCGCGCGTATCGCCCGCGACGAGCATCCCGAGGTCGCCCTGGAGCGCGACGACGCCGTGATCTTCTCCTCGCGCATCATCCCCGGTAACGAGAAGGCGATCCACACCGTGCAGAACCTCTTGCTGCATCGCGGCATCCAGGTGCTGACCGAGGAGGACCACTTCGTCCACGTCTCCGGCCATCCCTGCCGCGAGGAGCTGGAGCAGCTCTACCACTGGACGCGGCCGCAAATCGCCGTGCCGATGCACGGCGAGCCGCGCCACCTGCTGGCGCACGCCGAGCTGGCGCGGGCCTGCCAGGTGCCGCGTACCCTGGTGCCCGAGGACGGCCAGGTCATCCGTCTGGCCCCGGACGGCCCGCAGGTGGTCGCCAACGTACCCGTCGGCCGGCTGGCGGTGGACGGCGAGCACATCGTCCCGAGCGACCGCGGCGCCGTGCGCGAGCGCCGCAAGCTCGGATTCGAGGGCGTCGCCGTCCTGACGCTGGTGGTCGACGTCGATGGGGCGGTGGCCGCCGAGCCGCTGCTCACCACCTACGGTGTGGTGCCCGGCGGCGAAGTCGGGGCCCGGATCGCCGACTCGGTCCTCGACGCGGTGGAGCGCGCCGTGAGCAAGATCCCGCGCCGCGAACGGCGCAACGACGACGGCCTGCGCGAGACCGCGCGGGTAGCCGTGCGCCGGGCGCTGCAGCAGGCGACCGGCCACAAGCCGCTGACCGACGTGCACCTCGTGCGTCTGGACTGAGGCGCCGCCGTTTCCGCTCCCAACGTAACGCGCATGACGATCCCCATCCTCGGGTCCGAAGCAGAGATCGCCATCACGCTCGCGCTGGTCGTGCTGGTGTTCTTCGGCTTCGTTCGGGAGCGGCTGCCCGCCGACGTCGTGGCGCTGCTGGCGGTGGCCGGGCTGCTTGGCACTGGCATTCTGTCGACCGAGGAGGCCTTCGGCGTCTTTTCGAACAGCGCCCCGATCGCCGTGGGCTGCATGTTCGTGCTCTCCGCGGCGCTGGAGCGCACCGGCGTGGTCAACCGCCTGGGCCATGCGGTCACCCAGCTCAAGGGACCGCCGTGGCTGCAGGTGGCCAGCCTGCTGCTGGGTGTCAGCGTTGTCTCGGCCTTCATGAACAACACGCCTGTGGTGGTCATCCTCACACCCGTGGTCATCGCGCTGGCGCAGCGGCAGGGCCTCGCCCCCTCGCGGCTGCTGATCCCGTTGTCCTTCGCCGGCATTCTGGGCGGCACGACGACGATGATCGGCACCTCGACCAACCTCCTGGTGGACGGCGTGGCGCAGCGGCTGGGTCTGGCGCCGTTCGGCATGTTCGAGATCACCATCGCGGGCGGGATCTTCACGGCCGTGGGCCTCGCGTACCTGGCGCTGGCCGGGCCACGGCTGCTGCCGGCCCGCGAGACCTTGCGGGAGGTCCTGCCCGACCGCAGCAAGCGCCGTTTCCTGAGCGAGGTGCTGGTGCCGCACGATTCGTCCCTGGTCGGCAAGACGCTGAAGTCCGCCGGGCTGTCGCGGCGCAACAACATCGAGGTCGTCGACGTGATCCGCCACGACGTCTCGCTGCGCCGCGAGATGCGGGATGTCGTGCTGGCGCCCGGAGATCGGATCGTCCTGCGCACCCAGGCGGCCGACGTCATGAGCCTGCGCGACACCGAGGGCCTTACCTTCGATCCCGAGAAAACGCACGCCATCGAGCCGATCGGCAGCCAGGCGACCGTCGTCATGGAGGGCATGATCGGGCCCGGCTCGCGCTTCGCCGGCCGGCGCGTGGCCGACCTGCGGCTGCGCAAGCTCTTCGGCGTCTACGTCCTGGCCATCCACCGACAGGACGAGAGCCTGCGCGAGAATTTCGAAAACGTGCGCCTGGGCTTCGGCGACACCCTGCTCCTGGAAGGGCCGCCGACGGGCCTGCGCCGCCTGTTCGACCGCCAGGACCTGGTAAACCTGACCGAGCCGACGGAGCGTCCCTATCGTCGTCGCAAGGCGCCACTGGCGGTGGGAGCGATCGCGGCGGTGATGCTGCTCGCCCATTTCCAGCTCCTGCCGATCGCGGCCCTCGCCCTGATCGCCGCGGTGGCGGTGGTCGCGCTCGGCTGTGTCGACGCGGAGGAGGCCTACCAGGCGATCCGGTGGCGGGTGCTGATGCTGATCTTCGGCATGCTGGCGCTGGGCCTCGCCATGGAGAAGACGGGGGCGGCGGCGCTGGTCGTGGATCTGCTGACCGGCGTGGTGGCGCCCCTGGGGCCCGTGGCGGTGGTGTCGGCGATGTACCTGATCACCTCGCTGCTGACCGAAATCCTGAGCAACAATGCCGCGGCGATCCTGCTGACGCCCATTGCCGTGGGGCTCGGCGAGCAGCTTGGCATCGACCCGCGGCCGCTGGTCGTGGCGGTCATGTTCGCCGCGAGCGCCAGCTTCGCGACGCCGATCGGGTATCAGACGAACACCTTCGTCTATAATGCCGGCGGATACCTCTTCCGAGATTTCCTGAAAATCGGCCTGCCGCTGAACCTGCTGCTCTGGGCCGTGGCGAGCGTCGTCATCCCGCTGCTCTGGCCGCTCGGATGATGCGCTGCCGCGCCGCGGCAAGCGGGGGCTTGGGTGCCGCGCCGCGATGAGTTATGTGAACTGTGCAGGTGCAACAAGGCGGGAGCCGGAGCCATGATCGGACGCCTCAACCACGTCGCCATCGCCGTGCCGGATCTGGCGGCGGCCAGCGCGCAGTACCGCGACGCCCTGGGGGCCGAGGTTTCGGAGCCCACGGAGCAGCCGGACCACGGGGTCACCGTCGTCTTCGTGACGCTGCCGAACACCAAGGTCGAGCTGCTGCAACCACTGGGCGACAACTCGCCGATCGCGAAGTTCCTCGAGAAGAACCCGGCGGGCGGCATCCATCACGTCTGCTTCGAGGTCGACGACATCCGGGCCGCCGCCGGGCGGCTGCAGGGGGAGGGCGCGCGCGTCCTGGGCGATGGCGAGCCGAAGATCGGCGCGCATGACAAGCCGGTGCTCTTCCTGCATCCGAAGGATTTCAACGGCACGCTGATCGAGCTGGAGCAGGCCTGAGCGGCCCCGCATGACCTGGTTCACCGGAATCCTTCTCTACGTCATCCTGTGGTGGCTGCTGCTGTTCATGGTGCTGCCCTGGGGGGCGCGTCCGCCGGAGAACCCCGAGCCGGGGCACGAGCAAGGCGCCCCGGAACGGCCGCTGCTGCTGCGCAAGGCGCTCATCACCAGCGTGCTGGCGGCGGTGGCCTGGGCGGGCGTCTATCTGCTGATCCACGCCGAGGTCATCACCTTCGAGACCGCCATCTCCAAGGGATGAATGGAGCGGGCCCGAAAGCACGACGAGCCCCGTTTGCGGGGCTCGTCGTCGCGGAACCTTTGTTGGGAAGATTATCGCGCCCGTCCGGATGTTTCCTCCCCAGACTTGGGCCGCCCTTTTTGAACGCCTTATCGTTATTCGTCCCGCGGGCAAGGACCATAGCAGGAAACGCTTCGCTCAGCCAATGTCCAAGATGACGAATCGCCCCACAAAAAGTGCGGCGATGATCAGCACCGCCGGCGAAAGCTGGTCCCAGCGACCGCTGAACAGCTTCGCCGCCGCGTAGGCGATGAAGCCGAGGCCGATGCCGTCGGCGATCGAGTAGGTGAGCGGCATGGCGATGGCGGTCACCACGGCCGGGGCGTAGTCGGTCGGGTCTTCCCAGGACAGCTCCGCCAGGCCGCGCGCCATCATGCAGGCCACGAACAGCAGCGCCGGGGCCGTCGCGTAGGCCGGCACCGACTGCGCCAAGGGCGCGAAGAACAGGGCCAGCAGGAACAGCGCCGCCACGGTCAGCGCCGTCAGCCCGGTCCGCCCGCCCGCCTTGATTCCGGCCGCGCTCTCGATATAGCTGGTGACCGTCGTGGTGCCGAGAACGCTGCCCCCGACGGTGGCGGTCGAATCGGCGATCAGCGCGCGCTTGAGGCGCGGCAGCCGGCCGTCGCGGTCGAGCAGTCCGGCGCGGTGACCCAGGCCGACCAGCGTTCCCGCCGTGTCGAAGAGGTCCACGAACAGAAAGGCGAAGATGATCGTCACCAGCCCGGCGTCGAGCGCGCCCATGATGTCGAGCTGGCCGAAGGTGGGCCAGGGGTCCGGCGGCATGTCCAACACGCCGCGGAATTCCGAGATGCCGAGCAGCAGCCCGATGGCCGCCGTGGCCAGGATGCCGATCAGGACCGCGCCCGGCACCCGCCGGTGGTCGAGGGCGATCGTCAGCGCGAAGCCCAGGCCGGCCAGCACCGTCTCCGCCTTGGTCACGTTGCCCAGGGCGACCAGCGTCGCCGGGTTGTCCACGACGACGCCGGCGTTCCGCAGGGCGATGATGGCCAGGAAGAAGCCGATGCCGGCGGAGATCGCCATCTTCAGCGTGGTCGGGATGGCGTTGATGATCCACTCGCGCACCGGCAGCACCGACAGCGCGAAGAAGATCAGGCCGGAGACGAAGATCGCGCCGAGGCCCACCTGCCAGGAATAGCCCAGCCCGCCGACCACCGAATAGGCGAAATAGGCGTTCAGCCCCATGCCCGGCGCCAGCGCGATGGGATAGTTTGCCAGCCCGCCCATGATCGCGGTGCCCAGCGCGGCGGCCAGGCAGGTCGCCACGAAGACGGCGCCGAAGTCCATCCCGGTGTCGGACAGGATCGCCGGGTTGACGACGATGATGTAGGCCATCGTCAGGAAGGTCGTCAGTCCGGCCAGGATCTCCCGCCGGACCGTGGTCCCGTTGGCCGCCAGGCCGAAGGTCCGTTCCAGCATGCTTGCTTCCCCGCTGCCCGACCCTTGTCGGCGCCCGCGCGCCCGTGCAGGCGGCGCAAGCTAGGCGAAACGACGACCCTCGCGCAAGATGCGCGAGCGGAAGAAGGAAGTGGCGTGGATCACACTGTTAACCTCCCTTGTGCTAGGCTCACGAGACGACGAGGCATTTGCGGGAGAACGGGCGCGCGATGTTCGAGCTGGCGACGCGGGCGGACAAGCTGGAGGCGATCGCGGCAGTGTACGTCGGCTACTTCAACCGGGCGCCGGACCCGGCCGGGCTGGATTTCTGGGTGAGCGAGCTGAACGAGGCCATCGGTGGCGGCGAAGACCCGAACGAGGCGGTGATCGACGTCGCCAACGCCTTTGCCGCCAGTGCGGAGGCGCGGGACGTCTATCCGCTGTTCGCGACCCCGACGCCGGATCGCGCGGACTTCGAGGACTTCGTCGCCACGGTCTTCGAGAACATCTTCAACCGGCCGCCCGACCCGGCAGGCCTGGACTTCTGGGCCGACGAGCTGGCGGCACGCTCGCCGGGGCAGGCGGGGCGGATCATCCTGGACATCATCAGCGGCGCGCAGGGCGACGACGCGCTGACCATCGCCAACAAGGTCGCGGTGGGCCGCGGCTATGCCGAGGCCTTCGCCGAGGAGGGCGCGGTCTGGACCGCCGAGGACGACCGCGCCGAGGCCGTGGCCGTGGTCGATGCCGTCACCGCGGCGGCCGACAGCGTGACCGCCGGTCAGGAGGAAGCCCGGCGCCTGGCCCGCGCCGACATCACCTTCGAGGCCGAGCTGGCGGTTTCCTTCGATGATCCGACGGCCGCGCTGGCGGGCGTGCAGGAGGACATCGCGGCGTCGATCGAGGCGGCCTGGGATCTCTGGGAAGCGCGGTTCGACCTGACCACGGACTCCAGCATCGAGGTCGAGGTGCGCGCCGACCGTTTCGCGCCCGAGGGCGTTCTCGCCTCGACCCTCAGCATCGTGTCGCCAAGCGTGCCGGCCACCTTGGCGGACGCGGACGAGCCCTTCGGTCCCGTGGTGCCCGGCGCGGTCGGCGAGCTGATCACCGGCGAGGACAGCAACGGCGGGCAACCGGACATCATCTTCAACATGCCGACCGCCGGTGTCTTCGACTTCGCTTACCGCACGGACTACGACGACCCGCTCGGCTTCCGGCAGTTCGATGCCCTCACGGTCTTCACCCACGAATTCGGCCACGCCCTGGCCATGGACGGCTTCATCAGCAGCGGCAGCACCCAGCAGTCGCTGTTCGACGCGCAGGTGACGCAACAGGGCGCCGAGGACTTTTTCAACGACCCGCCGGACGACTTCTTCTTTGTCGGCGAGAACGCGGTCGCCGTCCACGGCGGCCCGGTGCCGCTGCGCCCCGGCGATCCCTTCCACCTGGATTTGCCCGGCGACCTCATGGCACCGTCGATCGCGCCCGGAGAGGAGAGCCGGATCAGCGAACTCGACCTCGCAATCCTGAAAGACTCCGGCGTCCCGATCGCCGACGATGCCCTGATCGCTTGAATGCCGGGGGAGGAGGAACGATGACGAGCTTCGGGGCATGCGGTTTTCGGCGGGCGCGCGGCGGGATGGGCATTCTCGCCTTGATGGCGGCCGTTCTTGGCCCGGTTCCGGCGGTGCGGGCGGCCGAGAGCGACGCCGCGGCCCTGCAGGTGCGCATCACGAAAGCGGACTGCCTGCGCCTGGTTCCTCACGAGCCGGCGCCGGACGTCGAATACCAGCCGGGCGTCGACGTGCGCGGCGAGCCGGTGGCGCCCGCCGACCTCCACGGCGGCAGCCGCATCGAGCTGCCGGAGACCGTGACCATCCCGATCGAAGTGGATCTGGCCGACCGTTTCGGCTTGCCGGATGATGACAGTTTCGAAAGCGACGTGCATGTCGGCACGGTGGAGGTGCATCTGGAGGACGGCTACGCGACCTTCAACGGCCAGCCCCTGGTGCCGGCGGCGCAACGCCTCCTGGCCGAGCGCTGCCAGCGGCGTCTCGACACGCCTGATTAGGCCGCGCTTCGCTGCCCGGCACGGTTATGGACAAGGCGGCGGCCATCCCATACATTGCGCGCCGCCACGGCCGTCCGATATCCACCCAGGTCACCTCACGCCCGAAGAAGGATCGCCCATGCGCCTGTCGCGCTACTTTCTGCCGACCCTGAAGGAAACGCCCGCCGAGGCGCAGATCGTCTCGCACCGGCTGATGCTGCGCGCCGGCATGATCCGCCAGGCGAGCGCCGGCATCTACTCCTGGCTGCCCCTGGGCTTCTCGGTGCTGAAGAAGATCGAGCAGATCGTCCGCGAGGAGCAGAACCGCGCCGGGGCGCAGGAAGTGCTGATGCCCACCATCCAGTCGGCCGACCTCTGGCGGCAGTCCGGCCGCTACGAGGATTACGGCAAGGAGATGCTGCGCATCCGCGACCGTCACGACCGCGAGATGCTCTATGGTCCCACGAACGAGGAGCTGATCACCGAGATTTTTCGCGCCGGCGCGCGCAGCTATCGCGACGTGCCGAAGATGCTCTACCACATCCAGTGGAAGTTCCGCGACGAGGTGCGCCCCCGCTTCGGAGTCATGCGCGGGCGCGAGTTCCTGATGAAGGACGCCTACTCCTTCGACCTGGACTACGAAAGCGCGATGCGCGCCTATCGCATCCAGTTCGTGGCCTACCTGCGCACCTTCGCCCGCATGGGCCTCAAGGCCATTCCGGTGGAGGCGGAGACCGGCCCGATCGGCGGCAACCTCAGCCACGAGTTCGTCATCCTGGCGGAGACCGGCGAGACCGAGCTGTTCACCCACCAGGCGCTGATGGACTACGACGTCCTGGACCAGGAGGTGGACTACGCGGCCGATCTGTCGCCCATCGTCGACTACTGGACGGCGCACTACGCCCGCACCGACGACATGCACGTCCAGGCCGAGTTCGAGCAGCAGGTGCCGGACGACAAGCGGGTCCATCGGCGCGGCATCGAGGTCGGCCACATCTTCTACTTCGGCACCAAGTACTCCGAGCCGCTGGAGGCCTACGTCTCGACACCCGAGGGCGAGCACGTGCCGGTGCACATGGGCTCCTATGGCGTCGGCGTCTCGCGCCTGGTCGGCGGCATCATCGAGGCCTCCCACGACGACGACGGCATCATCTGGCCCGATCCGGTGGCGCCGTTCCAGGTCGGCCTGGTCAACCTGCGGCCGTCCGACCGGAACTGCACGGCGGCCTGCGAGGACCTCTACCGGCAGCTTTCGGAGAACGGGCTGGACGTCCTTTACGACGATACCGAGGAGAGCCCCGGCGCGAAGTTCGCCCAGATGGACCTCATCGGCCTGCCGTGGCAACTCGTGGTGGGCCCGCGCGGGCTGAAGGCGGGGACGGTGGAGCTGAAGCGCCGCGCCACCGGCGAGCGGCACGAGCTGTCCCGCGACGCCGCGCTTGCGAAGCTGACGGGCTGAGCCCGCCGCGCCCGATGGTTTTCGGCGCCTTCGAGCGAACCGTCGCCTTCCGCTATCTGCGGCCGCGCCGCCAGGAAGGCTTCGTCTCCGTCATCGCCGGCTTCTCGCTGCTCGGCATCGCGCTGGGGGTGGCCACGCTGATCATCGTGATGGCGGTGATGAACGGCTTCCGCCAGGAGCTGTTGCAGCGCATTCTCGGTGTCAACGGTCATCTGACCGTCTATGCGAACGACGACGCGATCGAGGACTACGCCAGCCTCGCGGAGCGGCTGCTGGCGATCCCCGGCGTCACCCTGGCGCAGCCGCAAATCCAGGGGCAGGTCATGGTGACCGGCCACGGCGAGGCCTCGGGCGCCGTGGTGCGCGGCCTGCAACCCGCCGATCTGATGCGGCGCGATCTGATTACCGACAACGTCGTGGCGGGCGCGGCCGAGGCTTTCGGTGAGCAAGGCGCGCTGGTGGGCAGCCGCCTGGCGCGCAGCCTGGGCCTGGGCGTGGGCGACCAGATCACCCTCGTCAGCCCGCGCGGCCGCCAGACGGCCATGGGGACGTTGCCGCGCGTCAAGAGCTATCCCATCGCCGGCCTGTTCGAGGTCGGGATGTACGAGTACGACAGCGGCTTCCTCTACCTGCCGCTGGTCGACGCCCAGCGATTCTTTCAGAAGGAGGGCGCGGTCAATGCGGTCGAGGTCTTCGTTCAAAATCCGGACGAGGTGAACGCCGCGCGCCGGCGCATCGAGGACACGCTCGGCACTGGCTATCGCACGGTGGACTGGCAGCGCGCCAACGCCAGCTTCTTCAACGCCATCCAGGTCGAGCGCAACGTCATGTTCCTGATCCTGACGTTGATCATCCTGGTGGCCGCCTTCAACATCATCTCCGGCCAGATCATGCTGGTGAAGGACAAGGGCGCCGACATCGCGATCCTGCGCACCATGGGCGCGACCCGCGGGATGGTGATGCGTATTTTTCTGCTCAGCGGCGCCAGCATCGGCTTCGTCGGCACCGCCATCGGCTTCGGGCTGGGCCTCGCTTTCTCGCTGAACATCGAGACGATCCGCCAGTGGCTGCAGAGCCTGACCGGCACGGATCTGTTCGCGGCCGAGATCTACTTCCTGTCCAAGCTGCCGGCCCAGGTCGACCCGAACGAAGTCGCCGCTGTCGTGGCGATGTCCCTCGCGCTGTCGCTGCTGGCGACTCTCTACCCCTCCTGGCGGGCGGCGCGGCTCGATCCCGTCGAGGCGCTGCGCTATGAATGAGCCGGCCCTGCAGCTTGAAGACATCCGCAAGACCTTCCGCCAGGGGCCTAGGGTGCTCGATGTCCTGGCGGGGGCCGCGCTGGTGGTCGCGCCGGGCGAGATGGTGGCGCTGGTGGGACCCTCCGGTTCGGGCAAGTCGACGCTGATGCACATCGCGGGCCTGCTTGAGAAGGCCGACGGGGGCAGCGTGCGCGTTGCCGGCCAGGACTGCGCCCGCCTCGGCGACACCCAGCGCACCGAGCTGCGTCGCCGAACCATCGGCTTCGTCTATCAGCACCACCATCTTCTGCCGGAGTTCTCCGCGCTGGAGAACGTGGTGCTGCCGCAGCTCATCGCCGGGCAGGGGCGCGGTACCGCGCGCGCACGTGCGGGCGAGTTACTGGAGATGGTGGGCCTGGGCGAGCGGGTGGCGCACCGGCCGGCGCAGCTATCCGGCGGCGAGCAGCAGCGCGTGGCCATCGCCCGTGCCCTGGCGAACGCGCCGGCGCTGCTGCTGGCCGACGAGCCGACCGGCAACCTGGACCCGCACACCTCCGAGCGGGTGTTCGAGCTGCTGCGCAAGCTCGTGCGCGAGGTCGGGCTGGCCGCGCTGGTGGCCACGCACAACCTGGAACTGGCCGCGCGCATGGACCGGACGCTGCGGTTGCGCGAGGGTCGAGTGGTCGACGGCAATGCCGGACCCGCCGAGCCGGTCGCCTCTAGTAGCGTGACGTGATGCGCGTGTAGGCGCTGCTGGCGCGCATCGCGTCGAAGGCCTCGCGGATGGCATCCAGGCTCGCCTTCTCGAAGCGGCCCTTCGCGGCGCCAAGGTACATCGGTGGGGTTTGCCTCTGCGGGCCGACGACCAGTTCCCCGGGGTCGCCGCCAATCTTGTTATAGACTTGGCGCGCGACCATTGGACGCGCGAACCAGGCCTCGATCCGACCCCGCTTCAGCAGCCGCGCGCTGGTGTTCTCGTCATTCGTGACCTGAAGCGCGGTAAAGCCCATTTCCTTGAGCAAACGCTCGTTCGGGCTCTCCGCCTGAACGCCGACGCGCAGGTCCCGCATCGCGGCGAAGCTCGACCTGTTCAGTGCGGGGTCGGTGACCATCAGGGCGAGCGGATCGCGCAGGAGCGGCACGACCCAGTCGTAAAGGGGCTCCCGCTGGGTGGTGCGGGTGAGCGGAATGATCATCGCCTTGCGCTTGACACGTGACACGAAGTGCTGCGCCCGCGCCCAGGGGACGATCCGCACCTTGAAGGTCAGGCCCGTGCGCGTCTCGATCTCCCGCAGAAGGTCGACCATCAGGCCCGTCGCCCCATCCTTGCCGCGGGTCACGTAGGGGGCGAAATCGCCGGCGTAGACCGGGATCGCGTCGCCTTCCGCGGCACGCGCTGGCGCGATGGCCGGGGCGAGCCAGGCCAAATTCAGGGCAAGGAAGATGGCGCTGAGCCTTGGCACCCGATACCCCCACCCTTTTTGCGAGAAGGCGTCAAGCACATATAGCGAAGCACGCGAACCTTAACACTTCGTTGTGGCTGCGCGTTCCGCACCCTGGCGATTGCCGGACTCGGGCCCCTGCCGTCACAATGGGCCAATGACCCATGCCGACTTCGTTCACCTGCGCGTCCACTCCGCCTACTCCCTGTCGGAAGGCGCCGTCCCGGTCAAGAGGCTGATCGGCCTCTGCGCCGAGCACAGCATGCCGGCGGTGGCGATGACCGATACCAACAACCTGTTCGGCGTGCTGGCCTTCGCGCAGGAGGCGGCCAAGGCCGGCGTGCAGCCCATCGTGGGCTGCCAGCTCGCGCTCGCGCGGCCGGACGCCGAAGACTCCGCGGCCGGCAATGGCACGAAGGCGGCGCCGGATCCCGTCGTTCTTCTGGTCCAGGACGAGACCGGCTATCGCAATTTGCTGCAACTGGTCAGCAGCGCCTTCCTCGATACCGCGTCCGGCGAGACGCCGCACGTCGGGCTTTCGTTCCTGGAAGCGCACAGTGCCGGACTCCTGTGTCTCACCGGCGGGGCGGCCGGTCCGGTCGGGCGCCTGCTCGGCGAGTCGAAGGATGCGCGGGCCGAGGAGGTGTTGGCGCGGCTATCGGCGGCCTTTCCGGGGCGCCTCTACGTCGAGCTGCAGCGCCACGGCCTGCCCGAAGAGGAGGCGGTGGAGGACCGGCTGGTCCAGCTCGCCTACGCGCATGACCTGCCGCTGCTCGCCACGAACGAGCCCTTCTTCCCGGACCGCGAGATGCACGAGGCGCACGACGCCCTGCTATGCATCGCCGAGGGCGCCTATATCAACCAGGAGGACCGGCGGCGCCTGACGCCCGACCACTACTTCAAGTCCGCGGAGGAGATGCGCACGCTGTTCGCCGACCTGCCGGAGGCGGTGGACAACACCCTCGTGGTGGCCAGGCGCTGCGCCTTTTTTCCCGAGCCGACGGAGCCGATGCTCCCCGCCTACGCGACCGCCGGCGGACGCAGCGAAACCGAGGAATTGCGCGCCCAGGCCGTCGAGGGCCTGCACCATCGCCTGGAGACCCAGGTCTTTGCGCCGGAGATGAGCGAGAGCGAGCGCGAGGCGGCGGCAAAGCCCTACTGGCAGCGTCTGGAGCACGAGCTCAACGTCGTCACCAACATGGGCTTTCCGGGCTATTTCCTGATCGTCGCCGACTTCATCAAATGGGCGAAAAGCCAGGACATCCCGGTGGGGCCGGGGCGCGGCTCCGGCGCGGG
The DNA here is from genome assembly GCA_964561005.1 of uncultured Rhodovibrionaceae bacterium. Classification (GTDB taxonomy): domain Bacteria; phylum Pseudomonadota; class Alphaproteobacteria; order Kiloniellales; family Rhodovibrionaceae; genus CAZLNO01. Next base: position 18,955 of record CAZLNO010000015.1, on the reverse strand, counting down.
ATCGCTGGTGGCCTGGGCGCTGACCATCACCGACCTCGACCCGCTGCGCTGGAACCTGCTGTTCGAGCGCTTCCTGAACCCCGAGCGCGTCAGCATGCCGGACTTCGACGTCGACTTCTGCCAGGACCGGCGCGACGAGGTCATCGCCTACGTTCAGCGGAAGTACGGCGTCGAGCACGTCGCGCAGATCATCACCTTCGGCAAGCTGCAGGCCCGCGCGGCGCTGCGCGACGTCGGCCGCGTCCTGCAAATGCCGTTCAAGCAGGTCGACCGCATCTGCAAGCTGGTGCCCAACAACCCGGCCAATCCGGTGACGCTGGAGGAAGCCATCGCCGGCGAGCCGCTGCTCCAGGCGATGCGCGAGGAGGACGAGACGGTTGCCCGTCTCATGGACATCGCGCTGAAGATCGAGGGGCTGTACCGCCACGCCTCGACCCACGCCGCCGGCGTGGTCATCGGCGACCGGCCGCTGCGCGAGCTGATCCCGCTCTACCGCGACCCCCGTGCCGACATGCCGGTCACGCAGTTCAACATGAAGGACGTGGAGAAGGCGGGGCTGGTCAAGTTCGACTTCCTGGGCCTCAAGACGCTGACGGTGCTGGCGCGGGCGGTCGAGCTATTGCGCCAGCGCGGCGTGGACCTCGACCTTTCGCGCCTGCCGCTGGACGACACGCGCACCTACGAGATGCTCAGCCGCGGCGACACCGTGGGCGTCTTCCAGCTTGAATCCTCGGGCATGCGCGACGTGCTGAAGCGGCTGAAGCCCGACCGCTTCGAGGACATCATCGCCGTCGTGGCGCTCTACCGCCCGGGACCGATGGACAACATCCCGGCCTATATCCGCCGCAAGCAGGGCGGGGAAACGATCGACTATCTGCACCCGAGCCTGGAGGGCGTGCTGAAGGAGACCTTCGGCATCATGATCTACCAGGAGCAGGTGATGCAGGCGGCCCAGGAGCTGGCGGGCTATTCGCTGGGCGCCGCCGACCTGCTGCGCCGGGCGATGGGCAAGAAGATCCAGTCCGAGATGGACAAGCAGCGCCAGAGCTTCGTCGACGGCGCCGTGGCACGCGGCGTCGAGCGCGGGCAGGCCGACGCCATCTTCGACCAGATCGCCAAGTTCGCCGGCTATGGCTTCAACAAGAGCCACGCCGCCGCCTATGCCCTGGTGGCCTATCAGACGGCCTACCTCAAGGCGAACTATCCGGTCGAGTTCATGGCCGCCATCATGACCTACGACATGGCGAACACCGACAAGCTGAATGTGTTCCGCCAGGAGCTGGACCGCATGGACGTGCCGCTGCTGGGCCCGGACGTGAACCGCTCCGGTCCCGACTTCGGCGTCGAGGATGTCGTTGCGGAAGGGGGCGAGCGGCGCAAGGGCATCCGCTACGCCCTGGCGGCGATCCGCAACGTCGGCCACGCGGCCATGACGGCGCTGGCGGCCGAGCGGGAGTCCGGCGGGCCGTTCGGCGACCTGGGCGACCTGGCCCAGCGCCTGGACGCCCGCCTGGTCAACAAGCGCCAGATCGAGATGCTGGCCTGCGCCGGCGCCTTCGACAGCCTGACCGGCAACCGGCATCAGGTGTTCAAGGCTGCGGATCTGATCGTTCGTCACGCCTCGGCGGCTGCCAGCGAGCGGGCGAGCGAGCAGTCCAGCCTGTTCGCGGGCGGGGGCGGGGAGGCGGAACGGCCGCGCCTGCCGCTGCCGGCGGTGGACGACTGGCCGGCAATGGAACGGCTGCGCCACGAGTTCGATGCGATCGGCTTCTACCTCTCGGCCCATCCGCTCGACTCCTATGGGAAAAGCCTGGACCGCCTGCGCGTGGTCAGCGTCGCCGACATTCCCAAGTTGCAGCAGATCGAGCCCGGCCGGAAGAAGGTCGCCGGCATCGTCGTCAACAAACAGGAGCGTCGCGCCAAGCAGAGCGGCAACAAGTTCGCCTTCGTCCAGTTGTCGGACGCCAGCGGAGTCTACGAGGTCGTCGTCTTTTCCGAGGTTCTCTCGCGCACGCGCGATCTGTTGGTCGCCGGGCAGCCGCTACTGCTGACCGTCGATGCCCAGGCGAACGACGATGGTCTGCGCCTTTCCGCCGTCGAGATCGAGGACCTGGACGCCGCCGTGGCGCAGGCCGCGGCGGGTCTGCGGATCTATCTGGAGACGCCGAGGCCGCTGGATCACCTGAAAAGCATCCTGGCGCGGGAGGGACGCGGACGCGGTAAGGTCTCGCTGGTGCTGGGCCTGGACGACGGCGAGGAGGTGGAGATGGAACTACCGGGCGGCTACCGTCTCTCGCCGGGCGCCCGCCAGGCTCTGAAGTCGCTTCCCGGCATCGTCGTCCAGGACGTCTGAGCCCGGCGCTTTGGCCTTGAATTCGCGGGCCGGGGCCGTTATCTAGCCGCCAAATCCGAAACGACGCACGCGGGCTTGCCGGCCGACGGGGCGCGACCCTTTCGGTCGATCCGGTGTCCATGACGCCAGCGGTGCATGGATATCCGCCCGCGGAGGACCCTAACCGGAGAAGAGGCTTTATACCGATGGCGCTTCCCACCTTCACGATGCGCCAGCTTCTGGAAGCTGGCGTCCACTTCGGGCACACCACCCGGCGCTGGAATCCGCAGATGTCGCCGTTCATCTACGGCGAGCGCAACGGCATCCACATCCTCGACCTGCAGCAGACGGTCCCGCAGCTCTCGCGCGCCTTGGACTTCGTCCGGAGCGTCGTGGCCAATGGGGGCCGCGTGCTGATGGTCGGCACCAAGCGCCAGGCCAGCGAGTACATCGCCGAGGCCGCCAAGCGCTGCGGCCAGTATTACGTGAACCATCGCTGGCTGGGCGGCATGCTGACCAACTGGCGCACCATCAGCCACTCCATCAAGCGGCTGCGCCAGCTTGAGGACATCCTGGCCGAGGGCGGCAGCGGCCTGACCAAGAAGGAACTGCTGAACCTCAACCGCGAGAAGGACAAGCTGGACCGCGCGCTGGGCGGCATCAAGGACATGGGTGGCATCCCCGACGTCCTGGTGATCATCGACACCAACAAGGAGCATCTGGCGATCAAGGAAGCCCAGAAGCTCAACATCCCCGTCGTCGCCATCCTGGATTCCAACTCCGATCCGCGCGGAATCGACTATCCGGTGCCGGGCAACGACGACGCGATCCGCGCGATCAACCTGTATTGCGAGCTGTTCGCCGACGCGGCGCTCGACGGCATCCAGGCCGAGCTGGCCGCCTCCGGCGCCGATGTCGGCGAGACGGAGGACATCGGCGAGCGGGTGCCCGAGGCGGCCGCCGAGACGCCGGCGGCGGAGACCGGGGACAAGGGCGCGGAGAGCGCCGAGGGCGAGACGCAGCCGGCCGCGGAAACCACCACGGCGTGACCGCGCGGCGCGGCACGGAGCGGTATTCGAGCGGGAACGGCAAGAGATCAAGGGGCGATCCATGGCGGAAGTGACGGCAGCGCTGGTCAAGCAGCTTCGCGAGCGGACCGGCGCCGGCATGATGGACTGCAAGAAGGCGTTGGCGGACACCGACGGCGACCTGGAGCAGGCGGTCGACTGGCTGCGCAAGAAGGGGCTGTCGCAGGCCCAGAAGAAGGCGGGCCGGGCGACCGCCGAGGGCTTGGTCGGCGTGGCCTGCGCGGGCAACCGCGGCGCGGTGGTCGAGGTGAACTCGGAAACCGACTTCGTCGCGCGCAACGACACCTTCCAGGCCTTCGTCAAGAAGGTGAGCGAGGTGGCGCTGTCGACCGACGGCGGTCTGGAGTCGCTGGCCAAGGCCGACTATCCGGGCACCGGGCGCAGCGTCGCCGACGAACTGACCCAGCTGATCGGCACGATCGGCGAGAACATGAAGCTCAGCCGCTGTCGGGTCCTCGCGGTCGGTCAGGGCGTCGTGGAATCCTACGTGCACAACCAGATGGCGTCTGGCCTTGGCAAGATCGGCGTCCTGGTGGCCCTGGAATCCGAGGCGCCGGCCGACAAGCTGGCGACTGTCGGCAAGCAGCTCGCCATGCACGTCGCGGCCGCCAATCCCCAGGCGGTCAGCCAGGAGGATGTGGACCCGGAACTGATCCGGCGCGAGCGCACCGTCCTGGAGGAGCAGGCGCGGGCCAGCGGCAAGCCCGAGAACATCATCGAGAAGATGGTGGAGGGTCGTCTGCGCAAGTTCTACGAGGAAGTGACGCTGCTTGATCAGGTGTTCGTCGTGGACGGCGAGAGCAGGGTACGCGACATTCTCGACAGGCTGTCAAAGGAGTTGGGTGCGCAGGTGAAGGTCAAGGCCTTCGCCCGCTTCCAACTCGGCGAGCAGGAAAAGAGCGAGAACGAGGAAGGCGGCGCGGAGGCCGCCGCCTGATCACGGCCGGTGGCTGCGGGGCCGGCATCGGCGTTTTGTGCGGACGCCCGGTGGCGTGGTACTTGACCCACGACCGGGCGTCTTGCGCATACATGACATGCGCGGCTGTCGAGAAGGTGGGTGGATGTCGGAAGAACCGCTTTACAGGCGCGTCCTGCTCAAGATCTCCGGCGAAGCCCTCATGGGGTCACGCGATTACGGCCTCGATCCCGAGAGCATCACCCGCATCGCCGCGGAGGTGAAGCGGGTCCACGACATGGGCGTGGAGGTCTGTCTCGTCATCGGCGGCGGCAATATCTTCCGGGGCCTCGCCGGCGCGGCGAGGGGCATGGAGCGGGCCACCGCCGATTACATGGGCATGCTCGCGACGGTGATTAATTCCCTGGCGATGCAGAACGCCCTGGAGAAGATCGACGTGAATACCCGCGTGCAGTCCGCGATCCCGATGGCGGCCGTGTCGGAGCCCTACATCCGCCGTCGCGCCCTCAGGCACATGGAAAAAGGCCGCGTGGTCATTTTCGCGGCCGGCACCGGCAACCCGTTCTTCACGACCGATACGGCGGCGGCCCTGCGGGCCTCGGAGATGGGCTGCGACGCCCTGCTGAAAGGGACCAAGGTGGATGGCGTTTACAGCGCCGATCCCGTGAAAGTAAAAGATGCGCGGCGGTATCAGGATTTGAGCTATATGGAGGTGTTGTCGCGCGACCTTGGCGTGATGGATCACTCCGCAATCTCGCTGGCGCGAGAAAACAGGATCCCGATCATCGTGTTCTCGGTGGTGGAGCCCGGCGCGTTCGCCGAAGTCATTCGCGGCGAGGGCCGGTTCACGATCGTTCAGGACAGGGAATGAGAGCCGTGTCGGAGAAAACCGAATTTAAGGATTTGCAGCGCAGGATGGACGGTGCCCTGGATGCGCTGAAGCGGGAGTTCCAAGGCTTGCGCACGGGCCGTGCACACTCCAGCCTGTTGGAGCCGGTGAAGGTCAAGGCGTATGGGACCGAGATGCCGCTGAACCAGGTGGCGACGGTCAGCGTGCCGGAATCGCGAATGCTCAGCGTGCAGGTCTGGGATCGCTCGCTGGCCTCGGCGGTCGAAAAGGCCATCCGCGAGGCGGGGCTCGGGCTCAATCCGCAGACCGAGGGACAGACCGTCCGCGTGCCGGTGCCCCAGCTCAGCGAGGAACGCCGGCAGGAGCTGTCGAAGGTGGCCGGAAAGTACGCCGAGCAGGCGCGGGTGGCGGTGCGGAACGTGCGCCGTGACGGCATGGAAGCTCTGAAGAAGCAGCAGAAGGAAGGCGAGATCTCCGAGGACGAATACAAGCGGATGGCGGACCAGCTCCAGAAGATGACGGACGAGCACGTCAAGAAGATCGACGAGCTTCTGGAGCATAAAGAACAGGACATCATGCAGGTCTGAGGGATGCACGGCCCGCGCGCCGAGGAGATGACACCGCCCCCACGCCATGTGGCCATCATCATGGATGGTAACGGTCGCTGGGCGCGGGCGCATGGGCTTCCGCGGACGGCCGGACACCGCAAGGGCGCCGAGGCCGTTCGCCGCGCTGTCCGAGGCGCGGCCGAGCTGGGCATCGGCTATCTGACCGTTTTCGGCTTCTCCGCCGAGAACTGGAAGCGTCCGCCGGAGGAGGTCGACGATCTGATGTGGCTGCTCCGGCGCTATCTGCAGAGCGAGATCGCCGAACTCCACAAGAACGATGTGCGCCTCAGGGTCATCGGCGATCGCAGCCGGCTGGCCCCGGACATCGTCCAGTTGATCGCGGACGCGGAGCACGCGACCCGCGACAACGAGCGCATCGTCTTCACGCTCGCCCTGAACTATGGCGGCCGGCAGGAGATCGTCGCGGCCACGCGACATCTGGCCGAGAAGGTCGCGGCGGGTGAGCTCCGGCCGGAGGCGATCGACGCGGCGCTCTTCGCCGACCAGCTTGCAGCCCCGGACCTGCCCGACCCGGACCTCATGATCCGGACCAGCGGCGAGAAGCGGATCAGCAATTTCCTGCTCTGGCAGTCGGCCTACAGCGAATTCGTCTTCATGGACAAGTTGTGGCCGGACTTCGACGAGCAGGACATGGCCGCGGCCGTGGCCGAGTATCAGCGGCGGGAACGGCGGTATGGGGCGGCCGTCGGCTCGCACTGACGTGAGCAGGCTCCCCATCCGGATCCTCTCGGCTGTCCTCCTGGCGCCGCCGGTGCTGCTGGCGCTCTATGGCGGACCGCCGTTCAGCGATCTGCTGATTCTGCTGGCCGGCATCGGCATGGCACTGGAGGGCGTGCGGGTCGCCACGGGCTGCAGGCGCGGCGTGTTGCACGTGATGTTGGCCGGCGTCCTCGCCGTGGCGATCGCTCTGGCGGCGACGGGATCTTTCGCGGGATCCTTCGCGGTGCTTGGCGTGGGCGCGCTCGCGGTGGTCGGCTACCGCCGGAATGGTACGGGCGCGATTCTGGCGGCGGGCCTGGTCTACCTCGGCCTGGCCTGCGCGGCCGTCGTCTGGCTGCGCGATCGGCCGGAAAGCGGGCTGAGCCTGGTATTCTGGCTGCTCGCGATCGTCTGGGCGACGGACGTGGGCGCCTATTTCTTCGGGCGATCGCTGCGGGGTCCGCGCCTCGCCCCGCGACTCAGCCCGAACAAGACCTGGGCCGGCCTGTTGGGCGGCATGCTGTGCGCGGGCCTCGTCGGCGCCCTCGCCGCGAGAGCACTGGGCGCGTGGACGGTCGGCCTGCCGTTCGGCGGCGACTTCGCGGCGGCCGCTGGCGGCGCCCTGCTGGCCGGCGTCGCGCAGGCGGGCGATCTGCTCGAGTCGGCCTTCAAGCGGCACTTCAAGGTCAAGGATAGCGGTAGCCTTATTCCCGGACATGGGGGTATCCTCGACCGCGCGGATGGCTTGCTGGCGTCGGGGCTGGCTCTGGCGCTGGCCGTTCGGTTGACACAGGTCGGGTGACACAGGGAGGACCATGAGCGCGATCATGCAAGGGGGAGCGGCGCCGGTGGCGACACCCGCCGCGGACGAGGTGCTGGCCTCGGCGGATGCCAAGCGGATCAGCATTCTGGGCGTGACCGGCTCCATCGGGCAGAGCACACTGGATCTCGTCCGCCGCAACCCGCAGACCTTCGCCGTGGAAGCCGTCAGCGCCCATCGCAATGTCGAGGGCCTGGCGCGGGCCGCGCGCGAAACCGGGGCGCGCTGTGCCGTGATCGCCGATCCGACATGCTACGGGGATTTGCAGGCCGCGCTCGGCGGCACGGGCATCGAGGTGGCGGCCGGGCCGGACGCGGTGGTCGAGGCGGCCGAGCGGCCCGTCGACATCCTGATGGCGGCCATTGTCGGGGCGGCCGGGCTGGCGCCGGCGTTGGCGGCCGTGCGCCGCGGCACGACGGTGGCCCTGGCCAACAAGGAGACCCTGGTTTGCGCCGGCCCGCTGTTCATGCGCGAGATGGCGCGGGGCGGCGCCCATGTGCTGCCGGTCGACTCCGAACACAGCGCCATCTTCCAGGTCATCGAGTCCGAGCGCCTGGAGGCGGTGGCGCAGATCGTGCTCACGGCCTCGGGCGGGCCGTTCCGCACGTTCACGCCGGCACGACTGGCGAAGGTGACGCCCGAGCAGGCGGTCGCGCATCCGAACTGGAGCATGGGCGCGAAGATCTCCGTCGACTCCGCGACCATGATGAACAAGGGACTGGAGTTGATCGAGGCGTTTCACCTCTTCGGCCTGCCGGAGTCGCAGATCGACATCCTCGTCCACCCGCAGTCGATCGTGCACAGCCTGGTCGCCTACCGCGACGGTTCGGTGCTGGCACAGCTCGGCAATCCCGACATGCGCACCCCGATCGCCTACGCCCTGGCCTGGCCGCGGCGCATGGCCGCACCGGTCACGCCGCTCGATCTGGCGAGTATCGGGCAGTTGACCTTCGAGGCACCCGACCCGGCACGCTTTCCGGCCCTGCGGCTGGCGCGCGAGGCCTTGCAAACCGGAGGCTGCGCGCCAACTGTTCTCAATGCAGCGAACGAGGCCGCGGTCGAAGGTTTCATGGCCGGCCGGCTGCGCTTCCTCGATATCGCCGCCGTCGTGGAGCGGACCTTGGCGGCCATCGAGTCCAGTCCGGTGACGACGCTCGCGGACGTGATGGCGGTGGACGCGGAGGCGCGGCGCGTGGCCCGTGGACAAATCGAAAGCGGCGCGGGCCGGGCCTAGACGGGGCCTGGCACGACGGCGTTTCTTCGGCAGCAGGAAAAGCATCGACGCATGGGTATCTTTGGCGGCATTGCGGATTATCTGATCCCTTTCCTGATCGTCCTGACGGTGCTCGTGTTCGTGCACGAGCTGGGCCACTACCTGGTGGCGCGGCGCAACGGCGTGCGGGTGGAGGTATTCTCCATCGGCTTCGGGCCCGAGATCTTCGGCCGCACCGATCGCGCGGGCACGCGCTGGAAGTTCAGCCTGATTCCGCTCGGCGGCTACGTGAAGATGTTCGGCGACGCGAACGCGGCCAGCCAGCCCGGCGACGATGCGGCGGTGCCGCCGGAGCAGCGCCAGTATGCCTTCCAGTACAAGGGCTTGCGCCAGCGCGCCTGGATCGTCGCGGCGGGGCCGCTGGCCAACTTCATTTTTGCCGTGGTGGCCCTGGCGGGGCTGTTCGTCTTCTACGGCCAGCCCTTTACGCCGCCCGTGGTCGGTCAGGTCCAGCCCGAGAGCGCGGCGGCCGAGGCGGGCATGCAGCCGGGCGACCGCATCGTCGCGATCGAGGGGGACTCGATCGCCCGGTTCGAGGAAGTGCAGCGCGTCATTCGGATGAGTCCGGGAGAGACGCTGTCGATTACCGTCGCGAGGGACGGCGAGCGTGTGACGCTGACGGCCACGCCGCATCGCACCGAGGTCAAGGACGACTTTGGCAACACGCACGAAATCGGCCTGCTGGGGGTGACCCGGTCCGGGGTGGAATACCGCCGCCACGACCCCCTTTCGGCCGTCTGGCATGCGGGCCGGGAAACCGCCACCCTGACGGCGGCCACGCTGCAGGCCGTGGGCCAGATCGTCTCCGGCAGCCGGTCGACCGACGAACTCGGCGGCCCGATCCGCATCGCGCAGATGTCGGGGCAAGTGGCCGACGCCGGCGCCACGAACCTGATCTGGTTCATGGCCGTGCTGTCGATCAACCTCGGCCTGATCAACCTGTTCCCGATCCCGATGCTCGACGGCGGGCACCTCCTGTTCTACGCCATCGAGGCGGCGCGCGGCCGGCCGTTGGGCGAGCGCGCCCAAGAATACGGTTTTCGGATCGGGCTGGCTTTGGTATTGACCCTCATGCTCTTCGTCACCTGGAACGATCTGGTTCAGCTCCGGGTCGTGGCCTTCTTCAAGCAGTTGGTGACCTGAGCCAACGACGAACTGGGGGTTTCGGCCGAGGGGGGTCTCTTGCGCGCGCGGATTCGTGCGATCGCCGCCGCTGTGCTCGTCATCGCGGCTGTGCTTCAGGTGTGGACCGCACCCGCCGGAGCGCAGTCGATCATGAGCGGCGGCACGATCGAGGAGATCGTGATCACGGGGACGCAACGCATCGAACCGACCACGGTGCGCTCGTACCTCACCGTCGACCCCGGGGATCGCTTCGCCCCCGGTCCTCTGAACAGCTCCCTCAAGCAGCTCTTCAACACGGGGCTGTTCGCCGACGTGACGCTGAAGCGCGAGGGCAATCGCCTGATCGTCAATGTGGTCGAAAACCCCATCATCAACCGGATCGCCTTCGAGGGGAACGAGGAGCTCGACGACGAAACGCTGCGCGCCGAGGTCGAACTGCGCCCGCGTGTGGTCTACACGCGAACCAAGGTGCAGAATGACGTCAAGCGGCTGCTGGCGGTCTATCAGCGCAACGGCCACTTCGGCGCCCGCATCGAGCCGAAGGTCATCCAGCTTGAGCAGAATCGGATCGACCTCGTCTTCGAGATCGACGAAGGGCCCGAGACCAAGATCAGGGCCATCAACTTCGTGGGCAACGAGGCCTTTTCCGACGGCACGCTGCGCGGCGCCATTGCCACGTCGGAATCGGCCTGGTGGCGCGTCCTCAGCGCCGCCGATACCTACGATCCGGACCGCCTGAGCTTCGACCGCGAGCTGCTGCGCCGATTCTATCTGAGCGAGGGCTATGCCGATTTCCGGGTCGAGTCCGTGGTGGCCGAGCTGACGCCCGATCGCGAGGCTTTCATCATCACGTTCACCGTGGCCGAGGGCGAGCGCTACAGGTTCGGCGACATCGAGATCACGACGACACTGAAGAATCTGAAGCCGGAAGACCTGCGCCAGCACCTGGAGACGGAAGAAGGGGACTGGTACGACGCCAGCGAGGTGGACGCCACGGTCGAGAACCTGACGGACGCCGTGGGCAATCTCGGGTTCGCCTTCGTCGACGTGAAGCCTCGGGTCGATCGCGACACCGGGAACAAGCAGATCAACCTGACCTATCAGATCGAGGAAGGGCCCAGGGTCTTCGTCGAGCGCATCGATATCTCGGGCAACGTGCGCACGCTGGACCGCGTGATCCGCCGCGAGTTCCAGCTCGTCGAGGGCGACGCCTTCGACGCCTCGAAAATCCGGCGCTCCCGACAGCGCATCCAGAACCTCGGGTTCTTCAAGTCGGTCGAGGTCAACACCGTCGAGGGCTCGCAGCCGGACAGGACGGTCATCGAGGTCGACGTGGAGGAGCAATCCACCGGCAGCCTCAGCTTCGGCGCGGGCTTCTCGACCGATTCGGGGCCGCTGGGCTCGATCCAGCTTCGCGAGCGCAATCTTCTGGGACGGGCGCAGGACCTGCGCCTCAACCTCTCGCTGTCCGGCGAGCGTCAGCAGATCGACCTGAGCTTTACCGAGCCCTACTTCCTCGGCCGCAACCTCTCGGCGGGCTTCGACCTTTTCCGCACCGAGACGAACCAGGACGAGCTGACCTTCGACGAAAAGCGCACCGGCGGCGGGATTCGCACCGGTTACGAGATCGTCGATCGGTGGCGGCAGAACTGGCAGTACGAGTTCGCCCGCAGGGAAATCACCGATGTCGACGACAACGCGGCCCTGGCCATCCAGCTCGAAGAAGGCAGGGCGGATCGGTCCAGCATCCGCCACGGACTGAACTACAATTCAACGGACAGCCGCTTCGATCCCACGCACGGCCTGCGCGCCTTCACGAACAACACCTTCGCCGGCCTGGGCGGGGACGTGACCTTCGTGAAGAACGTGATCGGCGCCGACTACTTCCATCCGCTCACCGAGGACTGGACGCTGCATCTTGGTGCGGAGGTCGGCAATATTTCCGGTATCGGTGAAGACACGCGCGTGCTGGACCGTTTCTTCATCGGCGGGTCGCAGGTGCGTGGCTTCGCGCCGGCGGGTCTGTCGCCCCGCGACGAGGAAACGGACGACCCGATCGGCGGCAAGAACTACTACGCCGGCACGGTCGAGGCCCGCTTTCCCTTGCCGCTGCCGGACCAGTTCAGCATTCGCGGGCGCATCTTCACGGACATCGGCGCCTCCTGGGGGGTGGACAACGCGCCCGGCAAGGTCCTAGATGAGACCAGTCCGCGCGTGTCGGTCGGCACCGGGGCGAGTTGGCGATCGCCGTTGGGTCCGTTACAGGTGGACCTTGGCTTCCCGGTCGTCAGCGAGGATTTCGACGAGGAAGAGCTTTTCCGCTTCAGCTTCGGTACGCAGTTTTGATGCACAGTCTACGACGCTTCGTCTTCCATTCTTGCGTTGTCGTCACCGTGGTGGCCGCGCAGCTCGCCGCCGGCGGGGCACCTGCGGCGCGCGCCCAGAACGAGGTGATGCAGGCACCCACGATCGCCGTTATCGACATGCAGCGAATCATGCAGGAGTCGAAAGCGGTCCAGTCCATTCAGCAGCAGATCAATCAGCAGCGCTCGCAGTATCAATCCGAGCTCAGCAAGAAGGAAAAGGAGCTTCGGGAAGCCGACGAGGCACTGGCCCGACAGCGCACCATCCTGTCCTCGGAGGCGTTCAAGAAAAAGCGGCAAGAGCTCGAACAGCGGATCGGCGAGCTGCAGCGCGATATCAGAACGCGCAAGAAAGAGCTGGACCAGAACTACGGCGAGGCGATGGAGAAGGTGCAGAACCGCCTCATCCAGATCGTGCAGGAAATCGCCAGCGATCGGAATGTCGACCTGGTGCTGAACAAGGCGACTCTCGTGCTGGTCCGGCCTCAAATGGAGATTACGGATATCGCGCTGAAGCGCCTGAACCGACAACTGTCGTCGGTGAACGTCCCGAACCCGCAGAACTAGGGTCGCCGATGGCCGATCCGCGTTTCTTTGTCCGCGCCGGGCCGTTTTCCCTGTCAGAGCTGTCCCGGATCGCCGGTGCCGAGTTGGCGGAAGGCGCCGATGCCGAGCGAACCTACGACGACGTGGCGCCGCTGGACCAGGCCGGGGCGCGGCACGTGAGCTTCCTGGACAACAAGCGTTACCTTGGAACCTTCGCCGACAGCGCGGCGGGCGCCTGCGTCGTCGATCCGCAATTCGCGGACTCGGCTCCCGAGGGGATGGCGCTGCTATTCAGCAGAACGCCTTATCGGACCTATGCCCGAATCGCCGGGGCGTTCCATCCAGAGCCGACGCCGGCCGGAGGCGTCGATCCGGCAGCGTCGGTCCACCCGACGGCTGTCATCGGCGCCGACACCGCCATCGAGGCCGGGGCCGTCATTCAGGCCGGCGCGGAACTGGGCGCGCGTTGCTGCATCGGCCCGAATGCCGTCGTCGGGCCGGGCGTGATCCTGGGCGATGATGTGCATATCGGGGCCAACGCCAGCCTGAGCCACTGCCGCGTCGGCCATCGGGTGACCATCCACTCCGGTGCGCGGCTCGGTCAGCGCGGCTTCGGCTTCGACATGTCCGATTATCCCTACGAGGATATCCCGCAACTGGGTCGGGTCATCGTCGAGGACGACGTGGAAATCGGCGCGAATACGACGGTGGACCGCGGAGCGGGGCCCGATACGGTGATCGGAGCCGGGGCCAAGATCGATAACCTGGTGCAGATCGGGCACAACGTGCGGATCGGGCGCGGCTGTGTCCTGGTCGCACAATCCGGTGTTGCGGGCAGCACCGTGATGGAGGATTTTTCGGTCCTGGCAGCGCAGGCGGGCGTGGCAGGGCATCTGCGGATCGGCCGCGGGGCCCAGGTGGGCGCGGCGGCGGGCGTGATGCGGGACGTGCCGGCGGGGCAGAAGGTCGCCGGCGCGCCGGCGATGCCGGTCAAGGAGTTTTTTCGGCTCGTTGCCATCTGGCAGCGCTTGCTGAAGACGAAGGGCAAGGGCGATGAGTGATCAAGCAGGCGCAGCAACGGAACTGACCTCGGCCGATATCATGCGGATCATGGAGATGATCCCGCACCGCTATCCCTTCCTGATGATTGATCGGGTCGTCGACATCGAGAAGGACGTCTGCGCGACGGGCATCAAAAACGTCTCGATCAACGAACCGCACTTCCAGGGACACTTTCCGCGCCAGCCGGTCATGCCGGGCGTCCTGTTGATCGAGTCCATGGCGCAGACCGCCGCGGTCCTCGTGGTGAAGACTCTGGAAGGCGCCGCCGCCGGCAAGCTGGTCTACTTCATGACGGTCGACGAGGGTCGGTTCCGGCGTCCGGTGTTTCCGGGCGACTCCGTGCGGGTGCACGTCACCAAGCTGCGCAACCGCGGCAACGTCTGGAAGTTCAGGGGGGAGGCGAAGGTCGACGGGCAGGTCCGGGCGCAGGCAACGTTTTCGGCGATGATCATGGACGACGAATGACCGACATTCACCCGACGGCGGTGGTCGATTCGGCGGCGCAGCTCGCCGCAGACGTACGAGTGGGGCCGTACTGCGTCGTCGGCCCGCAGGTGAAGCTTGGCGAATCCGTCGTCCTTCACGCCCATGCCGTGGTGGAGGGCCGCACCTGGCTGGGGAAGGGTTGCATCGTGCATCCCTTCGCGGCGGTGGGGACGGCGCCGCAGGACATGAAGTACCAGGGCGAGCCCTCGGAACTGTTCGTCGGCGAGGGCACGGTGATCCGCGAGCACGTGACGGTCAACACAGGGACCCGGGGCGGGGGCATGGTGACGCGCGTCGGCCGGGGCTGCCTGCTGATGGTGGGCGCGCACGTGGCGCACGACTGCCAGATCGGAGACGGCGTGATCATGGCGAACAATGCCACGCTGGGCGGCCACGTGGTGGTCGAGGAGCACGCCTTCCTCGGCGGGCTGGTGGCGGTCCACCAGTTCGCGCGCATCGGCCGCGGCGCCATGGTCGGCGGGATGTCGGGGGTGGAGCACGACGTCATCCCTTACGGCATGGCGGTCGGCAATCGGGCGCGGCTCAGCGGCCTGAACATCGTCGGGCTGAAGCGCCGGGGCGTGGCCAAGGCGGAGATCCAGGCGCTGCGCACGGCCTATCGGCGCCTGTTCGAGGGCGAGGACGGCGTCTTCCAGGACCGTCTGGCGCAGGTCGCGGACGAGTTCGAGGGCTTCGCGACCGTTCGTCACATCGTCGCGTTCATCCGGGCCGATGCCAGCCGGCCGCTGTGCCGGCCGAAGCCCGACGATGTCGGATAGTCTCGGGGTCATCGCTGGCGGCGGCGCCTTGCCCCGTCGCGTCATCGAAACCTGCCGCGCTCAGGGACGGGGGGTCTTCGTGGTGGCGCTGGAAGGCCAGACCGACGCCGAGACCGTGCAGGCGGTGCCCCACCTCTGGGTGCGCCTCGGCGCGGCTGGTAAGGCGCTGAAGGCGCTGCGCCGCGCCGGCTGCCGCGAGATCGTGCTGGCCGGCCCGGTCAGCCGGCCGAGTCTCAGCGAACTCCGTCCCGACGTGACGGCCGCCCGTGCCCTGGCCCGCATCGGGGCGCGGGCCCTGGGGGACGACGGCCTCCTGCGCGCGGTGATCGGCTTGCTGGAAGGGGAGGGCTTCAAGGTTCGGGGCGTGCACGAGATCCTGGGCGACATCCTGGCCGCCGCCGGAACCTGGGGGCGTCACGCGCCCGACGCGGCGGCGTGGCGCGACATCGAGCGCGGCCTCGCGGTGGCGCGGGCGCTGGGCGATGAGGACGTCGGTCAGGCCGTCATCGTGCAGCAGGGAATGGTGCTGGGCGTTGAGGCCGTCGAGGGCACCGACCGCCTGATCGCCCGCTGCGGCGAGCTGCGTCGGCCAGGGGCGGGCGGCGTCCTGGTGAAGATCCGCAAGCCCGGGCAGGACAGCCGGGCGGACCTGCCGACGGTCGGCCCGAACACCGTGACGGCGGCTCAGGCGGCGGGGCTGCGCGGCCTGGCGGTCGAGGCCGGCGCGACCCTCGTCATGGAGCCGGAGGCCGTCGTGCGCGCGGGCGACGAAACGGGCCTTTTCCTTCAGGGCCTGACGCTCTGCGAATGAAGAATCGCGGGGCAACCGGGGCGGCGCCGGTGATATTCCTGGTCGCGGGGGAGCCCTCCGGCGATCAGCTTGGCGCGCGGCTCATGGCGGCCTTGAAGCAGGAGACCGCGGGCCGGATCCGCTTCCAGGGCGTCGGCGGCGAGCGCATGGTCGCGGAGGGGCTGCACAGCCTCTTCCCGATGAGCGAGTTGACCGTCTTCGGGCTGGCCGAGGTGCTGCCCCACCTTCGCCGCATCCTCCGCCGCATCCGGGATGTCGAGCGGGCCGCCCGCGTGGCGCGGCCGGATGCCATCGTCACGATCGACAGCCCGAGCTTTACCCTGCGCGTGCTGAAGCGTCTGAACGGCGCCGGGTTTCCGAGAATCCAGTACGTCGCGCCCCAGGTCTGGGCCTGGAAGCCCTGGCGGGCGCGGACGATGGCGCGGGACGTCGATCACCTGCTGGCCCTCCTGCCGTTCGAGCCGCCCATCTTCGAGCGCCACGGCCTGAGGACCACCTTCGTCGGCCATCCGGCGGTCGAGGCTGCGGGGGTCGAGGCGGACGGTGCCGCGTTCCGGCGGGCACGTGGCATTCCCGAGGCGGCGCCGGTCATCTGCCTCCTGCCGGGGAGCCGTCACAGCGAGGTCAATCGGCTGTTACCGGTGTTCGGGCAGACGCTGGGACGGCTGGCCGGCCGCTTTCCCGGCCTCTACGCGGTCCTGCCGACCGTGGCCGGGGTCGCGGATCGGGTGCGAGACCTCACCCGCACCTGGCCGACCCCGGTCCACGTGGTGCGCGGTGCGGAGGAAAAGGCCGCCGCCTTTGCGGCCGCGCAGGCGGCGGTCGCGGCCTCGGGCACCGTGGCGACCGAGCTGGCGGTCGCCGGCCTGCCCACGGTGATCGCCTATCGTGTCAGCCCCGTCACGGCGTTCCTCGGCCGGCGGCTGATCCGGGTGCCCTACGTCAGTTTGCCCAACCTGGTGCTGGGGCGGGAGATCCAGCCGGAACTGCTTCAGGAAGACTGCACGCCCGAGAAGCTGGCCCGCGCGCTTCAGGAAATCCTGGAAAATCCGGGCGTTCGTGCCGCCTACGCCGCGGCCGGCCGGGAGGCCGCCGAAGCCATGGGCCTCGGCGGCACCCAGCCCAGCGTACGGGCGGCGCGGGCGATCCTGGACACGATCCGAAGACCCGGCGGCCGATGATCCCGCGGCGAAGGCGGATTCAGCCTCGCTGGTCGAGCGGTACGAAATCGCGCGGGCCGTAGCCCGTGTAAAGCTGGCGCGGCCGGCTGATGCGCTGGCCCGGGTCCTCGATCATTTCCTTCCACTGGGCGACCCAGCCGACCGTGCGCGCCAGGGCGAAGAGCACGGTGAACATCGAGCTGGGGAAGCCCATCGCCTTCAGGATGATGCCCGAGTAAAAGTCCACGTTGGGGAACAGCTTGCGCTCGACGAAATAATCGTCCTCCAGCGCGATCCGCTCCAGTTCCATCGCCAGGTCGAGAAGCGGATCGTTCCGCTTGCCGAGCTCGTCCAGGACTTCATAGGCCGACTTTCGCAGCACGGAAGCGCGCGGGTCGTAGTTCTTGTAGACCCGGTGGCCGAATCCCATCAGGCGGAAGGGGTCGTTCTTGTCCTTCGCGCGCTCCAGGAATTCGGGGATGCGGTCCTTGTGGCCGACCTCCTGCAGCATTTCCAGCACCGCCTGGTTCGCGCCGCCGTGGGCCGGACCCCAGAGGCTGGCGATACCAGCGGCGATGCAGGCAAACGGGTTGGCGCCGGAAGACCCCGCGATGCGCACCGTCGAGGTGGAGGCGTTCTGCTCGTGGTCGGCGTGCAGGATGAAGATGCGGTCCATCGCCCGCGCCAGCACCGGGCTCACCTTGTACTCCTCCGCCGGTACGGCGAACGTCATGTAAAGGAAGCGCTCGGCGTAGTTCAGGTCGTTGCGCGGATAGATGAACGGCTGCCCCACGGAGAACTTGTAGGCCATGGCGGCGATCGTCGGCATCTTGGCGATCAGCCGGTGCGAGGCCACCATGCGTTGATGTGGATCGGTGATGTCCGTGGAGTCGTGGTAGAAGGCCGAGAGCGCGCCGACCGCGCCCACCATCACCGCCATGGGATGCGCGTCGCGGCGGAAGCCGCGGAAGAAGTAGAGCATCTGCTCGTGCAGCATGGTGTGATAGGTGATGGCGGTCTCGAACTCCTCCTTCTGCGCCGCTGTCGGCAGCTCGCCGTGGAGGAGGAGGTAGCAGACCTCCATGAAGTCGCTCTTTTCCGCCAGGTCCTCGATGGCATAGCCGCGATGGAGAAGCTGCCCCTCCTCGCCGTCGATGAAGGTGATCGACGACGAGCAACTCGCCGTCGAGGTGAACCCGGGATCATAGGTGAACGCGCCGGTTTCCGCATGGAGCTTGCGCACGTCGTAGACCTTGGGCCCCATCGTGCCTTCCATGACCGGCAGCTCCCAGCTCTGGCCGGTCGCATTGTCGGTCAGCGTCGCCGTTTTCGCCGTCTGGCCGGCAGCCTTGCTATCGTTCATGGGCCTGTCCTCGAGAAATGCCTGTCCTGCTTTAGCTGCGTTGCAGCATACTGGCGGCCCCGCCGGCGATCAATTGCGGGGCGGCCGCCTCCGTTCGCCCGGTCTCAGGCCGCTTCCGCCGACGGAAGGTTCGCCAGGCGATCGAGCGTTTCCGTGCGCCCGAGCACGCGCATGACCTCAAAGATGCCCGGGGAGACCGTGCTGCCGGTCAAAGCGGCACGAAGGGGTTGGGCGACCTTGCCGAGCTTGGCCTCCTCCGCCTCCGCGAAGGCGCGGACGGCCTGCTCCAGGGAGTCTTCGTCCCACACGTCCAACGCCGCCAGGCGCCCGCGCAGCCGTGCCAGCCGCGCCCGGGCCTCGGCGTCGAGCTGCTTCGCCGCCTTTGGGCTCAGCGTGTCCGGTCGCGTCACATAAAACGCTGCGTTGTCCGCTAGTTCAACGATGGTCTTCGCGCGTTGCTTCAGGCCCTCCATGCCCGCGAGAAGGCGTTCCCGCTCCTCTTCGCGCAACAAACGGCCGAACCGGGATTCGAGTCGTTCGCCCACAAGATCAGTCAGGCGGGCGTCATCGGCCTGGCGGATGTAGTGGCCGTTGAAATTCGCGAGCTTGTCGAAGTCGAAGCGCGCGGCCGACTTGCCGACGCCGTCGAGATC
>CAZLNO010000014.1:21804-51626 GCA_964561005.1 uncultured Rhodovibrionaceae bacterium | reverse complement strand
CGACCGAGGCGCTGGAGGAGGCCTGCGCGCGCATCCACAAGGCCTGCGACGCGCTGACGGAGTGAGGGTGCGCGCCCCTCCTACCCTTCCCCCAAGGGAGACTGTTCAACAAGCTGGCGAAGTGTCGTGCAAAGCGCCGCCTCATCCTTCGACAAGCTCAGGATGAGGAAGTCAAATCGTTGATAACGCCTCGCTCCCCTCATGCTGAGCCTGTCGAAGCATGAGCCTGTCGAAGCATGAGGCCGAGGCCATCAGGGTGCGCCATGCCTCCGCGCAAGAGACTTCTTGGGGGACAGGGAGCGGGGACGCGCGTCAGCGCGTCAGGCTACTCCCCGCCCTCGGCCAACCGCGCCACCTCGCCGCCGTGCCGCGTCCACTCGGTCATGGAGCCGTCGTAGACCCGCGCCTGCTTGTTGCCCAGGATCTCCGACACGGCGAACCAGCCCAGCGAGGCCCAGTGGCCGGTGTTGCAGAAGGTGATGGCCGCACCACTGCCGTTCAGCCCGGCCGTGTTCAGCAGCTCGGCCACGCGCTCGGCCGGGACGAAGGTGCCGCCGTCCACGGTCAGCTTGCTTTCCGGGACGTTGCGGGCGCCGGGCAGGGTGCCGGGCCGGGTCGCGGCCGGATGCTTGGCGCCGCCGCGGTACTGCTTTTCGGGGCGGTTGTCGATCAGGGGCGTGCCGTCCTTCAGCGCCGCCGCCACGCTCTCGCGCGAGGCCACCAGCCCGGGCCGAAAGTCGGCGGCGAAGCGGACCGGCGTCACCTTCGCCGAGCCGCTTTCCAGCGGGTACTTGGCGGCATAGGCCTTGTGCCCGCCGTTCAGCACCGAGACCTCGTCGTGGCCCAGCACCTTGAAGGTCCAGTAGACGCGGGTGGCGCTGCCCATGTCCAGGGCGCTGGTGCCGCCGGCCACGACCACGACGTGGTCGTCGTTGTCGATGCCCAGGCCGCCGATCAGCTCTTCCAGCTCGCCGACCGGCGGAAGCTGGCCCGGCACGTCGTCGCGCGTCACCCGCCAGCCGGCCTTCAGATAGTTGCTGTAGACGGCGCCCGGGATGTGGCCCGTGCGGAATGCTTCCCGCGAGCCGCCGTCGATGGCATTGCGGACGTCCAGGACGACAAGGTCCTCCCGATCCAGGTGGGCGTGCAGCCAGTCGGCGTCGACCAGCGGCTCGGCCGCCTGGATCGGCGTGGCGACGAAGGCGGCCAGGGCGGCAAGAACGGCCCAGGTCCAGCGGCGCATGGCGCTCTCCTTTCTCTCATCATATTATGTTAAACTAACATATTGTTCCTGAGAGCAACGTAGATTATGGCCCGCTGCCTGGCAAGAGGGGTCGGCACCTGTGTTTTCGAGCCCGAGCGTATTGACCGACATCAATGAGCGGTCCCCCGTTCGTCGGCAAGTTTGGAGGGTTCGAATCGGGTAGGGCCCGAGACTGAAAGGAAGGGGAGTCGCCATGCCAATCAAGAACCTGCTCGTTCACCTCGACCAGACGAAGGCCTGCCCGAAGCGCGCCAGCGCGGCAGTCTCGCTGGCGACGCGCTTCGAGGCGCATCTGACCGGGCTCTACTGCGTCGGCGAATTCCTGCTGCCCGGCTGGGCCGACGTGCCGAGCCACCTTCTGGAGGAACAGCGCAAGCGCGAGATGGAACGCGCCGAGTCGGTGCTTGGCGACTTCGGCGAAAAAGCCGATCGCGCCGGCATTTCCCACGAAACCCGTACCGCGCAGGTGCCCGCGGACCGCCTCGCCGACGAGGTGGCGTTGCACGCGCGCTACAGCGACCTGGCGATTCTGGGACAGGTGGACCCGGAGGATGTGCCGACCGGCGGCGCCCACCTGGTCGAGCAGGTGGTGCTCGGCTGCGGGCGGCCGGTGTTGGTGATCCCCTACATCGGCGCGCAGGGCGACGACGGGGATCTGCATATCGGCCGGAACGTCCTCGCCGCCTGGGACGCCAGCCGCGAGGCGACGCGCGCCGTGAACGACGCCCTGCCGTTCCTGGAAAAGGCCGAGAAGGTCGAGGTTGTCGCGGTCAACCCCACCAAGGCCGCCCGGCGCCACGGCGAGGAGCCGGGCGCCGACATCGCCCTGCACCTGGCGCGCCACGACGTGAAGGTGGAGGTGCAGCACTTCTCGGTCAGCGACATCGGCCCTGGCGACACCCTCCTGTCGCGGCTGTCGGACGTGGGCGCCGACATGCTGGTCATGGGGGCCTACGGCCACAGCCGCATGCGCGAGGTGATCCTCGGCGGCGTCACCCGAACCGTGCTGGAGCACATGACGGCGCCGGTGCTGATGAGCCACTAGCAGGGCGTGCCGCGATGGCGGTCCGGCAGGCTGAAGCATGCCCGACGACGGCACCTCGTGAGTACGGCCGGCGTAGGGCGCGCTTCAGCGTGCCGCAGATTTTCGGCCACACGGCAGGCTGAAGCTTGCCCCGAAGCCGCTCTCGCCAGCGTTTCAGCGAAGCGGGCGCCCGCGCTCAGTCCTCGTCGCCGGCTTCCTCGGAGATGGTTTCGCCGACACTCTCCAGGTCCTTGCCGATGCCTTCGGCGGTGTTGCAGGCGCCGAGGGCGAGAAGGCCGAGCAGGCCGAGAGCGGCGATGATCCAACGCGGCATTGTTGCGTGTCCACTATCGTTGCGGTCGACTGTCCGGCGGGGCAAGGCCAATTCAGCCGATCGCGGCTAAAGGTCCGTTAATCCCGCACGTCGCGTGCCGCCTCGGCCAACGTGCGCCCGACGGCCTTAACGTCCTTTCCGACGCCTTCGACGGTATTACAGCCGCTCAGCGACGCGGCGAGCATCATGGATGCAAGGATGAGAAGCGTCGTTGCGACGGTTTCGTGCCGGGGACACATCGATCGCCGCGTTCCTCTGTCGCATCCCGCCCGCCGACAGTCCGGTCGAGCGCGTCGGACCATCGCTACCTGTACTCGACGGAAACGACCTCGAAGAACTTCTGGCCCTTGGGCGTCTGGATCTCCACCGAATCCCCGACCTTCTTGCCGATGATGCCGCGGGCGATAGGCGAAGTGACGGCGATCTTGCCGTTCTTCACCTCGGCCTCGACCTCGCCGACGATCTGGTAGGTCGTCTCCTCGTCCGTATCCTCGTCGGCCAGCGTCACCGTGGCGCCGAACTTGACCGTGTCCCCGGACAGCTTGGAGACGTCGATCACCTCGGCGCGCGCCATGGTGTCCTGGATCTCGGCCACGCGGCCCTCGATGAAGCTCTGGCGGTCGCGTGCGGCGTGGTACTCGGCGTTCTCCGAGAGGTCGCCGTGCTCGCGCGCCTCGGCGATCGCCTGGATCACCTGGGGTCGGGCCGTCTGTCGGAGGTACTGCAATTCCTCCTCGAGACGGGCGTAACCTTCCGCGGTCATCGGAATCTTGTTGCTCATTGGCGGTCAACCACAGCCAAGGTTCGGTGTCATTGCTATGTCGTGAGAAACCGGCCGACGGCGCCGTCGACCGGTCTTCAAAATGAACCTTCAAAATAGGATTGCAACGGCGCGACTTCAAGCTGCCCGGCGCGCGTGGCCTGAATGGCGCGCAGCGCCGCGATGCAGCCGGCCACCGTGGTGTAGTAGGGGATGGCATTGGTCAGCGCGGTGCGGCGCAGGCTGAAGGAATCCGCGATCGCCTTGACCCCCTCGGTCGTGTTGAACACGAGCTGGATGTCGCCGGACTTCATCTGGTCGACGATGTTGGGCCGCCCCTCGCGTACCTTCCTGGTCACCGTGACCGCCAGGCCCTGGCCGGCGAGGTGCTCGGCCGTGCCGCTGGTGGCGACAATCTTGAACCCCAGGTCGATCAGCTCGCGCGCGACCTCCGTCATCGCCGGCTTGTCGCGGCCGCGGACCGAGATGAAGACCGTGCCTTCGCGCGGCAGCTCCACCCCGACGCCCATCTGCGCCTTGGCGAAGGCGGTGGGGAAGTCGCCGGCCAGTCCCATGACCTCGCCGGTCGACTTCATCTCCGGGCCCAGGATGACGTCCACGCCGGGGAAGCGGTTGAAGGGGAACACCGCCTCCTTCACCGCCACGTGGCGGCGCTTGGCGCGGGCCAGCTTGAACCGCGCCAGCTTGGCGCCGGCCATGACCTCGGCGGCGATCTTGGCGATCGGCACGCCGATCGCCTTGGCGACGAAGGGCACGGTGCGGCTGGCGCGCGGATTGACCTCCAGGATGTAGATGTCGTCCTTCAACACCGCGAACTGCACGTTCATCAGTCCGACCACGCCCAGCTCCAGCGCCAGCGCCCGCGTCTGGCGCTCCAGCTCCGCCACCACGTGCTCGGGCAGGGTGTGCGGCGGCAGGGCGCAGGCGGAATCGCCGGAGTGGATGCCGGCCTCCTCGATGTGTTCCATGATGCCGGCGACGAAGATATCGCTCCCATCGCAGAGCGCGTCCACATCCACCTCGATGGCGTCGGCCAGGTAGCTGTCGATCAGCACCGGATTCTTGCCCGAGACGCTCACCGCCGTCTCGATGTAGCGGTGCAGCTCGCCCGGCTCGTGCACGATTTCCATCGCCCGGCCGCCCAGGACGTAGGAGGGACGCAGCAGCACGGGATAGCCGATGCGCTCGGCCTCGCGCGCCGCCTCGGCCTCGCTCGCGGCGATGCCGTTGTCCGGCTGCTTCAGGTCCAGGGTATGCAGCAGCTCCTGGAAGCGGCGGCGGTCCTCGGCGCGGTCGATGGCGTCGGGCGGCGTGCCCAGGATGGGGATGCCCGCGGCCTCCAGGTCGGCGGCGATCTTCAGCGGCGTCTGCCCGCCGAACTGCACGATCACGCCCTTCAGCGTGCCGCGGCGCTGCTCCACCTCGGCGATGTCGATCACGTCCTCCGCCGTCAGCGGCTCGAAGTACAGCCGGTCGGAGGTGTCGTAGTCGGTGGAGACGGTCTCCGGGTTGCAGTTGACCATGATGGTCTCGTACCCGGCGGCCTTGAGCGCATAGGCGGCATGGACGCAGCAGTAGTCGAACTCGATCCCCTGGCCGATGCGGTTGGGGCCGCCGCCCAGGATCATCACCTTCTCGCGGTCCGAGGGCTCGGCCTCGCACTCCGGCGGCTCGTCCCCGCCGCCCTCGTAGCAGGAGTACATATACGGCGTGGGCGAGGGGAACTCGGCGGCGCAGGTGTCCACCCGCTTGAACACCGGCCGGATGCCCAGCGTTTTGCGCCGGCGGGTCACCTCGTCGACCGACACCCCGGCCTTGGCCGCGACGCGGCTGTCGGCGAAGCCCATCTTCTTCAGCGTCAGCAGGCCGTCAGCATCGTCCGGCAGGCCGTCACGCCGCAGTCGGGTCTCGGCGGCGACGATGCCCTCGATCTGGCGGAGGAACCAGGGATCGTAGCTGCACGCCTGGTGGATTTCCTCCACGCTCAGGCCGTGGCGGAAGGCCTGCGCGATGAGCAGCAGGCGGTCGGGCACCGGCCGCGCCAGGGCGGCGACGACGGCCTCCTTGTCGACCTGTCCGGAGTCGTCGACGGCGCCGGGGATCGACACGTCGTCCAGGCCGGTCAGCCCGGTCTCCATCGAGCGGAAGGCCTTTTGCAGCGATTCCTGGAAGCAGCGGCCGATCGCCATGGCTTCGCCCACCGACTTCATCGCCGTCGTCAGCGTCGGCTCGGTGCCGGGGAACTTCTCGAAGGTGAATCGCGGCATCTTGGTGACGACGTAGTCGATCGTCGGCTCGAAGGAGGCCGGCGTTACCCGCGTGATGTCGTTGTCCAGCTCGTCCAGGGTATAGCCCACGGCCAGCTTGGCCGCGATCTTGGCGATGGGGAAGCCGGTCGCCTTGGAGGCCAGCGCCGAGGAGCGCGAGACCCGCGGGTTCATCTCGATGACGACCAGTTTCCCGTCCTCGGGGTTGACCGCGAACTGCACGTTGGAGCCGCCGGTGTCCACCCCGATCTGCCGCAGGCAGGCGATCGAGGCGTCGCGCATCACCTGGTATTCCTTGTCCGTCAGGGTCAGCGCCGGGGCGACGGTGACGCTGTCGCCGGTGTGCACGCCCATGGGGTCGATGTTCTCGATGGCGCAGACGATGATGCAGTTGTCCGCATGATCGCGGACCACCTCCATCTCGTACTCCTTCCAGCCCAGCACCGACTGCTCGATGAGGATCTCGTGCACCGGCGAGGCGCGCAGGCCGCCGCGCACGATCTCCTCGTACTCGTCGTCGTTGTAGGCGATGCCGCCGCCGGTGCCGCCGAGGGTGTAGGACGGCCGGATGATCGCCGGCACGCCGACGTGCTCGCGCGCGGCCATGGCCTCCTCGTAGCTGCGCACGATGCGCGCGCGCGGGCTTTTCAGGCCGATCTCGTCCATCGCGGCGCGGAAGCGCCAGCGGTCCTCGGCCTTCTCGATGACCTCGGCGTCGGCGCCGATCATCTCCACGCCCAGGCGCTGCAGCGTGCCGTCGCGCCACAAGGCGATGGCGGTGTTCAGCCCGGTCTGCCCGCCCATCGTCGGCAGGATGGCGTCGGGGCGCTCGCGCTCCAGGATCTTGGCGACCACCGAGGGCTGGATGGGCTCGATGTAGGTGGCGTCGGCCAGACCGGGGTCGGTCATGATCGTGGCCGGGTTGGAGTTCACCAGGATGACCCGGTAGCCCTCCTCCTTCAGCGCCTTGCAGGCCTGCGCCCCGGAATAGTCGAACTCGCACGCCTGGCCGATGATGATGGGCCCGGCGCCGACGATGAGAATGGACTGGATGTCTTTGCGTTTGGGCATGCGCACACACTCGGACCGCCGCACCGGCGATGTGGGTGCCGCAGTCTCTCAACCTTCAATGGAACCTCGATCGACCGCCCGCTATGTGCCACGGACGCGCGCGAAAGGGAAGGGGGTGGTGGTTGTCGTGCTTGAGTCCTCTGGCGGTCAATTCGCGCCGAAGCCGGGACAGAACGTGGAGACTACGGCCTTTGCCGCGCACCGTGACGCACGCGCATGATGAAGACTTGGTTTTGGGTGAGCCGATAACGCAACACGTAAGGCCAGATGATCGTGAGTTCGCGGTGGTTGCCGACAGGGCGTCCCCGGGCAGGGTTTTCCGCCAGGCTGTCGCCGGCTTCGAGCAGGCGCTCGGCCAGCCGCGCCGCGGCGCCGGGGTTGAACTGGCGGATGTAGGAACGGATGCTCCGAAGATCCCGCAGCGAGGCTTCGGTCCAGACTACCGTTCGTCGCATGTGGGGGGCGGCAACTCGTCGTCCGAGCCCCAGGAGCGAAGCCAGCGCGCCACGGCATCATGCGAAACCACCCGCCCGGCGGCCACGTCCGCTTCCGCCTCGGCCATGGCTTCGGCTTCCGCCGCGTCGTCGTCTTGCTCGAACAAGGTTGCGGGCTCGGGCATCGGCTTCATGCTCCATCGTCCGTCCATCCATATAGCATGCCTCGGGCGCCGCGTCAGCCGGTCGCGTGCAGGCGGTCGCGGAAGACGCAGGTCTTGGTGTCTCTCCGGCACTGTGTGCGCGGCATTCGCGCGTTGGCAAGCTTTGCCATCTGCCCTATTCTGACTTGGCAGGAGGGTATGCGATGGCGACGATGAATGTCTCCCTGCCGGAGGCCATGAAGGACTGGGTGAACGGCCAGACGGAGTCCGGCCGCTATGCGAACGCCAGTGACTATATCCGCGACCTGATCCGCCACGACCAGGAGCGCGCGCGGGCCTTGGCGGAGCTGCAGGCGCGGATCGACGAGGGCCTGGACAGCGGCCCCGGCACGCGCTCGATGCGGGACCTGCGCGCCGCCGCCCGCGCCCGCCGCGCGGGAAACGACGGCTCGGATGCGATATAGGCTGACCGCGCGGGCCGAGGCGGACGTCATCGAGATATACCAGTGGGGCGCCGAGACATTCGGCGAAGCTCACGCCGATTCCTATCACGACCAACTGGAACGCTGCTTCGCCCTCCTGGCGGCGCATCCGAACATGGCCCGCGAGCGCAGGGAATTCACCCGGCCGGTTCGCCTGCACCCGCATGGCGCACATATCATCGTGTACCGCGATCAGGATGACGGGATTCTGATCGTCCGGGTGCTGCACGGGCGGCGGGAATGGGCCGCGTTCCTGTGATCCGAATTTCCCGCCATGGGTGAAGCCGTTACACCGCGGATGGCGACATTGTGCCGTGGTGGCGCGTCGTCGGGGCGACAGCGCGGTATTCCCTTTCCCAGGTTACGACATTGACGGCGGCGAATATCAACTGTAGCGTGTACACGCACAGGTTGATCGCACCACGACATATTGTAAGGACAGCGTCATGAAAAGGATCGCCGCTTTCGCCTTGGCCGCCGCCGTCGTCGTCGCCCTGCCCGCCCTGGCCGCCGATCAACAGGCCGACACCGCCGGCAAGGCCGGTGCGTCAGAAGAGACCATGACGACCGGGGAAATGCACGACGTGCTTCAGATGGCCAACGGCGACGGCAAGCAGAAGTGCTTTTCCGCGCGCCACTGCGAGGGCAAGGTCCTGAGCAACCGGGACAAGCACAACTGCAAGGTGAAGTCCAAGGGCAAGTCCTGGATGAGCGCCAGTGGCGCGTGCTGTCCGAACCTCTGACCGCACGGCCCCGGCGTCGCAGGCGGCAGCCCGGCCACGGACGGCCGCGCCGGCCGTCCGTGGCGAAGGCCCGGCTCCACAGGCGGGACGCGGACGCGCCCCGCCGCAAGCATTCAGTCCATGTCGGGCGGCAGGACCACCTTGTCGATGGCGTGGATCACGCCGTTGTCGGCCATGATGTCGACCTGCACGACCTGGGCGAACTTGGTCCGGTTCTTGTAGTCGTGGTTGGCGACGTAGATCTCGTCGGCCCCCGGATCGGAGACGGCCTGCACGTAGATCGACTGGCCGCTCATCGTCATCAGCCAGTTCTGCTCGGCGTCCACGTTGGTCTTCATGTGGCTGCCGGGAACGCAGTGATAGGCCAGGATCTTCCTGAGCTTATCCTTGTTCTCGGGCTTCAGCAGCTCGTTGATGGTGTCCTGGCCCAGACCCGCGAAGGCCTCGTCGGTGGGCGCGAAGACGGTGATCGGCCCCTCGCCCTTCAGGGTATCGGTCAGCCCGGCCGCCTCCACCGCGGCGAGCAGGGTCTTGAAGTTGCCGGCCGCGGCCGCGGTGTCGACGATGTCCGCCGCCTTCGCGGTGGCCGAGAATGTCAGCGCCGTCGCCGCGACGATGGCGACCTTGCCAAGTTGTGAAAGTCTCATGGAATGGATCCTCCGCACACGACTTGAGATTTGGGGAAAAAGGTCCTTCGGCGTCGGCGTCGCGCGTCGGCCAGTTTCGTGCGGCAACAGGCCGGGACGCGACATCTTCGCCATGCGAAATAAAGCCGCGTTCCGCAAGCTTATATCTCGTATAAAATTAAACGAGTCGTGCGCGCGAACGGATCAGTCGCCGGAGTGAAATTTGTGTTCGCGAAGCGAACGCATCAGCGGAATTTCAGTCCGACACGCCGCATTGCGCGTCGATCATCTCGACGAAGCGGCGGAAGAGATAGTGGCTGTCGTGCGGGCCGGGGCTGGCCTCGGGATGGTACTGCACCGAGAACACCGGCGCGTCGGTCACCCGCAGCCCCTCGTTGGAGCCGTCGAACAGGCTGACGTGGGTCGCCTCGACGTGGCCGGGCAGCGACTCCGGGATCACCTTGAAGCCGTGGTTCTGGCTGGTGATCTCCACCCGGCCGCTGGCCAGGTCCTTGACCGGATGGTTGGCGCCCCGGTGGCCCAGGTGCATCTTTTCCGTCGTCGCGCCCAGGGCCAGCGCCAGGATCTGGTGGCCCAGGCAGATGCCGAACATCGGCTTGCCGCTGTCCAGCAGGCGCCGCACCGTGGGCACGGCATAGGTCCCCGTCGCCGCCGGGTCGCCGGGGCCGTTGGACAGGAAGATGCCATCGGGCTCGTGGCGCAGCACGTCCTCGGCGCCGGCGTCGGCCGGCACCACGGTCACCTCGCAGCCCAGCCCGGCCAGCTCGCGCAGGATGTTGCGCTTGGCGCCATAGTCGATCGCCACCACGCGCCGCCGCGGGCGGTCAAGGGTGCCGTAGCCGCCGCGCAGAGTCCACGGTGTCTCGTCCCAGGTATAGAGCTGCCGGCAGGTCACCTCCGCGGCCAGGTCCATTCCCGCCAGCCCCGGCCACTCGGCGGCGGCGCGCGCGGCGCCCTCGATGTCGAACTCGCCGTGCGGGTCGTGCACGACCACGCCGCTGGGCGCGCCGATGTCGCGGATGCGCCGGGTCAGGCGCCGGGTGTCGAGCCCGGCGATGCCGACGATGTTCTGGCTCTTCAGCCAGGCGTCGAGATGCTGGCTGGCGCGCCAGTTGGACGGCTCGGTGATCGGCGCCCGCAGCACCACGCCGCGACAGGCGGCGGTGGCCGTCTCCAGGTCCTCGCGGTTGGCGCCCACGTTGCCGATGTGCGGAAAGGTGAAGGTGATGATCTGGCCGGCGTAGGAGGGGTCGGTGACGATCTCCTGATAGCCGCTCATCGACGTGTTGAAGCACACCTCGCCGACCGCCCGGCCGGTGGCACCGATGCCCTGGCCGCGAAACACCGTGCCGTCGGCGAGCACCAGGGCGGCGGTCGCGGGCTGGGAGGAGAACCGGGAGGGGCTGTCCGGCATGGCGTTGCTTTCCCGTTTCGCGGCGCGCCGCGTCTTGGCCCGCCCCGGCGCGAGCCGGGGGTTGTTCCGCGCGGCGCAGTCGATAAATAGGGCGATCGTCGATACGAACAGGGCGCGCCGCGGGCCGGGACCGGCTGTCCCGATCGCGGCGCCGCTTTCATTTACGCATGACGCGGGCCGGCGTCAAATGCGACCGTGCGGCCCGCGGAAGGACGAGGTGCGGGAGGTTGTCCCGATGCTGCGCACGGAGCTGAACGAGGCGCTGAGGCAGGCGCTCAAGACCAAGGACAAGGACACGGCCGCGACGCTTCGCCTGGTGCTGGCCGCGCTGAAGGACCGCGACATCGCCGCCCGCACCGAGGGCAGCCCCGACGGCATCGGCGAGGACCAGATCCGCCAGATGCTGCAAAAGATGGTGCGGCAGTGCCGCGAATCGGCGGAGACCTACGAGCAGGGCGGGCGCGACGATCTGGCGGAGAAGGAGCGCGCGGAGGCGCGCGTCATCGAGCGCTTCCTGCCCCGACAGCTCGACGAGGCCGAGACCCGCGAGGCCGTGGAGGCGGTCATCGAGGAACTGGGCGCCGAGAGCGTCAAGGACATGGGGCAGGTCATGGGCGCCCTGCGCGAGCGCTACGCCGGCCAGATGGACTTCGGCAGGGCGAGCGCGCTGGCCAAGGAACGGCTGACCTGATGCGTGCCGCCGGCTCCGTCGCTGGCGCCGGAGGCGGCCGTGCGTTTTCCCGGAGTTATCCCCGCTTTTGTCCACGACAAACGCCGTTCCGGCTCTGACGCGGGCCGCGAACTCTGTTACATTTCTGCGAATGCCGGAGCGGAGACGTTAGCCGAGCATGGCCTTCCCATCCGAGTTCCTGGACCGCCTGCGCCAGCTCGTGCCGCTGACGGACACCGTCGCGCGCAAGGTGCGCTTGACCCGCCGCGGGCGGGAATTCACCGGGCTGTGTCCGTTCCACAACGAGAAGACGCCCTCGTTCACCGTCAGCGACGACAAGGGCTTCTACCACTGCTTTGGCTGCGGGGCGCACGGCGACGTCATCGGCTTCGTCATGCGCACCGAGGGGCTGAGCTTCCCCGAGGCGGTGGAGAAGCTGGCCAACGAGGCCGGGCTGGCCTTGCCGCGCAGCTCGCCCGAGGAGCAGGCGCGCGAGCGCCGCCGCGCCGACCTGCATGAGGTGGTGGAGGCCGCCTGCGCGTGGTTCGAGGAACAGCTCGCCGAGAGCCGTTCCGGCGCGGAGGCGCGCGCCTATCTGGAGCGCCGCGGCGTGAACCGGGCGACCCGCGAGGCCTTTCGCCTGGGTTACGCCCCGGACCGGCGCGGCGCCTTGCGCCAGGCCCTGAACGCGCGCGGCATCGGCGATGACCAGCTTGCCGCCGCCGGGCTGATCAAGCAGCCGGAGGACGGCGGCGCCGCGCGCGACTACTTCTTCGACCGGGTGATCTTTCCCATCACCGATCGCCGTGGGCGCGTGATCGCCTTCGGCGGCCGGGCGCTCGGCGACTCCCCGGCGAAGTACCTGAATTCGCCGGACAGCGAACTGTTCCACAAGGGCCGCGTGCTCTACAACCTCGCGCGCGCCCGCCAGGCCGCCCGCGACGGCGGCGAACTGGTGGTCTGCGAGGGCTACATGGACGTCATCGCCCTGGCGCAGGCGGGCTTCCCGGCCGCGGTGGCGCCGCTGGGCACGGCGGTGACGCCGGAGCAGATCCAGGAGCTGTGGCGCCTGGCGGCCGAGCCGGTGATCTGCCTGGACGGCGACGAGGCCGGGCGGCGGGCCGGCTACCGCCTGATCGAGCGTGCGCTGCCCCTGCTCAAGCCCGGAGTCTCCCTGCGCTTCGCGCTGCTGCCGGCGGGCGAGGACCCCGACAGCCTGGTCCAGGCGCAGGGCGCGCGGGCTTTCCGCGAGCTGCTGGACGGCGCCCGGCCGCTGGCCGAGCTGCTGTGGACGCAGGCCATCGAGGGCCGGCGGCTGGACACGCCGGAGCGGCGGGCCGGACTGCGCCGCGACCTGCTGGCGGCCGTGCAGACCATCGCGGACAGAAGTGTCCAGGGCGCCTATCGTGACGAGATGGAGCGGCGCTTCCAGGCCGCGTTCGGCTTCGACAGGCGCCGCTTCAAGCGTGACAAGGGCCGGGGCGGCGGGCGCCCTCGTGCCATTCCGGCGGCCGGCCTCCCGGCGGCCGGGGCACGCCAGCCCGTGGCGCTGCTGCAGCGCCGGCAGGAACAGGTGTTGATCGCCACGCTGGTGAACCACCCGCGGCTTTTGCATGAGCACGCGGAGGAGCTGGCGGGGATCGCGCTGAGCGGGGCCGATCTGGATCGTCTGCGCCGGCTGCTGCTGGACCTCGCGGCCGAGGATCAGGGCCTTGACAGTGTTGAAATCCGCCGCCATTTGCGCGAAGTAACCGATGAACGGACGGCCAAGGCGCTGGAAGACCGCGATCTTTACCGCCTTTGGCCTTTTGCGGAGCCGGGCGCAACGTTTCAGGACGCTCAGACGGGACTGCGCCATCTGATGGACCTGTATCGGGCACGGACGGCCGTGAACGAGACGGCCGACGAGGGCCGGCGCTTCGCGGAAACCATGGATCAGCAAGGCCTCGCGCGCCTGGAAGCAAAACAAAAGGCTGTCCATGACTGCGAAAGCAGGCGGGCCGAATTCGACCGGACGGACAAGATCAGCGGACTGCCGGAAACGTCGTAGGGGTCGAGGGCATATCGGGGGATTGCCGCGGCCTCGCGCGGCGCATACGTCGCGCTGGTCGCCTGAACTGTTGGGGTAACTGGGGGCAGAGGTTTCGATGGCAAGCAAGGCAAACGAAACGGAAGCTGCCGAGACGCGCGAGGAGTCGGGCGACGGGCCGCTGATGGACACGACCAACGCGGCCGGGAAGAAGCTCCTCCAGCGCGCGAAGGAGCGCGGCTTCGTCACCTACGACGAACTGAACCAGATTCTGCCGCCCGACCAGGTGTCGTCCGAGCAGATCGAGGACACCATGTCGATGCTGTCCGAGATGGGCATCAGCGTCATCGAGGGCGAGGAACCGGACGACGGCGAGGCCGCGGCGGCGGCGGCCGCGGACGAGGAGGAGGAAGAAGAGGACCCCAACGGCCGCGGCGTCGGCAACATCGACGATGCCGACATCGGGCGCACCGACGATCCCGTGCGCATGTACCTGCGGGAGATGGGCTCGGTCGAGCTGCTCTCGCGCGAGGGCGAGATCGCCATCGCCAAGCGCATCGAGGCCGGCCGCGAGCGCATGATCAGCGGCATCTGCGAGAGCCCGCTCACCATCAAGGCGTTGATGTACTGGCGCGAGGCGCTGCAGGAAGGGCAGATCCTGCTGCGCGACATCGTCGATCTGGAATCGATGTACGGCGGCGCGCCGCTGGGCGCCAGCGGCACGGCGCCGGAGGGCGCCATGGCGCGCGGCACGGCCGAGCAGCGCATGGGCGCCGGCGACACCGCCGCCGACCCGGTGGCGAACCGAACCGCGGCCGGCGACGGCGCCGCGCAGGCCAACGGCGCGGCCGAGCCCGCCGCCGCCCACAAGAACGGCAGCGCCGAGGCGGCGGTCGGCGAAGAGGGCACGGGCGACAACGGCGCCATGGGCGAGCAGTCGCAGATCGTCTCCGGCCTGGAGGACGAGGACGAGGACGACGAGGAGGGCTCGGTCTCCCTGGCGGCCATGGAAGAGGCCCTCATGCCGCAGGTGGTCGCCACCTTCGACAAGATGGCCGAGACCTACAAGAAGCTCGCCAAGGTGCAGGAAAAGCGGCTGACGCACCTGCAGGCCGGCGAATCCGTGCCCGCGCAGACCGAGAAGCGCTACGAGAAGCTCAAGGGCGAGCTGATCGAGGACATGAAGACGGTGCGCTTCAACAACGCGCGCCTGGAACAACTCGTCGAGCAGCTTTACACCCTCAACAAGACGCTGATGCAGCTCGAGGGCAGGCTGCTGCGCTATGCCGAGCGCTGCGGGGTCAAGCGCACCGATTTCCTGGAGCGCTACTACGGCCGCGAACTGGACCCCACCTGGTTCGAGGAGGTCGGCGCGCTGCCGCAGAAGGGCTGGCAGCGCTTCCATGCGCGCTACGGCGACGACGTCGCCCGGCTGCGCGGGCAGATCGCCGAGGTGGCCGACGAGACCGGCATGCCGATCGGCGAGTTCCGCCGCATCGTCAAGACGGTGCAGACCGGCGAGAAGGAGGCCAGCCGCGCCAAGACCGAGATGGTCGAGGCGAACCTGCGCCTCGTGATCTCGATCGCCAAGAAGTACACCAACCGCGGCCTGCAGTTCCTGGACCTGATCCAGGAGGGCAACATCGGCCTGATGAAGGCGGTCGACAAGTTCGAGTACCGCCGCGGCTACAAGTTCTCCACCTACGCCACCTGGTGGATCCGCCAGGCGATCACCCGCTCGATCGCCGACCAGGCGCGCACCATCCGCATCCCGGTGCACATGATCGAGACGATCAACAAGCTGGTGCGCACCAGCCGCATGATGCTGCACGAGATCGGCCGCGAGCCCACGCCGGAGGAGCTGGCCGAGCGCCTGCAGATGCCGCTGGAGAAGGTGCGCAAGGTCCTCAAGATCGCCAAGGAGCCGGTCAGCCTGGAGACCCCGATCGGCGACGAGGAGGACAGCTACCTGGGCGACTTCATCGAGGACAAGAACGCCGTCATCCCGTTGGACGCGGCGATCCAGTCCAACCTGCGCGAGACCACGACCCGGGTGCTGGCCAGCCTGACCCCGCGCGAGGAGCGCGTCCTGCGCATGCGCTTCGGCATCGGCATGAACACCGACCACACCCTGGAGGAGGTCGGCCAGCAGTTCTCGGTCACCCGCGAGCGCATCCGCCAGATCGAGGCCAAGGCCCTGCGCAAGCTGAAGCACCCCAGCCGCAGCCGCAAGCTGCGCAGCTTCCTGGACACCTGACCGCGA
The DNA here is from genome assembly GCA_964561005.1 of uncultured Rhodovibrionaceae bacterium. Taxonomy (GTDB): domain Bacteria; phylum Pseudomonadota; class Alphaproteobacteria; order Kiloniellales; family Rhodovibrionaceae; genus CAZLNO01. Next base: position 36,039 of record CAZLNO010000014.1, on the reverse strand, counting down.
CGGCCACCGATTTGGCCTAGGCACCCCGGTTGCGAAGCAGCACTCCCTGCTGCTCCGCTGGTCCGGGAATGACGGTCTCAGCGGCGCGCGGGCTGATATTGCCCGACGTTTGAGTGGATTCGTCCTTCGACAAGCTCAGGACGAGGTCCTCATGCTGAGCCTGTCGAAGCATGAGGACCCTCCAGATGTACGATTTCATTCGTCGGGCGGTATGACAGGTCGCCGCCGCCGACCACCGACGGTCGACATCACGCCGCCCGCGCCACCGCCGAAAGGCCGCCCGGACCCGTGAAGCGGTCGCGGTCGTGCGGGACGTCGAAGTCGATCTCCGGACCTTTCGGGACGATGCCGGTCGGGTTCACCTTGCGGTGGCTGACGTAATAGTGGTTCTTGATGTGGTCCATCCGCACCGTCTCCCGCACGCCGGGAAGCTGGTGGATCTCCCGCGTGAAGTTCCGGAGGTTCGGATAGTCGGCGATGCGGTACTTGTTGCACTTGAAGTGGCCGACATAGACCGGATCGAAGCGCACCAGCGTCGTGAACAGCCGGATATCCGCCTCGGTGAGCCGATCGCCGGCCAGATAGCGCTGCCGGCCCAGGCGGTCCTCCAGCCAGTCGAGGGTGTCGAACAGCGCGTCGAAGGCCTCCTCGTAGGCCTGCTGACTGGTGGCGAAGCCGGCCTTGTACACGCCGTTGTTGACCGTGTGATAGACGCGCTCGTTCACCGTCTCGATCTCGCCGCGCAGCTCGGCGGGGTGGAAGTCCAGCTCCGGGCGCTGGGCGAAGGCGTTGAACTCACCGTTGAGCATGCGGATCAGCTCGGCCGACTCGTTGTTCACGATCGTGCCCTGCTGCTTGTCCCACAGCGTCGGCACGGTCACCCGGCCCGTGTAGTCCGACTTCGCCTTGGTGTAGACCTGATGCAGGTAGTGCGCGCCGTTGACGCTGTCGGGGTGCTCGGCGTCGAATTGCCAGCCGTTCTCCCCCATGAACCAGTGCACCGGGTCGACCGAGATCACGTCCTCCAGCCCCTTGAGCTTGCGCAGGATCAGCGTGCGATGCGCCCAGGGGCAGGCATAGCAGACGTAGAGGTGATAGCGGCCGGGCTCGGCCTTGAAGCCGCTGGACCCGTCGGCGGTCACCCAGTCGCGGAAGACGCTGTCCTGGCGGACGAAGCGGCCGCCGTGGCGCTTGGTGTCGTACCACTGGTCGTGCCACACGCCGTCGATCAGCAGGCCCATGTCGTGTCTCCTTGTCGGTTTGGGGCTCAGGGCAGGTCGGCCAGCAGGATATCGCTGTCCGTCCCCGCGGCGATCTCAAGTTCCCGTTCGTCCCAGATGGCCAGGCCGTCGCGCGCGTCCACCCGCTGGCCGTTCACGTCCACGTGCCCGCGCGCGGCGACGAGATACGCCTTGCGGCCCGGCGCCAGGGCATGGATGACGCGCTGTCCGGCCGTCAGCGTGGCGCCGAGGAGGGCCGCGTCCTGGTGGATCGGCAGGGCCGCCCCGTCGCCGGCCCGGCCGGAGGCGAGCGCCACCAGCTCGCCCGCGCGCTCCCCTTTGGGGAACTGACGGGTGGCCCAGCGCGGGCGCAGGCGCCGCTCGGCGGGCTCGATCCAGATCTGGAACAGCCGCGTGATGCCGGGCTCGCGGTTGTACTCGGCATGCACGATGCCCTTGCCGGCGCTCATCACCTGCACGTCGCCCGCTTCGGTGCGGCCGGCGTTGCCCAGGTGGTCCTCGTGGGTGACCGCGCCCTCGCGGACATAGGTGATGATCTCCATGTCCCGGTGGCCGTGCGGGTCGAAGCCGGTGCCGGGCTGGATGGCGTCGTCGTTCCACACCCGCAGCGGGCCCAGGCCCATGCGCTCCGGATCGTGATACTGGCCGAAGCTGAAGTGGTAGCGCGCCGCCAGCCAGTCGGTCTCGAAGCGGCCCAGCCCGGCGAACGGCCGATGGTCGAGCATTGTGGTGTTCCCTTCCGATGACGCGGCGTCAGCCGTGCAGCTTCGTCGCGATCTCCGCGACATGGCGGCCCTGGAAGCGGGCGATCGCCAGCTCGTTGGCGCTGGGCTGGCGGCTCTTGCCGTCGCCGCCGGCCAGGGTGGAGGCGCCGTAGGGCGTGCCGCCGGTGATCTCGTCCATGTTGGTGATCTCGGGGCAGGAATAGGGCACCCCGACGATCACCATGCCGTGGTGCATCAGCGTGGTGTGGATCGAGGTCAGCGTGGTCTCCTGGCCGCCGTGCTGCGTGCCGGTCGAGACGAAGGCGCTGCCGACCTTGCCGATCAGCTTGCCGTTGAACCACAGCCCGCCGGTCTGGTCCCAGAAGTTGCGCATCTGCCCGGCCATGTTGCCGAAGCGCGTGGGCGTGCCCACGATAATGGCGTCGTAGTCGGCCAGCTCGTTCGGGTCCTGGATGACCTCGCCGGCCTGGTCGGTCTTGAAGCCGGCCTTTTGCTGGATGTCCTCAGGCACCGTCTCGGGCACCCGCTTGATCGTCGCCTCGGCGCCGGCGACGCTGTTGGCGCCCTCGGCCACCGCCTGGGCCATTTGCTCGATGTGGCCATAGCTGGAGTAGTAGAGCACCAGGACTTTTGCCATCTTCGGTTCTCCTCTGCATCGTGGTTCGGGATTGTTGATCGGCAAGGTAAGCCTTTCGCCGTCGGGAGAAAATATGGCAAAATGTCATTGTATTGTTTCTCTGAGGAAACGGAGGCTGCGTGACGCTGGAACATCTGACGGCGATGGCGGTGTTTGCCCGCGTGGTGGAGGCGGGCAGCTTCTCCAAGGCGGCGCAGGAGCTGGGTCTGTCCAAGTCGGCGGTGTCCAAGCAGGTGGGTCGGCTGGAGGACCGTCTGGGCGTGCGCCTGCTCAACCGCACGACGCGGCGGCTGTCGCTGACCGAGGCCGGCACGGCGTTCTATGCCGGCTGCCGGCAGCTCGTGGCCGACGCGGAGGCGGCGGAGGGCGCGGTCAGCCATCTCGCCAGCGCGCCGCGCGGCACCCTGCGAGTCAACGCGCCGATGTCCTTCGGGCTGGCGCACGTGGCCCCGGCGATGCCCGAGTTCCTGGGGCGCTATCCGGAACTCTCGGTGGACCTCCAGCTCAACGACCGTACGGTGAACCTGATCGAGGAGGGCTACGACATGGCGGTGCGGGTCGGCCGCCTGCCCGACTCCAGCCTGATCGCCCGGCGGCTGGCGCCGATGCGCCGGGCGCTGGTGGCCTCGCCCGACTATCTGGCGCGCCGCGGCCGCCCGGCCCATCCGCGCGAGCTGGCCGAGCACGACTGCCTGATCTACAGCTATCTGGCCTCCGGACGGGAGTGGCGCTTCCAGGGTCCGGAGGGCGAGGTGCGGGTGCCGCTGAAAGGCCGGCTCGAAGCCAACAACGGTGACGCGCTGTGCACGGCGGCCCGCGGCGGGGCGGGGCTGGTGCTGCTGCCGACCTTCATTTGCGGCGAGTCCCTGCGGGCCGGGCGGCTGGAATGCGTGCTCTCCGAATGGACGGGCGACGGCGGCGCCGCCATTCACGCGGTCTTCCCGGCCAGCCGAAATCTCTCGCCCAAGGTCCGGGTCTTCGTCGACTTCCTGGCCGAGCGCTTCGGGTCGGAGCCCTACTGGGACGAGGGGTTGGCCGTGTGAAAGACTGGCCGAGGGGTCAGGGGTTGCGAGTTGCTTGGCCGCCGGGATGGGTTGTGGTAGGAAAGCAGCCGGGGAAGTTCCGGGGGATGGCGGATGCCAGGCTTGATCGTGCAGCGGTTCCGACGACGAAGCTGACGTGTCCTGCCCATGCGGGAGGTTGAGCGCCGTCGGCTGGCGGCCTTGCGCGTTTCGTGGAGCGCGCACACCTTCGCGGCGAGCAAGGAAACGGCCCGGCCGACATCATGACGAAGCATACGACGCCGCCCCGCGCGGCGCGGCCAGCGGAACCGCGAGCATGCTGAAATTCCACATCGAACCGCAGCGGCCGGAGGACCTCGACGCCATCGAGGCCCTGCTGGACCGCAGCTTCGGCCCCGATCGCACCCGGAAGACCGTCTATCGCCTGCGCGAGGGCATCGCCCCTCGCCGGGACCTCTCCTTCGTGGCCCGCGACGGCGGCGGCGGGCTGCTGGCGTCGCTGCGCTTCTGGCCGATCCTGATCGAGACCGCGCCGGCGATTCTCCTCGGGCCGCTGGCGGTTGACCCGAAGATGCGCGGGCAGGGCGTCGGCCGCTCGCTGGTGCGCCACGGCCTGAACATGGCGCGGCTGAATCATGATCGCCTCTGCGTCGTCGTCGGCGCGCCCGAATACTACACCCCCTACGGCTTCGTGCCGGCCACGTCCGCCGGCCTCGTGCTGCCCGGCCCGGTCGAGCCCGAGCGCTTCCAGGTGATGGAGCTGGTGACCGGCGCGTTGGAGGGCGTGCGCGGCCTGATCCGCCGCGACGAGCGTCACGCGCTTGCGGGAGAGGGCGTTCGACGGTCGGGGTTGATCGGGGCGTAGTTGAGCCTTGGCCGGGCGGGGGCTTGCCCGCGCCCCGAACGTTTCCCTGGAGGTTCGGCCAAAAAACGTTCCGGTCGGGAGCAAGCTCCCGACCGGCCCGGTGAGTTCGTCGAACAAGGCGGCAAAGCGCCGACCACCCTATCCACCTGGATTCATCAGCACGATGGCGCCGTTGAGGGCGGCGGCGTAGCCGACCCAGAGCGCGTAGGGCGCCATCAGCCAGGCGGCCACGCGGCTGCGCTGGCCGAAGGCGGCCATCGTGGCCAGGATGGCCAGCAGCAGGGCGAGGATGACGACGAAGCCGGCCGCGATCGCGCCCTCTCCGAAAAAGACGAAGGACCACGCGCCGTTCAGCGCAAGCTGGACGAAGAAGGGCACCAGCGCTCCCGCCGCCGCCCAGGTCGCCTTGCGCCAGGCTTCCCAGGCGGCCACCGCCATCAGGATGTAGAGGATCGTCCAGACGATCGGAAAGGCCCAGTCCGGCGGCGTCCAGGCGGGCTTGGCCAGATGGCGGTAGAAGGGCTCGATCGCCGGCCGGGTGACGCTGCCGGCGGCGTATTCCACGCCCAGGCAAATGACCAGGAAGAGCAGCAGCACGATCGTCTGCGCGCGGCGCGACGGGCGGCGGAACGGGGTCGATTCCAGGGTGGCGGTCATCGGCCTTCGCGGAACCAGGCGGTGATCAGGAATCCGAGCGCGAGCATGAGCGCCAGGACCGCTGGAAGCAAGGGCAGCTCCGCCACCCCGGTCACGCGGTAAGCCTCGTTCGCCTGCAGGCCGATCCAGGTGCGGCCGCTGCGGTCGCGGCCCGGCCGCACCTTGCGCAGGTCCGGCACGCCCTCGCTGGCGAAGACGGCCGTCTTGCCCCCGCTCGCCTCGACCAGGGGACGCAGCTTCTCCGCCGTGGCGCGGACGTCGCGGTACTCCAGCGGGTTCAAGGCGCCGGCGGCGGCCAGGGCGGTGCGCTCGCCGTCGCTCACCTCGTACATGCCGATCTGCTCGGCGGGCAGGCGCGCGACGGCGCGGCCCCGCTCGCCGGGCTGCAGGTCGACCTCCGTGGTGCTCCCGTCGGGGCGGGTCACGGTGACCGTCGGCTGCTCGGGGTCGAGCGAGCGGCGGGTGACTTGCAGTTCGCCGTCGGCGACCTGGGCGCGCAGGTCCTCCTCCTCCAGCTCCGGCTCCTTCATCAGCCAGTGCGCCACCCGGCGCATCAGCTCCGCCTGCGGGCCGCCGCCATCGTAGCCGCGCGCCCACAACCACGCGTGGTCGCTCAACAACTGCGCCACGCGGCCCTCGCCCACGCGGTCCAGGATCAGCAGCGGCCGCTCCTGAACGCCGCGCATGACCACGTGGCCGGCCAGCGGGTTGGCGTCGATGTGCCGGAACCAGCGGCCCCAGCCGGGCGCCCGGTCCGGGCCGCCGGCCTCGGGCAGCCCGGCGGTCACGGGGTGGCGGCGGCCGACCTCCGTCACCCGCGGCCGGTAGCCCTGCTCGTGGATCTGCCCGGTGGGCGCGCCGGGCAGCACCTCGCCCAGCGGCGTGCGGTAGAGCGACAGCCGCTCGGCGAAGCTGGGTCCGCCGGCCTCCAGCAGGGCGCCGCCGTTGCGCACGTAGTCGGCGACGTTGTCCAGGTAGAGCTGCGGCAGCACGCCGCGCCGGCGGTAGCGGTCGAAGACGATCAGGTCGAACTCGTCGATCTTGACCTCGAACAGCTCGCGCGTCGGGAAGGCGATCAGCGACAGCTCGCGGATCGGCGTGCCGTCCTGCTTCTCCGGCGGGCGCAGGATGGTGAAGTGCACCAGGTCGACCGAGGGGTCGGACTTCAGCAGGTGGCGCCAGGCGCGCTCGCCGGCGTGCGGCTCGCCGGAGACCAGCAGCACGCGCAGGCGGTCGCGCACGCCGTTGACCACCACGGCGGCGCGGTTGTTCGCCATGGTCAGCTCGCGCGGGCCGGCCTCCACCTCGATCTGCAGCACCGTCGGGCCGCGGTGGTTCAGCGTGAAGCGCACCTCCTGCGGCTCGCCCACGGGAATGCGGCGGACGTCGGGCTCGCCGCCGTCGCGGGTGATGCGCACCCGGGCGAGGCCCTGCTCGCCGTCGCCCTTGGGCAGGTCGTCCACCGTCAGGGTGAAGCTCTGCTCCTTGCCGACGATGCCATAGCTGGGCACGTCGTCCACGCTCAGCCGGCGGTCGCCCTCCGCCGCGCCGCCGGTGCGCAGCAGGTGGACCGGCGCGTCGATGCCCAGGGCCTCCAGGCTCTCCGGCGCGTCGTGAACCTGCCCGTCGCTGACCACCACCACGCCGGCCAGGCGGTCGCGCGGGATCTCGCTCAGCGCGCGGTCGATGTCGGCGAACAGCCGGGTGCCCTCGTCCGCCGCGCCGCCACCGTCCCCGCCGGCGCGGATGACGCGCACCTCGGTGTTGCGCAGCCGCGGCCAGCGCGCGTCCAGCGCTTCGAGGATCTCCTGGGTTTGCTCCGGCCGGGTCGCGATGTCCTGGCTGGCGCTCTCGTCCACCGCGACCAGGGCGATGTCCGGCAGGGTCTCGCGCGTCTCCCGCACCAGCGTCGGGTTCGCCAGCACGCCCAGCAAGGCCAGCAGCGCCAGCGCCCGCCAGGCCGCGCCGCGCGCCCGCTGCCAGGCCGCCACCCCCAGCGCCAGCGCGGCCAGCGCTGCCAGGCCGCCCAGCAGCCACAGCGGCACCAGCGGCGCCCAGGCGATCTCGATGGCGGAGGTCATCGACCCCTCCTCATTGGCCCAGCCGCTCCAGGATGGCCGGCACGTGCACCTGGTCGGCCTTGTAGTTGCCGGTGAGCGCGTACATCACGATGTTGACCCCGACCCGGCGGGCCATCTCGCGCTGGCGCTCGCCGCCCGGCACCACGGCGAACTGCGGGCTGCCGGAGTCGTCGACGGCCCAGGCGCCCGCCCAGTCGTTCGAGCCCACGATGACCGAGGCCACGCCGTCGCCCGCGGCCTGCGTGGTGTCCTCCACCCACAGCGTGCCGCCGGCATAGCGGCCGGGGAAGTCCTGCAGCAGGTAGAACGCCTTGGTCAGCACGTGCTCCGGGTCCACCGGCTGCAGCGGCGGCATTTCGATGCGCCGGGTCAGGCGTTGCAGCGCCTGGCTGCCCGGCGAGGCGCGGCCGAAGAGGTTGGAGGAGCCGTCGGTCTCGCGCAGGTCGAACAGGATGGTGCCGCCGTTGCGCAGGTAGTCGTTGACCCGGCGCACCGCGAGCGCCGAGAGGTCCGCCTGTCGCGGCGTGATCGGCCAGTACAGCAGCGGGAAGAAGGCCAGCTCGTCGCGGCGCGGATCGACGCCGAGCGGCGGCCCCGGCTCCACCGCCGTGCGCCGCGTCAGCACGTCGGTCAGCCCTTGCAGCCCCTGACGCGCGGTGTCGTCCACGGTGGGCACGCCGGTCTCGATGTAGGCCAGGCGGGTCTGCAGGGTGGCCTTCAGCGCGAACTCGTCGTCCGCGCTCTGCGCCCGGGCCGTCTCCGGCGCGGTCGCCAGGGCCAGCGCGAGGAGCACGGCGCTTGCCGTGCCTGTGCGGCCGGCCCGCGTCGGTGCGGGCAACAGGCCGCGCAGCGCCAGCGCGATAATCAAGTCGGCCACCAGGAGCAGCAGCGCCGCCGCCAGCAGCCAGGGACCGAGCCGCGTCTCCGGCTGCATGGCGAAGTCGTCCACCGCGACGCCGGACGGCAGCCCGGCCAGCGGCGCCAGTCCGGCGGCGACCGCCGGACCCAGGTTGTGCGCCCGACGCCCGCCCTCGCTGCCGTAGGTGCCGGGGGGATGCGCCGGGCCGATCGCGTTCTCCGCCAGCGCCTTGGCCGGCAGGGCCTGGACCCCGGCGGGCGGCTCGCGCAGGCGGCCGAAGCCGTCCAGCACCTGATGCGGCGGCAAGCTCGCCTCGCCCTCGCCGCCGGCGCCGGTCACGCCTTCGCTGAGCGCCACCACGCGGCGCAGCATCTGCACGAAGAGGCCGGAGAGCGGCAGGTTTGACCAGTCCGTGTTGGCGGTGGTGTGCACCAGCACGACCCAGCCGTCGCCGCGCCGCTCGGCGGTCACCAGCGGCGTGCCGTCGGCCAGCCGGGCCCAGGTCTTTTCGCCCAGCTCCAGCGAGGGTTCGGCCAGCACCTGGCGGCTGACCGTCACGTCGCCGGGCGGCGTCAGCCCCGCGAAGGGGCCGCTCTGTGGGAAGGGCGCCAGCGCCGCCGGGCTGTCCCAGCTCATCGTGCCGCCCAGCGCCCGGCCGCCGCGACGCAGGCGGACCGGCAGCAGCGGCGCGTTTCCGTCCTCGGCGGCCTGCGCCGCCTCGGGGCCGGTCAGGCCGCGCGCCAGCTTGGGGCCGGCGAAGCGCAGCAACACGCCGCCGTCCTCCACCCAGCCGGAGACCCGCGCGTGCTGCCCGGCCGGCAGGGCGCCGCGGTCGGGCAGGGTGATGACCGCCAGCTCGTCCTGCATCAGCGCGTCCAGGCTGCCCCGCGTCACCTCGGCGTAGGGCGCCAGGGCGCGGTCCAGGTAGTGCAGCTCGGACAGCAGCGGCTGCGCGCTCTCCATGGCGCTTTCCGAGACCAGCCCGACCGGCCGCCGCCGCCAGCGGCCGTCCAGCAGGGCGACCGCGCCGGCATGGCCCTCGTCGCCGATCGCCACCCGCGCCATGCGGTTGCGCAGCTCCAGCGGCAGCTCGAAGCTGGCCGTGGCCCGGGTGGCGTCGGCGATGAAGGCGGCCTCGGCGGTGCCGACAAGGCGGCCGTCCTCGGCCAGGGCCAGCACGTTCACCGTGGCCTCGCCCGCCGCCGAGGCGCGCAGCACCGGCACGTCCAGCCGCGTGCCAGCGCTGTCGGGCGGCAGCACCAGCTTCGCCGCGTCGCCCGGCGCCGGCCGCAGGACGTCGAGGCGTCCCAGATGTTGCAGGGCCTCGGCCAGGGCGTTGGTGCCGGGCGCGGCGAGGCCGTCGTGCAGCCAGACGACATGCGCGGAACCGTCGAGGGCCAGCCCTTCGGCGACGCCCCGTGCGGCCTCCAGGTCCTTGCGCCAGGGCTTCGGCTCGATGGCCGCGACGCGCTCGCGCGCCGCCGGCGGGGTGAGGAGGTCGCTGGCGGTCAGCGGGACGTTCGCCCGCGGCTGGGCGGTGGTGACCAGCACGACCCGCCGGCGGTCGCGCTCGGCGCGGTCCAGCAGGGCGTCCGCCGCCTGCTCGCGCGCGGGCCAGTCCTTCGCCGCCGCCCAGCCGTCGTCCACCACCAGCACCAGCGGGCCGCTTCCCGAAAGTCGCTCGGCCGGGTACAGCACCGGCCCGGCCAGGCCGACGATGATGAGGGCCGCCGCAAGCAGGCGCAGCAGCAGCAGCCACAGCGGCGTGCGCGCCGGCGTCTCCTCCGGCGGGGTCAGGCCGGTCAGCAGGCGGATCGCCGGGAAGCGCACGCTGCGCGGCGCCGGTGGGGTGACCCGCAGCAGCAGCCACAGCGCCGGCAGCCCGATCAGGGCCAGCAGCAGCCAGGGTTGCGCGAAACCGAGGGCATTCAGAAACGGCATCGGGTCTCTAGCTCGGTATCATGTCCGACAGCGCGCCGTAGATCGCCAGCAGCGCCGTCTGCGGCGGCCGGTCGGTGCGGTGCCAGGTGCAGCGCCAGCCGGTGCGCTGGGCGATCGTGCCCAGCCCCGCCATCTGCGCCTCCAGGCGATGCTGGTAGTCCTGCCGCACGCCGTCGACGCGCGAGAGCAGCCAGGGCGCCTCGCCCTCCAGGCCCTCGAAGCGTACCCGGCCCTCGTAGGGCAGCGTCTCCTCCGCCGGGTCCAGCACCTGCACCAGGTGGCCGGAAACCCCGCGCTGGGCATAGCCGCGCAGGCAGCGGGCGATGTCGTCCAGCGGTGCCAGGAAATCGCCCAGCAGCACCACCTGCGCCGAGCGCGGCAACGGCTCCGGCGGCGGCAGGCTGGCGCCGGCGCCGGCCGCGAGGTCGTCGCGCGCCAGCAGCGTCGCCACGCGCCCCAGCGTGCCCCGACCGGCCGCCGGTGGCAGACCGGTGCCCAGCAGGGTCACGTGCTCGCCGGCGCGGATCATCAACACCATCAGCGCCAGCGCGAGCAGTTCGCAGCGCTCGCGCTTGGTCGGCAGCTCGCGCGTCGAGCGCCAGTCCATCGACGGCGAGGCGTCGCGCCAGAACCAGATGGACTGCGCCGCCTCCCACTCGCTCTGGCGCACGAAGACGCGGTCGCTCTGCGCCGAGCGCCGCCAGTCGATCGCGGGCGTGGGGTCGCCCGGCTGATAGTCGCGGTACTGCCAGAAGGTCTCGCCCTGGCCGACCCGCCGGCGGCCGTGCACGCCCTGGGCGACGGTGGCCGCCACGCGCTCCGCCGCCAGCAGCAGCGGCGGCAGCGTTGCCGAGAGCTGCTCGGCGCGTTCCCGGGTGGTCATTGCGGCGGGCGCCATGCCGGATCGGCCCTTTCCCAGCGGACGTCAGCGCAACGGCGCGCACAACTTGTCGATGATGCCGTCCAGCGTCGCGCCCTCGGCGCGCGCGGCAAAGGTCAGCGCCATGCGGTGGCGCAGCACCGGATGCGCCAGGCTCAGCACATCGTCCACCGACGGCGCGTAGCGCCCGTCCATCAGCGCCCGCGCGCGCACCGCCAGCATCAGCGCCTGGCTGGCGCGCGGGCCGGGGCCCCAGGCCACCTGCTCCGGCACCTCCGCCAGGGTGCTGCTCTCCGGCCGGCCGTTGCGCACCAGCTCCAGAATCGCCTCCACGACGCTCTCGCCCACCGGGATGCGGCGCACCAGGCGCTGCGCGGTCATCAGCGCCTCGGGGTCCATCACCTTGCTGGGGCGCGCCTCCTCGGGACCCGTGGTCGCCAGCAACATCTGCCGCTCGGCGTCGATGTCCGGATAGCCGACGTCCACCTGCAGCAGGAAGCGGTCGAGCTGCGCTTCGGGCAAGGGATAGGTGCCCTCCTGCTCCAGCGGGTTCTGCGTCGCCAGCACGTGAAAGGGCCGCGGCAGGTCGTGGGCGTGGCCGGCAACGGTGATGGTGCGCTCCTGCATCGCCTGCAGCAGGGCGGACTGCGTGCGCGGGCTGGCGCGATTGATCTCGTCGGCCATCAGAAGCTGCGAAAACACCGGGCCGGGGATGAAGCGGAAGCTGCGCCGGCCCTCGGCATCCTCCTCCAGCACCTCGGAGCCCAGGATGTCGGCCGGCATGAGGTCCGGGGTGCACTGCACCCGGCGGTCGTCCAGGTCGAACACCGTGCCCAGGGTCTCGACCAGGCGGGTCTTGGCGAGGCCCGGCACGCCGATCAGCAGCGCATGGCCGCCGCACAGCAAAGTGATCAGCGTCTGATCCACGACGTGCTGCTGGCCGAAGATGACATGGCCGACCGACTCGCGTACGGCCTGCAGCTTGTGGCCCAGCGCCTCGATGTCCTCGGCCAGGTGGTGCGCGTCGGCGGCGTGCTCGGCGGTGGTGGTGTCTGCAGCCACGGGCGTCGGCTCCTTGTCGGTCGCGCTGGCCTGCCAGCACTGGTATCTTACATTTAGCGCACGGAGACCCATGGACCATGCAACGGCTCTGCGAGACGCGAGTCAAGCGCGCCCCGGCAGGCGACTCCGGGGGCGACGCCCCTTCGCTCGAAGGCACCGGCCACCTGCGCATCGCCCGCGACGGCACCTGGTATCACGAAGGCCGGCCGATCCCGCGCAAGCAGCTCGTGAAGCTCTTTGCCACCGTTTTGCGGCGGGAAGATGACGGCACCTACTGGTTGAAGACGCCGGTGGAAGCGGTGCGCATCCATGTCGACGACGCCCCCTTCATCGCCGAGGAGGTCGAGCCGCGCGGCGCGGGCCGGGACCAGGTGCTGGCCTTCCGGACCAATGTCGACGACTGGGTGGAGGCGGGGCCGGACCACCCCATCCGCATCGCGCACGCGCCTGACACCGGAGACCCTCGACCCTATATCCGGGTGAGGGACGGCCTGGAGGCGCTGATCGCCCGCTCGGTCTTCTACCGGCTTGCCGACCTGGCGACGCCGGGGCCGTCACCCACGCAAGGTCAAGAAGACGATCCCGGGGAGGACACGCTTGGGGTATGGAGCCACGGAACCTTTTTCCCGCTGAGCCCGACGCGCGCGGACTGAGCGCGGCGGAAGTCGCGGCGCGGTTGCGCCAACATGCGCCGCTGGGCCGGCACGCGCCCTCGCGCCGCTCGCCCCGGCGCGGCGACGACGATCTCAACCCCGGCATGCTGGACCCGGTCCAGCGCCTGGTGGACGCGGCGGTGCTGGTGCCGCTGGTGTGCCGCGGGGCGGGCCTGCACGTCCTTTTGACCCGGCGCACGCTGCACCTCAGCGACCACGCCGGGCAGATCGCCTTTCCAGGCGGCCGCGTGGAGGCCTGGGACGCCAGCCCGGAGTCGACCGCCCTGCGCGAGGCGCAGGAGGAGGTCGGGCTGGACCCCGGTGTCGTGGAGGTGGCGGGTCAGCTCGACACCTACCTGACCCGCACCGGCTACCGCGTGACCCCGATCGTCGGCCTGCTGGACCCGCCGGCGGCGCTGCGCCCGGACGACTACGAGGTGGCCGAGGTCTTCGAGGTGCCGCTGACCTTCTTCCTCGACCCCCAGGCCAAGCAGATGCACAGCCGCGTGTACAAGGACCGCGAGCGGTTCTTCTATGTCTTTCCCTACGGGGAGTACTATATCTGGGGCGCGACGGCGGGCATGCTGGTGAACCTGATCGAGGTGCTGGGGCAACCGTGCTGAGAAAGTTTCTGACGGTCGTTCTGCCGATCGCGCTGCCGTTCATCGTGTACTTCATCTATGTCGCGCTGGCGCGCCGGCGCGGCGTGCGCCTGGACGAGACGCCTTGGGCGTGGCTGACCGCCGGCGGCGTCATGTTGATGGCCGCCGTGCTGATCGGCTGGAAGCTGCTGTCGGACCCGGCCCGGCCCGGCGACACCATCGTCATGCCGCGCTACGAGGGCGGCGAGGTGCGGCCCAGCGAAGTCATCCGGGAGTAGCCGGCGTGCGCCCGGCCGGCCGGATTCCTCCGCAGGACTGGATGCTGCGCGACGACACGCGGGCGGTCTTGGCGGCTCTGCGGGCCGAGGGCACCGAGGTTCGCTTCGTCGGCGGCTGCGTGCGCGACGCGCTGCTCGGCCGGCCGGTGAAGGACGTGGACATCGCCACGCCCGACCCGCCCGAGACGGTGATGGCGCTGTTGCGACGGGCCGGGTTGAAGGCCGTTCCGACGGGGCTGGACCACGGCACGGTCACGGCGGTGAGCGACCATCACCCCTTCGAGATCACCACGCTGCGCGAGGATGTGGAGACCTACGGCCGGCGCGCCCGCGTGGCCTTCACCGACGACTGGACGGCCGACGCCGCGCGGCGCGACTTCACCATGAACGCCATGTTCTGCGACCCCGACGGCACGGTCTACGACCCCTTCGACGGCTGGAGGGACCTCCAGGCGGGGCGGGTGCGCTTCGTCGGCGAGCCGGCGCGGCGCATCCAGGAGGATTACCTGCGCCTGCTGCGCTTCTTCCGCTTCCACGCGCACTACGGCCAGGGCGCGCCCGATCCGGACGGCCTGCGCGCCGCCGCGCGCTTCGCCCCGCATCTGGCCGAGCTGTCCGGCGAGCGCATCCGCGAGGAGCTGTTCAAGCTGCTCTCCGCCCCCGACCCGGCGCCGGTGCTGCGGGTGATGGCCGATCACCGCATCCTGGAGAGCGTGCTGCCGGAGGCGACGC
>CAZLNO010000014.1:0-21704 GCA_964561005.1 uncultured Rhodovibrionaceae bacterium | reverse complement strand
CGCCTGCCCGTCGGCGGGCGCGACGTGCAGGACCTCGGCGTGCCGAAGGGTCCACGGGTGGGCGAGCTGCTGAGAGAGCTCGAGGACTGGTGGGTCAGCCAGGACTTCCAGCCCGACCGCGAGGCCTGCCTGGCGAAGCTGCGCGAGCTGGCGGGGTCGGTGGCACGCTGAAGCGTGCCAGACTCACGGCCACGCCGCCAGCGGCGGCAGGGACATCAGGATGGCCTCGGGGTTGCCGCCGGTCTGCAGGCCGAAGCGCGTGCCGCGGTCGTAGATCAGGTTGAACTCGGTGTAGCGCCCGCGCCGCCAGAGCTGGTACCGCCGCTCCGCCTCGCTCCAGGGCTTGTGCATGTGCCGGCGCACCAGCCGGGGATAGATGTCGAGGAAGGTGCGGCCGACATCCTGGGTGAAGGCGAAGTCCGCCTCCCAGTCGCCGGTGTCCAGGTAGTCGTAGAAGATGCCGCCGACGCCGCGCGCCTCGTTGCGGTGCTTGATGAAGAAGTACTCGTCCGCCCAGGCCTTGAAGCGCTCGTAGTATTCCGCGCCGTGGCGGTCGCAACAGGCCTTCAGCGCCGCGTGGAAGTCGCGGGTGTCGGCCTCGTCCGGGACGATGGGATTGAGGTCGGCGCCGCCGCCGAACCACGACTTGCCGGTGACGATGTGCCGCGTGTTCATGTGCACCGCCGGCACGTGCGGCGAGTGCATGTGCGCCACCAGCGAGATGCCGGCCGCCCAGAAGCGGGGGTTGGCGTCGGCGCCCGGAATCTCCGCCGCGAAGTTTTCCGAGAAGGTGCCCTCGACGACGGAGATGTTGACGCCGACCTTCTCGAACACCCGGCCGCGCATGATGGCCATGGTGCCGCCGCCGGGGTCGTCGACGCTGTCGTCCTGGCGGCGCCAGCTCGTGCGCGTGAAGCGGCCGGGCGGCGTGTCGGCGAAGCGCCGCGCGTTCTCGCCCGCCAGCTCGTCCTCCAGGGCCTCGAAGGCGGCGCAGATGCGGTCGCGCAACTCGGCGAACCAGGCGGCGGCGCGCGCCTGGCGCTCCTGCGTCGGGATCGGGTCGATGGCGCGGGTGTCGCTCACGTCTGCTCCCTCGTTGCCGGCGCGGCAGTGGCCTGAAAGCCGCCAGTCTGCCGCAGCGCCTCGCCGGCCACCATCGCCGCCGCGACCGCGACATTCAAGGATCGCTGGCCCGGCCGCAGCGGAATGCGCAGCCGGGCGTGCGCGACGGCGTGCACCTCCGGCGGCGCGCCGGCGCTCTCCCGGCCCAGCAGCAGGGTGTCGTCCGGGCGGAAGGCGAACTCGGTGTAGACCGTCTCGCCCCCGGTCGTGAGCAGCAACAGGCGGCCGTGCGGTTCGGCGAGATAAGCCTGCCAGGAGGCGTGCCGGCGCAGGTCGACGGCGTCCAGATAGTCCATCCCGGCCCGCCGCAGGCGCCTGTCGGTGAGGATGAAGCCGCAGGGCTCGACGATGTCCACGCCCAGCCCGAGGCAGGCGGCGAGACGCAGGATGGTGCCGGTGTTCTGCGGAATGTCGGGCTGGTAGAGGGCGATTCGCATGCCCGGAGGATGGCAGCCGCGTGCGTGCGCGCAAGGCTTTGCGTTCGCCGTCGTTTTCTTCTATACACCGGCCACGACGCGTGCCGGGGGCGGGTGGCGCTGCGCCAGATTGTCGCATGGCTGCCCCGGGCGGGGCCGTTAGTGTCCTGCCTGGACGGTGAAGCAGCGCGCGACGTCGGTCGATGACTCACGCGCCGGCAAGGTGGTGCGGACAGGACGATAGGGAAAAGGAACGCTATGGCTGACACGGCGAAGACCAGCCAGGAGGGCGGCGGCGATGATACCGGCCGTCGCGATTTCCTGTACCTCGCGACCGGGGCGATGGGCGCCGTCGGTGCCATCGTGGCCGTCTGGCCCCTGGTCGACTCGATGAGCCCCTCGGCCGACGTGCTCGCCCTGGCGACGACCCAGGTGGATCTGTCGCCCATCGAGCCCGGCATGGCCATCACGGTGACCTGGCGCGGCAAGCCCGTCTTCGTACGCCACCGCACGCAGGAGGAGATCGAGGCCGCGCGCGCGGTCGAGGTCGCGGACCTGCCGGACCCGCAGCCCGACGCGGCGCGCGTGGAAAAGCCGGAGTGGCTGGTGGTCGTGGGCATCTGCACGCACCTCGGCTGCATCCCGCTGGGCAACACGCCCAGCGAGCCGCGCGGCGAATGGGGCGGCTGGTTCTGCCCCTGCCACGGCTCGCATTACGACACCGCGGGCCGCATCCGGAAGGGGCCGGCCCCGGAGAACCTGCCCGTGCCGACCTACGCGTTCATCGACGACACGACCATCGAGATCGGGTGACGATCATGGCCGCGACAAGCGAGTTCAAGACGAACAGCAAGGTGGTCAAGTGGATCGACCATCGGCTGCCGATTTTCTCGTTCATGCACGAGGAGCTGCATGCCTATCCGGCGCCGCGGAACCTGAACTATTTCTGGAACTTCGGGTCGCTGGCCGGCATCGCCCTGGTCATCATGATCGTCACCGGCATCGTGCTGGCGATGCAGTACGTGGCGCATGTGGATCACGCCTTCGGCTCGATCGAGCACATCATGCGGAACGTCCAGTACGGCTGGCTGATCCGCTACATCCACATGAACATGGCCTCGTTCTTCTTCATCGTGGTCTACATCCACATCTTCCGCGGCCTGTTCTACGGCTCGTACAAGGCGCCGCGCGAGCTGCTGTGGATTCTGGGCGTGATCATTTTGGTGCTGATGATGGCCACGGCCTTCCTGGGCTACACGCTGCCCTGGGGCCAGATGAGCTTCTGGGGCGCCACGGTCATCACCAACCTGTTCTCGGCGATTCCGCTGGTGGGCGACGAGATCGTGACCTGGCTGTGGGGCGGCTTCTCGGTCGGCAACCCGACGCTGAAGCGCTTCTTCGCGCTGCATTACCTGCTGCCGTTCATCATCGTGGCCGTGGTCTTCCTGCACCTCTGGGCGCTTCACCGCTTCGGCTCGAACAACCCGCTGGGCATCGACGCCAAGGGACCGCAGGACAAGATCCCCTTCCACCCCTATTACACGATCAAGGACATGTTCGGCCTGGGCGTGTTCCTGATCATCTTCGCGCTGTTCGTGTTCTTCGCGCCGAACTACCTGGGGCACACGGACAACTACATTCCGGCGAACCCGTTGCAGACGCCGCCGCACATCGTGCCGGAGTGGTACTTCCTGCCGTTCTACGCGATCCTGCGCTCCATTCCGGACAAGCTGCTGGGCGTGATCGCGATGTTCGGCTCCATCGTGGTGCTGGCGGTGCTGCCCTGGCTGGACCGCTCGCCGGTGCGCAGCGGGGCGTTCCGCCCCATCTTCAAGCAGTTCTACGTGCTGCTGATCATCGACGTGCTGGCGCTGGGCTGGGTCGGCGCGAACCCGCCGGAAGGCATCTATCTCGTCGTCGGCCGGATCGCCACGGCCTACTACTTCCTGCACTTCCTGGTGATCCTGCCGCTTCTCGGCATTTTCGAGCGGCCCAGGCCGCTGCCGACCAGCATTTCCGAGCCGGTCCTGGGCGGGGGCCAAGCGGCCGGCGCGACCGCGAAGCCGATGGAGAAGGCGTAACGATGAAGAAGCTGCTGACCGCCGCGGTCGTTGCCGTACTGGCCGGCACCACCGCAAGCACCGCCTCGGCGGCCGAGGGCGCCAAGATCCCGGACCGCGACTTCTCCTTCGAGGGCATCTTCGGCACCTTCGACCGGGCGGCCGCCCAGCGCGGGCTCCAGGTCTACAACCAGGTGTGCTCGAGCTGTCATTCCCTGAAGTACGTCGCCTTCCGCACCCTGGGCGACCTCGGCTACACCGAGAGCCAGGTGGAGGCGATCGCCCAGCAGTACCGTGTCACCGACGGCCCCGACGACCAGGGGGAGATGTACGAGCGGCCGGCCAAGCCGTCGGACACCTTTCCGGCGCCCTTCCCGAACAAGGAAGCTGCCCGGGCCGCCAACGGCGGCGCCTATCCGCCCGACCTGTCCGTGATCACCCAGGCGCGCCCGCAGGGTCCGGAATACCTGCACGCGCTGCTCACGGGCTACGAGGACCCGCCGGCCGACGAGGACCTGGCACCTGGGCAGTACTGGAACGCCTATTTTCCGGGGCACCAGATCAAGATGCCGCCGCCCTTGATGGAGGGGATCGTCGAGTACGCGGACGGCACCGAGGCGACGCCCGCGCAGATGGCCCACGACCTGACCGTCTTCCTCCACTGGGCGGCCGAGCCGCACATGGAAGACCGCAAGCGCATGGGCATCGCGGTCATCCTCTTCCTGCTGGTCTTCACCGGCGTGCTCTACGCCGCCAAGCGCAAGATCTGGCAGGACCTGCACTGAGCCAGGCCGTCTTGATCATGGCGTTCGCGGGCCGGCCCAGAGGGTCGGCCCGCTTGCGTTTGTGGGAGCGCGCCAGCTATTCAGGCGGTCGCTCGACAAACCGTCCAAACGAGGGGGCAAGAGGATGAGCGAGCCCGGCACGCCGCCGGTCGTCGGGGTGATCGGCGGCAGCGGCGTCTACGACATCGAGGGGCTGCGGGACGCGCGGTGGCGGAAGGTCGAGTCGCCCTTTGGCGACCCCTCGGACGAGCTGCTGTTCGGCCGCATCGACGATCAGGAGGTGGTCTTCCTGCCGCGTCACGGCCGCGGCCATCGCATCCCGCCGAGCCGGCTGAACTTCCGCGCCAACATCGACGCGCTGAAGCGCGCCGGGGTGAGCGAGATCGTCTCCATCTCCGCCGTCGGCTCGCTCAAGGAGGATCTGGCGCCGGGGACCTTCGTCCTGGTGGACCAGTTCATCGACCGCACTTTCGCCCGGGAGAAGTCCTTCTTCGACGCCGGCCTGGTGGCGCACGTCTCCGTCGCCGAACCGACCTGCCGGCGGCTGATGGACGTCCTTGAAGGCAGCGCCGAGGCCGCGGGGGTGCCGTGCCGGCGCGGCGGCACCTACATGGTGATGGAAGGGCCGCAGTTCTCCACGCGCGCGGAGAGCGAGCTGTACCGCGCCTGGGGCTGCGAGGTGATCGGCATGACCAACATGCCCGAGGCCAAACTCGCGCGCGAGGCGGAGCTCTGCTACGCCACGGTGGCGATGGTGACCGATTACGACTGCTGGCACGAGGACCACGAGAACGTCTCGGTGGAGGCGGTGATCAAGGTGCTGCTGGACAACGCGGAGAAGGCGCGCGCCCTGGTGCGCGAGGCCGTGCCGCGCCTGGCCGGGCGAAGCGCGGCCTGTGCCGCGGGCTGTCACCACGCGCTGGACAATGCCATCATCACCCGGCCCGAGGCCCGCGACCCGGCGCTGGTCGAGAAGCTCCAGGCGGTGGCGGGCCGGGTGCTGTAGCGGGCGGCCTCATGCTTGGCCTTCGGCCGAGTTCGTGTCCGACAGGTTCATGCTTCGACGACTCAGCATGAGGGCGACGGAAACATGACCTCACCCTGAGCCTGTCGAAGGGTGAGCCCGTCGGACACGACGTCGGCGCCCGTGGGCGCCAAGGGTGAGCCCGTCGGACACGCAACTGGCGCGAAAGCGACCCGGAGGGGGGAGCGACACCATGAAGGTCGACGGCGTGCATTACCGCCCCATCTGGCCGAGCGCCGACGGCCGGGCGGTGGAGATCATCGACCAGACGCGGCTGCCGCACAGCTTCGCGACGCGGCGGCTGGAAACGCTGGACGACGCCGCCCATGCCATCAAGGCCATGTGGGTGCGCGGCGCGCCGTTGATCGGCGCGACCGCCGCCTACGGCCTCTGGCTCGCCTTGCGGGCGGACCCTTCGGACGCCGCGCTGGAGTGGGCGGCGGAGACCCTGCTGGCGACCCGGCCCACGGCGGTCAACCTGCGCTGGGCGCTGCAAGAGGTGCGCCGGGCCGTGCAGCCGCGGCCCGAGGGCGAGCGCGCCGAGGCCGCTTTTGCCTGCGCCGGGCGCATCTGCGAGGACGACGTCGCCATGAACGCCGCCATCGGTCGCCATGGCCTCGACCTGCTGCGCGCGGCCTGGCGGGCCAAGGGCGGCAAGGGGCGGCTCGACGTCCTGACGCATTGCAATGCCGGCTGGCTGGCGACGGTGGACTGGGGCACCGCGCTGGCGCCGGTCTACATGGCGCACGACGAAGGCATCCCGGTGCACGTCTGGGTGGACGAGACCCGGCCGCGCAACCAGGGCGCCGGGCTGACCGCCTGGGAGCTGGGGCAGCACGGGGTGCCGAACACCGTGGTCGTGGACAACGCCGGCGGCCTGCTGATGGCGCGCGGCGAGGTCGACCTCTGCATCACCGGCACCGACCGCACCACCGCCAGCGGCGACGTCTGCAACAAGATCGGCACCTATCTGAAGGCGCTGGCGGCGCGGGACAACGGCGTTCCCTTCTATGTCGCATTGCCGGGGCCGACCATCGACTGGTCGCTGCACGACGGTAGACAGATTCCCATCGAGGCGCGCGACGCCCGCGAGGTGACCCATGTTCCCGGCCGCACCGACGACGGCCAGGACACCGCGGTGCGCGTCACCCCGCCCTTCGCCGAGGCGGCCAACTACGGCTTCGACGTGACGCCGGCGCGGCTGGTGACCGCGCTGATCACCGAGCGTGGGGTCTGCGCGGCGAGCGCCGAGGGGCTGGCCGGGCTCTATCCCGAGCACGCCAGCGCCGCGGCCGAGTAGGCGGCGCGGGGGCGGGCGATGGAACATGCCGCGCTGCGCCAGCACCTGGTCGACGCCGCCCGGCGGATGAACGTGCTGGGCATCAACCAGGGCACCTCCGGCAATCTCAGCGTCCGGGCCGGTGACGGCCTGCTGCTGACCCCCTCGGGCGTGGCCTATGAGTCCATGACGCCGGAGGACGTGGTCTGGATGGACCTCGACGGCCATTGGTCGTGTCCGGCGCCGGGGCGGCGGCCCACGAGCGAGTGGCGCTTCCACCGCGACATCCTGGCGGCGCGGCCGGACGCCGGCGCGGTGGTGCACACCCACGCCATGTTCTGCACCACCCTGGCCTGCCTGCGCCGGGAGATCCCGCCGTTCCACTACATGGTCGCCGTGGCCGGCGGCACGGACATCCGCTGCGCGGATTATGCCACTTTCGGGACGCAGGCGTTGTCCGATCGGGCGCTGGCGGCGCTGTCGGGGCGCAAGGCCTGCCTGCTGGCGAACCACGGCATGCTGGCGCTGGGCGCCGACCTGGACAGGGCGCTGGCGCTGGCGGTGGAGGTGGAAACGCTGGCGGCGCAGTACTGGCGGGCACTGCAGATCGGCCGGCCGGTGCTGCTGGACGACGCCGAGATGGCGCGGGTGCTGGAGAAGTTCAAAACCTACGGCAAGCCGGCGACGCCGGACGCGGACGGGGAGGGCAGGGCGTGAGCGGCGACATCACGGGACTGGACCATCTGCTGATCGGGGTCGCCGATCTGGAGGCGGCGCGGCGCGCCTACGAGCGCCTGGGCTTTCGCGCCACGCCGCGCGGCCGGCATATCGGCTGGGGCACGGCCAACTACTGCCTGATGTTCCCCGACGACTACCTGGAGCTGCTGGGCATCGTGGATTCCAGCCAGTTCGTGAACGACCTGGACCACTTCCTCGCCAGCTACGGCGAGGGTCTGCTGGGCGCGGCCTTCGCCGGCGACGACCTCGCGGCGCTGGCGCGGCGGCTGTCCGAGCTGGGCTGGGTCAGCGAGGGGCCGCGGGACCTGAAGCGCATCCTGGAGCTGCCGGAGGGCGACGCGCGGCCCGGGTTCAAGCTGCTGTTCCCGCCGCCGGAGGCGACGCCCGGCCTGCGCGCCTTCGTCTGCAAGCACCTGACGCCGGAGATCGTCTGGCAGCAGCCGTGGCTGGAGCACCCCAACGGCGCGCGCGGCATCGCCGGGCTGACCGTGGTGGTGGACGAGCCCGGCGCCGTCGCCACCGCCTATGCCGACCTGCTGGGCCACGCGGCCGTGCAGGCCACCGACAACCTGGTGGAGGCCCACTGCGGCGCCTGCTGCCTGCGCTTCACCGACGCCGAGGGCCTGCGCGAGCGACATCCGCGGGCCAGCACGGCGCCATTGGCGACCGGGCCGATGGCGATGGAGATCGCGGTGGCGGACCTGGCCGCGACGGCGCGCCACCTGGACCGCGCCGGGGTCCCGCACAGCCGCGGCCCGGAAGGTCGCCTTCAGCTTGCCGCCGACCAGGCCTGCGGCGTGCTGCTGGACTTCGTGCAGCGGTAATACCAGCGGCAATTGATCTTGGCGCGTCATCCCGGATGCGATGCAGCAAGAAGTGCTGCGTCGCTGGTCCGGGATCTGGTCGCCGGTGTGGCACGGGATGGCGGATCAAGAATCGGGGCCGCTGGTGTGACCATTCTCCTGACGGCGAAACCACGCACAGCACCTACGCCCGCACCACCCCGCTCTCCGTCGCCTCCAGCTCGAAGGCGGCCTTCATCAGGGCCTGGGTGTAGGCCGCGCGCGGGCGGTCGAAGATGTCGGCGGCGGGGCCCTGCTCGACCACCACGCCGTCCTTCATCACGATGACGTCGTCGGCGAGCGCGCGCACCACGCGCAGGTCGTGGCTGATGAAGAGGTAGCCCAGCTCGTGGCGGTCCTGCAGGTCGCGCAGCAGGTTCACGATCTGCGCCTGCACCGACATGTCCAGCGCGCTTGTCGGCTCGTCCAGCACGACGAAGCGCGGCTTCAGCACCATGGCGCGGGCGATGGCGATGCGCTGGCGCTGTCCGCCGGAGAACTCGTGCGGGTAGCGGAAGCGGCTGTCCGGGTCGAGCCCCACCTCCTCCAGCGCCTGCACGATCATGCCTTCGCGCTCCTTCGGGTCGGCGCCGAGGTGGTGCACCTTCAGCCCCTCCTCGACGATCTGCCCGACCGACAGCCGCGGCGACAGCGAGCCGAAGGGGTCCTGGAAGACGATCTGCATCTGCCGGCGCAGCGGCCGGATTTGGCGCGCCCGCAGGCCCTGGAGCGCCTTGTCCTCGAAACGGATCTCGCCCCTGGAGGCGATCAGGCGAAGCAGCGCCATGCCCAGCGTCGTCTTGCCGCTGCCGCTCTCCCCCACGACGCCGACGGTGCGGCCCCGCCGCACGGTCAGGGAGATGCCGTCCACCGCCTTCACGTGGCCGACGGTGCGCTTCAGCACGCCCTTCTTGATCGGGAAGTGGACCTTGACGTCGTGGCCCTCCAGCACGACCGGCGTGTTATTGTGCGGCCGGTCCGGCGCGCCGCGCGGCTCCGCGGCCATCAGGCGGCGGGTATAGGCGTGCTGGGGATCGTCGAAGATGCGCGCGGTCGGTCCCTGCTCCACGGCCTCGCCGTGGGTCATCACCACCACCTCGTCGGCCATCTTGCGCACGACGTTGAGGTCGTGGGTGATCAGCATCAGCGCCATGTTGAACTCGGTCGCCAGCTCGCGCAGCAGCTTCAGGATCTGTGCCTGGATGGTCACGTCGAGCGCGGTTGTCGGCTCGTCGGCGATCAGCAGGTCGGGCTCGTTGGCCAGCGCCATGGCGATCATCACCCGCTGGCGCTGGCCGCCGGACAGCTCGTGGGGATAGGCGCCCAGGCGGTCGCGCGCCTCCGGGATGCCGACCATGTCCAGCAGTTCCAGGGTGCGCTTGCGGGCCTGCGCGCGGTCCATCCCGCGATGGACCAGCAGCGGCTCGCCGACCTGCTTTTCGATGTGGTGCAGCGGGTTGAGCGAGGTCATCGGCTCCTGGAAGATCATGGCGATCTCGTCGCCGCGGATCTCGCGCATGCGCGCCTCGCCGGCGCCGACCAGCTCCTCGTCCTTGAAGCGGATCGACGACCCCGGCGCGTGCCGGGCCAGCGGGTAGGGCAGAAGCTGCATGATGGACAGCGCGGTCACCGACTTGCCGCTGCCGCTCTCGCCCACCAGCGCCAGCGTCTCCCCGCGGTCCAGGCCGAAGCTCAGGTCCTGCACCGCCTCGACGCGGCTTTCCCCCGCGCCGAAGCTCACGCCCAGGCGCCGCACCTCCAGCAAGCGGCCGGTCATGCCGTGCCTCCCTGGCGAACGGAAGTGGCGTGACGCGGCTGCGCCGCGTTCCCCTCCCCGGCCCTCCCCCAAGGGGGAGGGGACTCGACTGTGACACGCAAACGCTGTCGCTCCCCCCTTGGGGGGAGCTGTCCGGAGGACTGAGGGGGGACGCGCCACCGGCGTGTCACAAGCGCCGTCAAGCCCCACCTCCCTGCGCGCGCGTGGCCACGGCCGCGCCCTCGGGGGACACGCCGGGCTCCGCCGGGGTGGCCTCGCCCTGGAACAGCTTGCGCGGGTCGAAGGCGTCGCGCACCGCCTCGCCGATGAAGAACAGCAGCGACAGCATGATCGACAGCACGAAGAACCCGGTCAGCCCCAGCCAGGGCGCCTGCAGGTTGGCCTTGCCCTGGGCCAGCACCTCGCCCAGCGAGGCCGAGCCCGGCGGCAGGCCGAAGCCGATGAAGTCCAGCGCGGTCAGCGTGGTGATCGAACCCGCCAGGGTGAAGGGCAGGAAGGTCAGCGTCGCCACCATGGCGTTGGGCAGGATGTGGCGGAACATCACCATCGTGTCGCTCACCCCCAGGGCCTTGGCGGCCTTCACGAAGTCCAGGTTGCGGGCGCGCAGGAACTCGGCCCGGACATAGCCCACCGGCCAGGGCCAGCCGAACAGCACCATCACCGCCAGCAGCCACCAGAAGCTGGGCTCCACGATGCTGGCCAGGATGATCAGGATCATCAGCATCGGCAGCGTGCCGAAGATCTCCATGATCCGCTGGAAGATCAGGTCGACCCAGCCGCCGAAGTAGCCCTGCACCGCCCCGGCGAAGACGCCGATCAGCGTGGTGAAGAAGGTCATCAGCAGCCCGAAGACCACCGAGATGCGGAAGCCGTAGACGATCCGCGCCACCAGATCGCGCGCCTGGTCGTCGGTGCCCAGCCAGTGCTCGGCGCTGGGCGGCGTCGGCGCGGGGTCGGTGAGCTTCCAGTCGACCGCGCGGTGGTCGTAGGGGATCAGCGCCGTGACCATGAATCCGTTCTCGGCGATCCGCTCCTGGACGAAGGGGTCGGAGTAGTCCGTCTTGGTCGGGAAAGTCCCGCCGAACGTCGTCTCGGGATAGTCCTGGAAGATCGGCAGGTAGACCCCGCCGTCGTAGACCACCAGGATCGGATCGTCGTTGGCGATGAACTCGGCCAGGAGGCTGAGAATGAAGAAGAACAGGAAGATCCACAGCGACCAGAAGCCGCGCCGGTTCGCCCGGAAGTTGGCCAGCCGCCGCCGCGTGATCGGCGATATCGGCAGGCCGAGGAAGCGGTCCTGGGGGCGCAGGCCCTCTGCCCTTGCCATCACACCTCCTGCGCCTCGAAGTGAATTCGCGGGTCGATGATGGTGTACATGATGTCGTTCACGAGCTGCAGGATCAGGCCCATCAGCGTGAAGATGTACAGCGTGCCGAACATGACGGGATAGTCGCGGTTCACCACAGCCTCGAAGCCCAGCAGCCCCAGGCCGTCCAGCGAGAACAGGATCTCGATCAGCACCGCCCCGGTGAACAGGATGTTCACGAAGGCCACGGGGAAGCCGGCGATCACGATCAGCATGGCGTTGCGGAACACGTGGCCGTAGAGGACCCGCTCCTGGGTCAGGCCCTTGGACCGCGCGGTCACCACGTACTGCTGGCCGATCTGCTCCAGGAAGGAATTCTTGGTCAGCATGGTCAGCCCCGCGAAGCTGCCGATCACCAGCGCGGTCAGCGGCAGCGCCATGTGCCAGAAGTAGTCGACGATCTTCATCGGCCAGGACAGCGTCTCCCAGTCGTCGGAGACCAGACCGCGCAGGGGGAACCAGTCCAGATAGGCGCCGCCGGCGAAGATCACGATCAGGAAGACGGCGAAGAGAAAGGCCGGGATCGCGTTGCCGACCAGGACCACGACCGAGGTCCAGAAGTCGAGGCGGCTGCCGTCGCGCACCGCCTTGGCGATGCCCAGCGGAATGGAGATCAAATAGGTCAGCAGCGTGGTCCACAGCCCCAGCGAGATCGACACCGGCAGCTTGTCGATGATCAGCTCGGTGACCGAGCGGCTGCGGAAGAAGCTCTCCCCGAAGTCGAAGGTGGCGTAGTTGCCCAGCATCATCACGAAGCGCTCGTGCGCCGGCTTGTCGAAGCCGAACTGGCGTTCCAGATCCTTGATGAACTCCGGGTCCAGGCCCTGCGCGCCCCGGTAGTCCCCCCGCACGTCGGCCGCGCCCCCGCCGCCGCCCTGCTGCTGCAGCTCGCCGCCGGCCTGGGTGACGCGCTGGGTGGCCGCCACGCCGGTGCCGGTCACCTGGGAGATCACCTGCTGCACCGGCCCGCCGGGCGCCGCCTGGACGATCAGGAAGTTGATCAGCATGGCCCCGACCAGCGTGGGCACGATCAGGATCAGGCGGCGGATGATGTAGGCGGTCATCGTGCGGCGGCGTCCCTGCCTGGCTGCGCGGCGCTCACGGCGTGCGGTCGGGATGATGGCGACGATAGAAGAACAGCGCCAGCACGATCATCGCGGTCACCATGACAATGGTCAACGTGGCGCCGGAGCCGCCCTGGCCCGCGCCCTCGGGGTTGGCCAGCTCGCTCTGCGCGCCGGCCACCTCGGCCGCCTTGGCGCGCTCCACCCACCAGGAGTCGGTGATCGGCAGCCCGTAGGGCGGGTTCTCCGCCGGCCGGCCGAACTTGTCCCAGTAGGCGACGCGGAAGTAGCCGATGTGCCAGTTGGGCACGACGAAGTGATGCCACAGCAGCACCCGGTCCAGCGCGCGGGTGCGATGGACCAGTTCCTCGCGGCTCGGCGCCTGGATGACCATGTCGATCAGCTCGTCCACCACCGGGTCCTGGACGCCGATGAGGTTGCGGCTGCCGTTCCGAGTCGCCGCCTGCGAGCCCCAGAAGTCGCGCTGCTCGTTGCCCGGCGACAGCGACTGGCCGAAGCTGTGCACGATCATGTCGAAGTCGAAGGTGTCGAGCCGCTGCTGGTACTGCGAGGAGTCGACGACGCGCACCTCGACCTCGATGCCCAGCTTGCGCAGGTTGGCGCGGTACGGCAGGACGATGCGCTCGAAGGCCTTGCTGACCAGCAGGATCTCGAAGCGCACCTGCCGGCCGGTCTCCGGATCGACCAGCTTCATGTCCCGCACCTCGTAGCCGGCCTCCCGCAGCAGCCGCAGGGCGGCCTTCAGGTTCTCGCGGGGATAGCCGTCGCCGTCGGTGGTGGGCGGGTCGTAGACCTTGGCGAAGACGTCGGACGGCACCCGGCCGCGGAACCGCTCGAGGATCTCCAGCTCGCGCCCTTGCGGCAGCCCCGTGGAGGCGAGCTCGGAGTTGGAGAAATAGCTTTCCGTGCGGCTGTACTGGCCGAAGAAGAGGTTGCGGTTGGTCCAGGGAAAGTCGAAGGCATAGGCCATCGCCAACCGCGCCCTGCGCTTGTCGAAGGGCGCGCGCCGGGTGTTCATGACGAAGGCCTGCATGCCGGTGGGCCGATCGTGGTCGATCTCCGCCAGCTTCAGCTCGCCCGCGCGCGCGGCCGGGACGTCGTAGGCGGTGGCCCAGGCCTTGGCCTGGTTCTCGATGTGGACGTCGATGCTGCCCGACTTGACCGCCTCGCGGATCACCGTGGGGTCGCGGAAGTAGTCGTAGCGGATGCGCCCGAAGTTCCAGCGCCCGCGGTTCACCGCCAGATCCTCGCCCCAGTAGTCGTCCACCCGCTCGTAGACCACGTGGCGGCCGGGCTCGAAGTCGGCGACGCGGTAGGGGCCGCTGCCCAGCGGCGGCTCCAGCGTGGAGGCGCCGAAGTCGCGGTCCTCCCAGGCGTGCTTCGGCAGCACGGGAAGCTGGCCCACGATCAGCGGCAGCTCGCGGTTGGGCCCGCCGGCGAAGTCGAAGCGCACCGTGCGCGGCGCCACCCGGCGCGCCTGCGCCACGTTCTTGTAGTAGAAGCGGTAGAAGGGGTGCCCCTTCTCCTTCAGGACGTTGAGGGAGAAGATGACGTCCTCGACCGTCACCGGCGTGCCGTCGTGCCAGCGCGCATTCTCGCGCAGCTTGAAGGCGACCCAGGAGCGGTCCTCCGGCATGTAGATGTGCTCGGCCAGCAGGCCGTAGGCCGAGAACGCCTCGTCGTCGGTCTGGGTCGTCAGCGTCTCGTAGACCAGCCCCGCGCCCTGCACCGGGTTGCCCTTGAGGACGTAGGGGTTGAAGGAGTCCCAGGTCCCCTCCGCCGCCATCTTCAGCAGGCCACCCTTGGGCGCGCCGGGATTCACGTAGTCGAAGTGGGCGAAGTCCGGCCCGTACTTCGGCGTGCCGTGCATCGCCACCGCGTGGCGCGGCTCCACGCCGTCCAGCGTCTGCCCGGCGGCCGGCGGCGCCGGGAGCAGGGCGAGCAGCGAGAGGAGAAGGGGGACGGCTCGACGCAACATGCCGCAAGCCCAGAGCATTGCACGCGCGATGTAAAGGGGGATTCGCGCCTTATCCTCGCGAGCACATGAATCGATGCGGGGGCAGGCACGGATCGCGGGGCGTGGGCTTGCCCACGCCCCGAACGTTTCTTTGCCCTGCGCGCGGCGAAAACGTTCCGGTCGGGGGCAAGCCCCCGACCGGCGAAGAGCCCATCGTGCGTGTCCACTTTGAAACGCTCGCTGGCATTACCCCGCCAGCACCTCCAGCGCCTCGGCATGCACGGTCGCGTCGCCGGCGGCCAGGACCGTGCCGACGTGATTCGGCGTCAAGGTGCGGCCCTGGTAGTCGGTGATCCTGCCGCCCGCACCCTCGACCACGGGGACCAGGGCGGCAAAGTCGTAGTAGTTCATGCCGCCGTCGGTGGCGATGTCGCAAAAGCCGCTGGCCAGCAGGCCGTAGTTGTGGCAGTCGCCGCCGTAGTAGGCGACGCGCACGCCGCGGCGCAGCCGCTCGAAGCCATCGCGCTGCGCTCCCTCGAACAGCTCCGGCGCGGTGCAGCAAAGCGTCGCGGCGGCCAGGGAGTCGCAGGCCCGAGTGGTGACGTTGCGGGCGCCCTGCGAATCGACGTGCAGCGTGCGCCGCCCCAGGGCGCCGACCCAGCGCTCGCCCATGACCGGGATGTCGATGACGCCCAGAACGGAGCGGCCGTGGTGCGTCAGGGCGATCAGCGTGCCGAAGGTCGGCTTGCCGGTGATGAACTGCTTGGTGCCGTCGATCGGGTCCAGCACCCAGACGTACTCGGCGTCGCCGCGGAGCGTCCCGAATTCCTCGCCGACGATGCCGTGGTGGGGATACGCCGCCTCGATGCGCGCGCGCATTGTCTGCTCGGCCTCGCGGTCGGCCGCCGTCACCGGGCTGGCGTCGGGCTTGTCGTGGACGTGCACGCCCTGGCGGAAGTAGCCCGTCGTGATGCGGCGCGCGGCGTCGGCAAGCTCGTGCGCCAGGTCGATGACGTCCTCGCCGGGCGGGGCAGGGTCGGCCATGATGCTGCCTCGATCTCGCGCCGCCGCTATTCCAGCGGCGGTGGGTTGTCCGCCTGCTGGCGCAGGTAGGCAATGACGGCCGCGCGCTTGCCGGCATCCTTCACGCCGGGATAGGTCATGCGGGTGCCCTTGGCCCAGCCCTGGGGGTTCTCCAGGTAGGCGTCCAGCTTGGCGTAGGTCCAGTCGCCTTCCTTGTTCTCCAGCGCGCTGGAGTAGCCGAAGCCCTCGGCCGACGCGATCTCGGACCCGACGACGCCGTAGAGATTCGGCCCGACCTTGTTGGGTCCGCCCTTGTTGAACGAATGACAGGCCTGGCAGACGCGCACCGCCTTCTCCCCGGCCGCCGGGTCGGCTGCCGCGATCTGCTGCACGAGGCCGTTGCCGCCGCCCGCGGCGTCTGCGCCTGCCGCCGCCTGGGCGTCGGCCTCCTGGGTGTCGCCCGGCTCGGCTTCGCCCGTCTCCTGCGCGCCCTCCGCCTCGGCCTTCTTGTCGCCGCCGGCCTCGGGCAGCGGCGGCGGATCGTCGCTCTGCGCCCGCAGGTACATGATGACGTCGGCGCGCTTGGCCGGGTCCTTCACGCCGGGATAGGTCATGCGGGTGCCCTGCGCCCAGCCCTGGGGGTTCTCCAGGTAGGCGTCCAGCTTGGCGTAGCTCCAGGGGCCTTCCTTGCCCTTGAGCGCGTCGGAGTAGCTGAAACCCTCGGTGCTGGCGATCTTGGCCCCGACGACGTTGTAGAGGTTGGGGCCCACCTTGTTGGGCCCGCCCTTGTTGAAGGAGTGGCAGGCCTGGCAGACGCGCACCGCCGTCTCGCCGGCCTCGGCGGAGGCACCCTCCAGCCGCTGGGCGAGCTGCGCCGCGCCGTTCGCGGCCTCGGCCTCTTCGGCGCCGGCCGGCGCCGCCGCCTCGGCGGGCTTCTCCTCCGCGGCCGCTTCCTCGCCGCCGGTGACCGCGGCGATCTCGTCCTCGGTGGGCAGCTCGGCCGGGCTGTCGTCGTTCTGCCGCAGATAGGCGATCAGGTCGGCCCGCTTCTGCACGTCGCTGATGCCGCCGTAGCTCATGATCGTGCCGGGCGCCCAGTCCTGCGGGTCATGGAGGAAGGCGTTGAGGTTCTGGTAGGTCCAGGTGCCGTCCTTGCCCTTGAGCGCGTCGGAGTAGTTGAAACCTTCCGCGCCGGCGATCCTTTCGCCCACGATGCCGTAGAGGTTCGGGCCCACCTTGTTGGGGCCGCCCTTCTCGAAGGAGTGGCAGGCCTGGCAGGCGCGCGTGGCCTGCTCCCCCGCCGCCGCGTCCGCGCTGGCCAGCAGCGGCAGGACGGGCTGCGGCCCTTGCGGCTCGGCCGGGGCGCCGTCCTCGGCGGGCTCGCTCACCGCGACCTTGTAATGCGGCTCTTCCGGCACGTGCGGGTGAACCAGGATCTCGGCGACAAAGCCGCTGCCCATGGCGACGACGCCCGCGGTCAGGACGGCGGCGGCGATCTTGTTCAGTTCCAGCGACATGCGACTAACCCCAACGGCCCTCTCGAAAAGCGGCGAGACAATAGCCCTCCCGTTCCGCCCGTTCAATAGCCCGGACGGCGCGGCGGCGCCCCGGACGCGACCGCCGCCTCGGCCCGCGACGGTTGCGAGAGTCGACCCGGCGTGGCCCCGGACAACGGCCTGCGTGCTTTTGTCGCACCGCCGGGCGTGCTATCGCCGGGTTCGCCGCGTTGGCCTACAAGGAGCGCCGCCGATGAACCCGATCGTCGTCATCCCCGCCCGTCTGGCTGCCACGCGCCTGCCGGACAAGCCGCTGGCCGAGATCGGCGGCGCGCCGATGATCGTGCAGGTCTGGCGCCGCGCGGTCGAGGCCGGAGTCGGCCCGGTCCTGGTCGCCTGCGCCGAGCCGGCCATCGCCGAGGCGGTTGAGGCGCACGGCGGGCGGGCCGTGCTGACCGATCCGGCGCTGCCCTCCGGCTCCGACCGGGTGTGCGGGGCGGTCGAGGCCGAGGATCCCGGGGGCGCGCACGACGTCGTGGTGAACCTGCAGGGCGACCTGCCGACGCTGGACCCCGCCAGCCTGCGCGCCGCGCTGACGCCGCTGGACAAGCCCGAGGTGGACATTGCCACCCTCGTCGCCCCGATCGTCGACCCGGCCGAGCGCGCCGACCCCAACGTCGTCAAGGCGGCGGTGGCCTTCGCCGAGGGCGCGGCCTCCGCGCGGGCGCTCTACTTCTCGCGCTGCCCGGTGCCCTGGGACGGCGGCGACCCGGCGCGGCCGCTCTATCACCACATCGGCGTCTACGCCTTCCGCCGGGCGGCGCTGCGGCGCTTCGTCGAGCTGCCGTCGGGGCTGCTGGAACAGCGCGAGCGCCTGGAGCAGCTTCGCGCGCTGGAGGCGGGCCTGCGCATCGACGCGGCCCGCGTTGACACCGTTCCGCTGGGTGTCGATACTCCCGCCGACCTCGCCCGCGCCCGCGACATTCTCGGCACCGCCGCCAGGTGAGCGGCGCCGGCCGTTCCGGTTCCACCAGAGACACGCCACGGACACGACCACGCCCATGCCCGAGTCCCAGGACCCGTCGCAGACCATCGCCTTCCAGGGCGCGCCCGGCGCCTATTCCGACATGGCCTGCCGCGCGAAGTTTCCCGAGATGGCGACGCTGCCGTGCCGCGACTTCGAGGACACCTTCGCGGCGGTCCAGGAGGGGCGGGCGCGCTATGCCATGATTCCGGTGGACAACTCCTCGGCCGGGCGGGTGGCGGACATCCACCACCTGCTGCCGGACTCCGGACTGCACATCGTCGGCGAGCACTTCCAGAGCGTGAACCATCAGCTCCTGGCGATCGCGGACGCGGACATGGAGTCGATCAGCGTGGTGCGCAGCCACGTGCAGGCGCTCTCGCAGTGCCGCCGCTTCATCCGCGACCAGGGCCTGCATGCGGTCGTCCACGCCGACACCGCGGGCGCGGCGGCGGAGGTGGCCAGCCTGCGCGATCCCGGCCAGGCGGCGATCGCCTCCAAGCTGGCCGGCGAGATCTATGGCCTCAAGACGCTGTCCGAGGACATCGAGGACGCCGAGCACAACACCACGCGCTTCCTGGTGATGGCGAAGGAGCCGATCGACCCGGACGCCGACGCGGGCCTGGTGATCACCTCGATGGTGTTCCGCGTGCGCTCGGTGCCGGCGGCGCTGTACAAGGCGCTGGGCGGCTTCGCCACCAACGGCGTGAACCTCACCAAGCTGGAGAGCTATATCCTCGATTCACGCTTCACCGTGGCGCAGTTCTACGCCGACATCGAGGGCCACCCGGACCATCGCCCGGTGCGGCTCGCGCTGGAGGAGCTGGGCTTCTTCTCGCGCGAAGTGCGCATCCTCGGCGTCTACCCGGCCAGTCCCTTCCGCCAGGGCGACGACAGCGCCGCCAGCGGCTGAGCGCGGCCTGTTCAGTCGTCGTCCGCCCGCGCGAGCTGCGCCTGTCGGCGGCGGCGGGCCTCGGCGTAGGCCGCCTTCTTCACCGCGCGCCAGGCCCGGAACACCTTCACGCGGTAGGGGCCGCTGTGCCGCGGCGTGGCCGAGTGATAGTCCCCGATCGCCCGCGTCCAGGAGCCGCGCGTGCGGTGCAGCTTCAGCAGGAACTCGGCGGCGTAGGCCACGTTCGCCGCGGGGTCCAGGGCTTCGGCGGCCGAATCGAAGGCGTGGCCGTGGTAGTGCAGGTTCACCTGCATGCAGCCGACGTCGATGTTGGTGACGCCCTTCGCCCGGAGCCGCTTCACCTCGCGCACCGCGGCGGCCTTGCTGGGCAGGAATCGCCCCCGGCCCTCGGCCATGATGGTCCAGGGCCAGGCAACTCTTGCCGATTGCTCCTTGTGCCAACGCCCCGACTCCACCCGCGCGATGGCCGTGAGCAGGTGAGCCGGCAATCCCGGCCGCAGCGTCTCGGCGAGCCTGGCCGCCTGCGCGCAGACCTGCCACGAGTCCAGGGCCTGGGCCGGGCGGGCGGCGGCCAGACAGGCCAGCACGAAAGTCAGCAGCACGAGCCGCGTGGCGATCCGGGAGAGATTTCGAGGCATGGGTCCTCCGCTTCCAGGCCTGGACCCGAGAAGCAGGAAGCATGCCAGCGGCCACGCGTTCGGCCAGGCCGCTCGACCATTCGCAACGAAACATATTGCAACGCAGCACGCGAGCACCTTTGGGAAAGGCCGGACAGGTGTTGCCGACCCTTTGCTGGGACGGATTCTACCGTCGAATCAGGTGGTTATTTTTAAGATTGCATGGCGGCGTCTTTGGCGCCATATTGTGCAGTGCGGCATCGCAGTGGCGATCACCGCGATGCCGTAACGCCCTTCATGAGCGTTTACCTCCCCAGACTTGGGCCGTGCGGGTTCCGCACGGCCCTTTTTTCCGCCGCCGCTACAGCTCCTTGGGGTCGAGCGCGCCCAGTGCCTGGACAAGCGCCCGCAGTTCCGTGGACAGCCGCTCCAGGCCCGCCGTCCGCCGCAGCGAACCCTCGTCCATGTACAGCGCCCGATTGACCTCGAGCTGCAGGGCGTGAACGCCCTGCTCGGGCCGACCGTAGTGGCGGGTGACGAAGCCGCCGGAATAGGGGGCGTTGCGCGTGACGTGATAGCCGAGGCGGCGCAGCACCGCGTCGGCGGTCTGCAGAACCTTGGGGCCGCAGGCCGTGTCGTGGCAGTTGCCGAGCACGAAGTCCACGCGGCAGTGGCCGGCGTCGCGATCC
Organism: uncultured Rhodovibrionaceae bacterium; assembly: GCA_964561005.1. GTDB lineage: Bacteria > Pseudomonadota > Alphaproteobacteria > Kiloniellales > Rhodovibrionaceae > CAZLNO01. The sequence continues at coordinate 1,491 of CAZLNO010000014.1, read as the reverse complement.
ATGGGGCCGCCCACCGAGGGCATGGAATGGCAGTCCAGCAGGATGCAACCGCCGAAGGTGCGCTGCGTCGTCTCGATCAGTTGCCGCAGCGCATTGTGATAGGGCCAGTAGTAGGTGCGGATGCGGTGCATCGCCTCGGCCACGCGCAGCTTGTCGCGATAGATGTCGGCGCCGCTGGCGACCACCCGGGCGATCGTGCCCAGGCCCGCGGCGACCCGCGGCGAGCGCGTGTTGGCGTAGGCGGGCAGGGGCTCCAGGAACATCCGCGGGTCCAGCTCGAAGGGCTCGCGGTTGGCGTCGACATAGGCCCGCGGGAAATGGGCGCGGAGCAGCGGCGCCCCCAGGTCCGGCACGAAGGCAAAGAGTTCGTCGACGAAGCTGTCCTCGCTGCGCCGCAGGCTCAGACGGTCGAGCCGCGAGGCGGCGACGAACGCCGGCGGATAGTTCCGGCCGCTGTGCGGAGAGGCGACGACGAGCGGAAGGGTTTGTGTCCGGGGCGCCAGCACCTCGTGCGGGGCCTCGATCTCACAAGGCTGGATCTCCGCTTCCATCACGATCCCGCGGTTGGAAAGTCGATTCTGCCGCTCGATGCCGTCGCTCCCTGAAAAGGTGAGTGTTACGGAAATCGCGGGCCGCTGTCACCCCGCAAGCGCCGGCGCGCCACAAGGGCCGCCGGGCGAGGCCGCCGTCCCCAGAGGTGGCCGATCGGCGCCTGAAGGGCAAGCTATGCCGGGTCGATTCTTCGACAGGCGCGCGACGCCATCGCCGGGTCGCAAGGACTCATCCGCAGGCTTGCATAACGCGCCGCGGAGTGGTAACCGACCGCTGACGGCGCGCGGGTTCACTATCGCCCTTCCGCATGCCGTCCGCCACCTTCGGATGGGCGCGTAGCTCAGCGGCAGAGCGCCTCGTTGACATCGAGGAGGTCCCTGGTTCAATCCCAGGCGCGCCCACCACGAAATCATGACGTTATCAGACGACCGGTTGCCAAAGCTTCCCTAAAGGCCGCTATCAGGGGAACGCTCAGGGGAACAGCTTGGATTTGTGCTCCAGCTGTGAATCGGCGTCAGGGTCCGACCCACCTAAAATCCATCTTTTTCAATAAGTTGTGGTGCCGATCGGCGTTGTGACCCCTTGCCGATCCACACTGCTCGATGGCCAGGACCCGGCGGCGGACAACGGCGCCGGCCGTCTGCGGGATCCAGAAGCGGTGGTTGGTGATGGTCGCGGGCCTGAGCACGTCCTTGCGCCGCGCCGGGTCCGGGTCGGCCGGCGTGGCCTCCGATCGCGACAACCTGGACCTCGCGCGACGACACGAGGCGATTTGTGTCACGCTCGACAGCGATTTCCATGCCCTCCTGGCCGCCGCCAGTCTTGCGCCGACGCCCCCACCCCAACCCTTCCCCGCCAGCGGCCAGCGCGTCTTCATCAAGAGCCCGCGTAGGGCGGGTTCGCCGTAGGCAACCCGCCGAATGGCGGTGGCGGCGCCAC
>CAZLNO010000013.1:0-53603 GCA_964561005.1 uncultured Rhodovibrionaceae bacterium | reverse complement strand
AGTGGTCGATCAGCTCCGGCAAGTCGTCCCGGCGCTCGCGCAGGGGCGGCAGCCGGATCGGAAAGACGCACAGACGGTAATACAGGTCCTCACGGAAGTCGCCCTCGCGGATGGCCTGCGCCAGATCGCGGTGGGTGGCGGCGACGACCCGCACGTCCACCCGCCGCCCACTGGTCGCGCCCAGCGGCCGCACCTCGCCTTCCTGCAGCACGCGCAGCAGCTTGGCCTGCAAACCGAGCGGCATGTCGCCGATCTCGTCGAGGAAAAGCGTACCGCCGTCGGCGATCTCGAACAGCCCCTTCTTGTCCTGGTTGGCGCCGGTGAAGGCCCCCTTGCGGTAGCCGAACATCTCGCTTTCCAGCAGGGTCTCCGGCAGGGCGGCGCAGTTCTGGGTGACGAATTCGCCGCTCGCCCGCGGGCCGTTGACGTGCAGCGCGCGGGCGATCAGCTCCTTGCCCGTTCCGGTCTCGCCCTGCACCAGCACCGTGGCCGCCGTGCCCACGATCTTGCCCATCAGCTCGAAGACATGGCGCATCGCCGGTCCGCGGCCGACGATCTCGTCGAAGCTGTAGCCCTGGCGGATGCGGCTGCGCAGCTCGGCGTTCTCTTGCCGCAGCGCGCTGTTGGAGCGGTTCAGGATGTCGATCAGCCGCGCGTTCTCCTGGATCAGGCGGGTGTTGTTGATGGCCACGGCGGACTGCGAGGCGAAGGCGGCGATGATGCGGTGGCGCTGGTCGTCGAAGTCAGCGGGCGCGCCCTCGGCGTCGCGGGCGTTCATCACCATCAGCACGCCGATCGTCAGCCCCTCGTGGTCATGCAGGGGCGTCGCCAGCAGCGAGCGAGTGCGGTACTTGTTGAGCTGGTCGTAACGGGCGAAGTTCCCCAGGTCGAAGCCCGGCGCCCGGTAGAGGTCGGAGAGCACCACCGTCCGGCCGCTGAAGGCGCAGTAGCCGGCGATATGCGTGGTGTTGCGCCCGCCCTCGGGGAACAGCGGCACCGTGGTCTCCGCCTCGCGCGGACGCTGGAGAACGTCGTTCTGGGCCACCTGCAGGAGCAGGTTGCGCTTGAGCTGGTCCAGGATATAGAGGCGCCCGGCCTCCGCGCCGGTCAGCTCGCGCGCGGCGCGCAGGATGCCGTCGAGCAGCCGCCCCAGGTCCCGCTCGGTGGACAGCGAGGTGCTGATCTTCAGAAGCTGCTCTGCCGTCTCGGCCTGAAGGCTGCGGTGCGACACGGCGTGGGCCTCACTCTTCGGAACGCTCGTCGGAAGCAGGTCGCCGCCCTCGCCCTCAATGGAAGTGGTAGGCGAAGTGCCCGTCCTCGTGGAGATCGACCGTGAGGTTCCCCGGCATGCTCTCGGCGTCCAGCATCTCCAGCAACCGGCTGGAGATCTCCGGCAGCAGCGTGCTGTTGACGATGTGGTCGACGTTGCGCGCGCCGGTCTCCACCTCGGTGCAGCGCCGGGTGATCTGGTCGACCACGGCGTCCGCGTAGGCCAGTTGCATATTGTGGCGCTGCGCCAGGCGCTCGGCCACGCGGGCCAGCTTGAGCTGCACGATGTCGCGCATGATGTTCGCGCCGATCGGCAGGAAGGGCACCACCTGCATGCGCGCCAGCAGGGCCGGCCGGAAGTGGTTGCTGAGCACCGGCCGGATCGCCTCCGTGATGGCCTCCAGCGGCGCCGGCTCCTCGCCGCCGCCCATCTCGGTGATGATGTCGGAGGCCAGGTTGCTGGTCAGCACCATGACGGTGTTCTTGAAGTCGACGATGCGCCCCTCGCCGTCGGCGAGCTGCCCCTTGTCGAACACCTGGTAGAACAGGTTCATGACCTCCAGGTCGGCCTTCTCCACCTCGTCCAGCAGCACCACCGAGTAGGGCCGCTGGCGCACCGCCTCGGTCAGGCGGCCGCCCTCGCCGTAGCCGACATAGCCCGGCGGCGAGCCGATCAGGCGGGAGACGGTGTGCTTCTCCTGGAACTCCGACATGTTGATGGTGGTCATGAAGCGCTCGCCGCCGAACAGCAGGTCGGCGATGCCCAGCGCCGTCTCGGTCTTGCCCACGCCGCTGGGCCCGACGAAGAGGAAGACGCCCAGCGGCGCCGCGGGGTTCTGCAATCCGGCCTTGGCCGTGCGCATTCCCTTGTCCAGCGCCTCGACGGCGTGGTCCTGCCCCTTGATGCGGTCGCGCAGGCGCTCGCCGAAGCCCATGATGGCGTCCTTGTCGCCGCGCAGCATGTTGCCCACGGGAATGCCGGTCCAGTCGGAGATCACCTGTGCGACGACCAACGGGCTCACCTCGTAGTGGATCAGGCCCGAGCGGTCCTGGATGGCGTTGAGCGCCGCCATGGCCTCGTCCAGCTCCTGCTGGAGGGCGGCGGGCTCCCCCGCCCCCTCGCGGGGCGACGCCGCTTCGGGAGCCGGGGCCTCCGCCGCGCCGTCGCCCTGGCCGGCCGCCGCCAGCGCCGGCGCCGCGGCCGTGGCGTCCTCGGCCTCCTCGGCCACCCGCTCGGCCCGCGCCAGCGCCTGGCGCAGGTCGAGCACGCGCCGCACGGCATCGCGCTCGCTCTCCCAGGCCGCCGTCATCTCCGCCAGTTGCGCCCGCTGGCTTGCGATCAACTCGTCCAGCTCCGCCAGGCGCGCCGGGTCGCCCCCGCTCTTGGCGCCGAGGTCGCGGGCGATGGCCGCGCGCTCGCGCTCGTTCACGCCGATCTCGCGCTCCAGGTCGTCGATCGTCGCCGGCTTGGTGCCGACGCTGAGCTTGACCCGCGCGCTGGCGGTGTCCAGCACGTCGATGGCCTTGTCCGGCAACTGGCGGCCCGAGAGGTAGCGCCCGGCAAGCTGGGCGGCGGCCGAGACCGCGTCGTCGCGCACGTAGACGCCGTGCGCCTCCTCGTAGACCGAGCGCAGGCCGCGCAGGATGGTCACCGTCTGCTCCGGCGAGGGCTCGTCCAGGCTGACGAGCTGGAAGCGGCGGGCCAGCGCGGCGTCCTTGTCGATGTAGCGCTTGTACTCGGAGAAGGTGGTGGCGGCGATGGTGCGCATCTCCCCGCGCGCCAGCGCCGGCTTGATCAGGTTGGCGGCGTCGCCGGTGCCCTGTGCGCCGCCGGCGCCGATCAGGGTGTGCACCTCGTCGACGAAGAGGATGACCGGCTTCGGCGAGGCCTTGACCTCCTCCATGACGTCCTTCAGGCGCTGCTCGAACTCCCCCTTGACGCTGGCGCCGGCCTGGAGAAGCTGCAGGTCCAGGGTCAGCAGGTCGACGTTCTCCAGGAAGTCCGGCACGTCGCCGCCGACGATCTTGCGCGCCAGCCCCTCGACCACGGCGCTCTTGCCCACGCCGGCCTCGCCGACGCAGATGGGGTTGTTCTTCCGCCGCCGGCCCAGGATGTTGACGATCTGCCGGATCTCGCGCTCACGGCCGAACACGGGGTCGATCTCGCCGGCCCGGGCGCGGGCGGTGAGGTCGACGCAGAAGCGCGCCAGCGCGCTGTCGGCCGAGCGCTCGCCGCCCGCGCCGCCGCCGGCGCCCGCCCCCGCCGCCGCGCGGGCGACGTCCAGGCGCGTCCCCTCCTCCGAGGAGCCGGCCACGATGTCGGCGAAGTCGCGCCGCAGCGTGGCGGGGTCGATGGCCTCCAGCAGGTCCTGGATCTCGTCGCTGCCGTAGCGCGCCTTGTTGAACGCCAGCGCCGCCAGCAGCGCGCCGGAACGCACCTCGCCGAGGCCCAGTTCCACCGACGCCACCAGCCAGGCGTCCTGGAACCACTCCAGCAGGATCGGCGAGAAGACGGGCCGTCCGGCGTTGCCGGTGCGCAGACCCTCCACCGCCCGCGTCAGCGCCTTGCGCATGCGCGCGGGATCGATGCCGAAGTGGTGCAGGATCAGCGGCACGTCCTGGTCGCTGCTGTCGGCGAGGACGAGGAGCATGTGCTCGAGCGTCACCTCGTAATTGCTGCGCGACATGCACATGCCGGCCGCGCTCTCCAGGGCCTTGCGGGAGGGCTGGTTCAGCCGCCGGAGCAGGGCCTTCAGGTCGAGTTCGATCACGGTTTCCGTCTCCTCGTTCAGGTCAGGCGGCCGCCGCGCCGGCGGGCGCCCGCTCCCCGGCGAAGCGGACCTCGCCGTCCGCCGCGTCCAGGTCGCCCAGCCAGCTCGACCAGCCGAGTCGGGCCGGGCAGTCGCCGCCGAGGTGCAGCCCCGGCATCTCCTCCCGGCGCAACTTGAGCCGCACGTCGAAGTCCAGCGGATCGCGCAGCAGGAAGCGCACCAGGGAGCGCAGCGGCTGGTAGTCCGGGCCGTCCGGCAGGTGCCGCCGGAAGCTCCGGAAGTCGAGCGGCCCGAGGGCGAGATTGAACTTGCCCGCGACGTCGCGCACCCGCGCGCCGGCCACCGCGCTCTGACCGAGCCCCGCGTTGGCCTGGCCCAGACGGCAGCGCTGCTCCGGGGAAATGGCGACCCAGCGCTCGACGAACTCTTCCACCCGCACCCGGATGCCGCCGAACATGCGGGAGACCACGGCGGCGACGATGCTGCCCGAGCGCGAGCGCAGGGCCAGCAGCCCGACGCAGGCCAGCAGCTTTTCCGGATGCTCGGGCGCGATGCGGTCGCGCACCTCATCCGGCAGCAGGCCGGCGAAGGCCAGCATCTGCCTGGAAAAAGGGTCGCGGCCGCGGTCCCGGTACTGCAGGTAGTGGCGATAGCGCCGCCAGCTCCGGTAGGTCAGCGAGATCAGCCGGTGATTGAAAAGGTCCAGGAAGTCGCGGCGGTTGTTCGGCTCGTCGTCGCTCTGCGCGATGGCCTCGTTGTAGAACGCGGGCAGCGGCGAGGCGGTGCCGTAGAGCCCCATGAAGGTCACGGTCAGGCGGAAGCGCGGCACGTTGCGGCCCTCTCCGTCCAGCACCTCGATGCCGGTGACGTCGGCGACCGGAAAGGCCAGGCTGGGGTCGGCGCGAAAGCGCAGATGCTCCTCCTCGGGGCTGACGGCATAGCCGACCGCCTTGCCGTCGGGGGCGATCGCCGACAGCAGCTCGACCGCCTGATGGAAGTCGTAGCGGCGCGGCGCGCACAGCAGGTCGGCGATCAGAGGATCGGCTGCTGGCCCGTCTTCGGCGGCCATTCGTAGACCTCCCCGGTTTCGGCCCCGTGGGCCACGAGCTGGTGGAAGGCGTTGACGCTGGCATAGAGCCGGAAGAACTCGTTCAGCACCGTGGCGAAGAGGTACATCTCGCCTTCACCGGCGAACTTGCTCTCCTGCAGCGTCAGCTCGGTGCGCAGCCCGCGCACCGGCATGCCCCGGTGCAGCAGGTCGACGGTCCGCGAGCGCGTCTCGGCCAGCCCCTCCAGGCGCAGGCGCTGCTCGCGCTCGGCCGTGCGGTCGTAGAAGGCCCGGAAGTTGTAGGCGGAAAGCACGACGCGCAGGGCCGCGATGTCGCTCAGCGAGACGTAGTTGAGCGAGAGGTTGGAGATCAGCAGCCACATCAGGCCGCGGTCCAGCGGCGGCGCGACGGCCGGCGTCGGCCGCGACAGGTTGCGGTAGGTGGCGTACTCCGGCGAGGAGCCGGTGGCGAGATGGATGTCGCCGGCGCGCAGCTTCTCCGGCAAGTGACGGTTGCAGCAGGTCAGCTCGACGGCGACCGTCTCGCACTCCGGCACCACGGAGCGGTCGGCGTGGTCGATGAAGGCGATGTAGGTCTCCACGCCTTCGCCCAGCACCGATGGCTGGAGGCGCAGGCGGTAGTAGCCCGCGCCCTGATGCTCGTTGTCGAAGCTGAAGCTCTCGAAGCGCTGGTAGCTGCGCCGGCGCGCGCTGCCGCGCGACCAGCCCTCGACCCGATCGACGGTCACGACCTCGGCATGCGCGGGCTCGCGGATGCCGGGGCGCACGCGGTACTGGGTCTTGTTGCGGTCGACCCGCAGCGGGTGCGCGTCGGTCTTGAACAGGTTGATCGCCGGCACGCAGTTCAGGCGGATGTTGTCCTCGCGCGGACGAAGCTGTTCCTCCAGCGGCCGGGTATAGCGGAACACCAGCGTGAACTCGCCCGCGTGGGCCTGCGCCACCGCGTTCAATACCCGCGCGAAATCCACGAACAGGAAGCGCTCCGGCAGGGTGAAGTACTCCTGGAGAATCCGGTAGCCCTGGAAGGCATTGTCGGGAAACGGCAGCAGCGCCTCGTCCTGGTCGAACCCCGCGGGCGACACGATCTCCGGTCCGAAGGTCAGAACCTTGTCGCCCGGCAGTTCCAGGCGCACCGCCTCCAGATAGTGCAGCGTCCAGAGATAGAGGCTGCGCCCCGTCAGCACGTCGCCGTGGAAGTGCAGGCGCAGCCTGTGGCCCGCGAGATCCTCGGCGCTGGCGTTCCCCAGAACCTTGAAGGTCACGCGCAGCTCGCTGGTCACACCCTGGCGCACGGCTTCCGCCTTGGCGACGCGCAGCGGCAGCAGGTCCACCGGCGCGCAGGTGCGGAAACGGCAGGCGGTGCCGTCGACCGGCACGGAGTCGATCTCCACGCCCGCCGGCACCTCGACCGGTGCGGTCACCATGTTCGCCAGCGGCGTGAACTCGACGATGGTGGTCGAGGGGACCGGCTGCAGGAAGTTGGGATAGACCAGCGACAGGATGCCGTGGGTCAGCTCCGGCAGTTCGTCGTCCAGCCGCTCGCGGACGCGCCCGGTCAGGAAAGCGAAACCCTCCAGCAGCCGCTCCACGTCCGGGTCGCTGCTGCGCTCGGCTAGGAAGGGCGCCAGACTGGGATTCGCCTCCGCGAACTCGCGGCCGAGGTCGCGAAGGAAGGCCAGCTCGTCCTGGTAGTAGCGGTTGAAGGTCATCGCCGCGGCGCCTCCGCCCTGTTCATCCGCGCACCTGCACCTGGCCCTTCTCCCCGATCAGGGTGTCGAAGGTGACCGGCGCGCGCCCGCCCCCGAGAACCAGGGTCGCGGTGATGCGAAAGCGCAGGTCGAGCACGTTGTCCTCGTCCGGCACGTAGGTCACCGACAGCCGGGTCAGGCGCGGCTCGTAGCGGGAGATCACCTCCGCGATCGCGGCGCGCAGCGGGTTGACGACGCGGCCGTCCTGGTGCGCCAGGTCGTTGAAGTCCGGCATGCCGTAGTCGGGCAGCGTCGCCACGCTGCCCTGCCGGACGTTCAGCAGGCGGCCCAGGTGGGCGATGACGGAGTCCACCGCCGCCTGCGCGTCCACCTGGCTGCGCCGCTCGGTTTCCGCATCGCCGTCGTCGATGCGCTCCAGAAGGGTCTTCTCGGCCAACGCGACATCCCCGTCGGGCCGGGCGGCTTCTTATGTGCCGGCCGCCATGCCCGTTCGTCGTCCCGGCGATCAGGACTGGTCCAGCTTGCCCACCAGCGACAGCTCGAAGCTGGCGCCCATGTACTTGAAGTGCGGGCGAACGCTGATCGCCACGCGATACCACCCCGGATCGCCCTCGACGTCCTCCACGTGGATCTTCGCCGCGCGCAGCGGGCGGCGGCTGCGCACTTCCGGCGCCGGGTTCTCCTGGTCGGCGACGTACTGCTTGATCCACTTGTTGAGGTCGTTCTCCAGATCGACCCGCTCCTTCCAACTTCCGATCTGCTCGCGCTGGAGCACCTTGATGTAATGGGCCAGTCGCGAGATGACGAAGAGGTAGGGGAGTTGCGTGCCCAGCTTGTAGTTCGTCTCCGCTTCCTTGCCCTCCTTCGTGTTGCCGAAGTATTTGGGCTTCTGTACCGAGTTGGCGGAGAAGAAGGCGGCGTTGTCGCTGCCCTTGCGGAAGGTCAGCGGGATGAAGCCCTCCTCGGCCAGCTCGTACTCGCGCCGATCGGAGATCATCACCTCGGTCGGGATCTTGGCCTCGATGTCGCCCATCGCCTCGAAGTGGTGCAGCGGCAGGTCCTCGACCGCGCCGCCGGACTGCGGGCCGATGATGTTGGGGCACCAGCGGTACTTGGCGAAGCTGTCGGTCAGCCGCGTGGCGAAGGCGAAGGCCGTGTTGCCCCAGAGGTAGTGCTCGTGCGAGCCCGAGACCGTCTCCTCGTAGTTGAAGGCCTTGACCGGATTGGTCTCCTCGCCATAGGGCAGGCGCAGCAGGAAGCGCGGCATGGTCAGCCCGACATAGCGGCTGTCCTCCGACTCCCGGAAGCTGCGCCACTTGGCGTACTGCGGTCCCTCGAAGATCGACTTCAGGTCCTTCAGGTTCGGCAGGCCCTCGATGCTGTCGAGGCCGAAGAACTGCGGACCCGCCGCGGCGATGAAGGGCGCGTGCGCCATGGTCGCCACGCTGGCGCAGTACTGCAGCAGCTTGATGTCCTGCGGACCGGGGCCGAACTCGTAGTTGGCGATCATGCCGCCGATCGGCTCGCCGCCGAACTGGCCGTACTCGGCCACGTAGGCGTGCTTGTAGAGGCCCGACTTCACGACCTCCGGCGAGTCCTCGAAGTCCTCCAGCAGGTCGTCCTTGGAGGCGTTGAGAATCTCGATCTTGATGTTCTCGCGGAAATTCGTCTTGTCGACGGTGTACTTCAGTCCGCGCCAGGCCGATTCCAGTCGCTGCAGGTCCGGATTGTGCATGATCTCGTCAAGCTGGACGCTCAGCTTGCGATCGATCTCCGCGATCATCTGGTCGGCGACGTCCTTGTTGACCTTCTGCTCGGCCCGTTTCGGCCCCAGCATCTCGGCGATGAAGGCCTCGACGCCGCGCTTGGCGACGCTGTAGCCCTCGTCGCTGGGCCGCAGCTTGGTCTCCTGCATGATCTGGTCGAGAAGGCCGGCTTCCTCGGTCGTCGCCTCGGCCGCCTCAGGCGCCTCGCCCGCCGTCTGCTTTGCATCCGCCATCACATCCTCCGGCTCCACGCGCAAAGCCTTTCACGCGATTTGTTGGCCGCACCCGCACTGGGTCATTCCTCGGGCTTGTTCTCGCCGACGCCCAGCTCCTTCAGGAGCTTTTCCCGCGCCGCGTCGTCGTTCAGCGCGCCTTGAATGCGCTTGCGGAACGCCGGCACGTTGCCGAGCGGTCCCTTCAGCGCCACCAGCGCCTCGCGCAGCTCCAGGAGCTGGCGCAACTCCGGCACCTGCCGGACGATCTGCTCGGGCTCGAAGTCCTTCAGGGTCTCGAACTTCAGGCTGACCCCCATCTCCTCGCCCTCTTCGTCCGACAGTCTGTCGGCGACGTTGAGGTCGAGCTTGAGGTCCTGCTTGCGCATCACCTCGTTGAAGTTGTCCTTGTCGACGTTGATCGGCTTGCGATCCTCCATCGGCCGATCGTCGGGCCGGCCGAGATAGTCGCCCAGCATCAGCAGCTTCAGCGGCAGCTCGATCTCTTCCTGGGCGTCGCCGGTCGCCGGCTTGTAGACGATGTTGATGCGCTCCTTCGGCGCGACCGAGGCTTCCTTCGCCATGTCCAGATCCTCCAATTCCACGTTTCGCAAAAGGGCCACCGGCCACCCAATCCGTCGAGGCCGGAGGTGGACCTACTGCTTCAACAAGTCGGCTGCCGATACCGCATCAAATGTTGCCACGAATTTCGCAAGCCTCGGCATTCGCCTATCCCGGTCGGCCTGGATATTCGCGTCCACTTTTGCGTTACGATAACAGAGCAGAAGGTTCTTCGCCAACTCAATCATCAGTTCCGGCTCCCAGCGATCCAATCCGAACGCGACGGCGATATCGTCCAGTTCTTGCAACTGCGGAAGTGCAACGTCGGGACGTGATGACCCCATACAGTACTTCGCCTGATTGATGGACCACAGGAACCGGTTGCGCAGGCCGTCGGCCTGTCGGATGCCGTCACGGAAGACCGCCAGGCCGGCCTCGAAGCCGCGCTCGCGGGACACCTGCCGGGCCTCCTGCAACGCCTGGGTCCAGGGCTCCGCGGGCCCCGCTCCCGTCCCGGACGAATCGGCCGCCGGACCGCCCAGCACCTCGGCGTCCAGCCAGGTCCGGGTCTGATCGTCCGCCACCGGCTGCCCGCCGGCCAGGCGCAGGCCCGGCAGATCGGGCATCAGATCCAGAAAATGCCGCAGGGAGGCCACGACCGCCTGGCGGGCCGGCACGTGCCCGAGGGCGTCCAGCGCGGCGGCGGTGAAGCGGTGGCAGTCCAGCCAGAACGGCGCCGCGACGAAAGCGTCCTCCGCGCGGGCGACCACCTCGGCGTGGCTACCGTTGGCGGCCATCGTCTCCAGCGACTGGATCACCCCTGGGTCGACTGGCGGGATCTGCGTCTGTCCGCCGTCGTGCGGCGGCAACTGCGCCATCGGCAGCCAGACCGCCGTGCGCAGCAGGCGATAGGCGCGCGGGTCGCCCAGCGACTGCTGGCGCAGATGCTCGGCCAGCGGCCGCAGCGCGCCCTGGATCGCCCGCAGGCTCTTGGTCACGTCCGCCGTCGGCTCGGCGGGCAGTTCCACGGCCGGCGCCGGTGCGGCCTCTTGCGCCTGGGTTGGAGCGGGCTTCGCCGGGGCCGCCTTTTCGGGCTGGGATGCCTGGGGCTGAGGCGCCGCGCTCGGCGGGGTCTCCGCCGCAGGTGCCGGCTTCGCCTCCTCAGGCGCCGGCGCCTCCTCGGCCGCGCGCGCCTCGGCCTGGGCGTCCAGGGTGCGCCGGGCTTCCTCCGCCATGCCGGTCAGCAACCGGCGCAGCTCCCCGAAGGCCGGCGCCCGCTCGCCCAGCTTCTCCTCGGCCAGGGCCTCCAGCGCGCTCATCGTCTCGGCGGCGTGGACCACCGCCGCGGCGTCGCGCTCGCCCGGCTCCGCCTTCTCCACCCAGGGCTTCAGGCGGTCGTTCAGCCACTCCAGCGCCGCGCCCCGGGCCCGCGCCCGCTTGGCGGGCGGGAACATCTCCTCCCAGTAGGTGCTGGCCAGGGTGTGCACCAGCGTCAGCCCGTCGGCCAGGCCGGCGAAACCGCGCTGATCGACCAGGCCGCGCGCGACGAAGCAGGCCGCGTTCAGGTCCTTGGACTTGTCGCGCAGGACCGTCAGTCCCAGTTCGACCACGCGCCGCCAGTCCACCGGCTGGCCATTAATGGCCTCCAGCTTGCCGATCTCGGTCTCCAGCGCCTCGTACTCGGTCTCGTAGCGGGCGTTGATGCCGGCCGGCGCGTCGCCGGGCACCGCCTCGCCGGCGGCGGCGAGAAGCCGCGGATCGGGCTCGAAAACGGCGTCGCTCACGGCTGCACGATCCCCACGGTGACGTTGTCCGGCGCCCCGCGCGAGACGGCCAGGTGGACCAGCGCGCGGGTCAGCTCGTCCGGGCCCGCCGCGCCCAGCATGCGCTCCAGCTCGGCGTCGGTGACCAGGCCGTGCAGGCCGTCGCTGCACAGCAGGTAAAGGTCGCCGGGCTCCGCCAGGTCCTCGCGCTGCTCCAGTTCCAGGTCGGGCAAGGCCCCGACGGCGCGGGTGATGACATGCTTGAGCCGATGGTCGCGGGCCGCCTCGGCGTCGATGACCTGATCGTCGATCAGGTCCTGCACCTGGCTGTGGTCGCGGGTGAGGCGTTCCAGGCGGCCGCGCCGCCAGCGATAGACGCGGCTGTCCCCGGCCCAGAGGCAGACGCAGCGCGAATCCTCGAAACCGATCAGGCAGGCCACCGTGGTCGCGATCATGCGCGCGTCCACCGTCTCGGCCACCGCCTGCTGGAGCTCGGCATTGATCCGCTGGAGGATGTCGACGGCCTGCTGGACCCGGACGTCCAGGCTGGTCGTCGCCGCCAGCCCGGCCAGGCCGTCGACCACCGCCCGGCTGGCGCGCTCGCCTTGCGCCTCGCCGCCCATGCCGTCGGCAACCAGCCAGATCCCGGCCTCCGGCGCGTCGAGGAAGGCGTCCTCGTTGACCGTGCGCACCACGCCCACGTGGCTGTGAAAGACGGAGGTCGGGGTCGGCGCGGCAAGGTCGCTCACCGGCTCGCCTCCTGTTCCGGCGACGGCGGCGCGACCGGCGCGGCGTCGCCCACGACGAAGGTGACGAGGCCGGCGACGTCCGGCAGGCCGGCGCAGACCCGAAGCTCCGGCGCGACCCGGTCGGACCCGGCGGTCGCCCACAGGCTGTGGGCGCCAGCGCAGGCGTCCAGCGCCCGGTCGGCCAGCGCGGCGCAGCCGTCCAGCGTCAGCTCGCCGTCCACCGCGCCAAGGGGAATCCGCCAGGGCAGCCGCCGCCCGACCATCGCCCCCGGGGGGTCGTGGCGACCGGCGTCCGGCGGCGCAAGCGCGATCAGCGCGGCCTCCAGGCCGTCGGCGTCCAGCACCTCGTCCAGCGCGGACAGCGCCAGCCGCTCGGCCTCCGTCAGCCACGCCGACGCCCCGGTCAGGAGGGCCGCCGCGCCGCTGGCCTGCCCCGTCCGGTACAGCACCGCCACGGGGAAATGCCGCCCCACCGCGTCCACGCTGGGCATCAGCAATCCCACGCAGGCCATCTCGCCCAGGCAGCCGGCGGTGGCGGCGAAGCGCCAGATCGGCGCCGTGAGATAGGCGTCGAGCCAGTCGTCGCCGTACAGCCGGCGCCCCTCGGTGATGGTCTCGTGCAGCAGCCCATGCAGCCGCTCGGCCAGCGCGCCCGGCAAGCCGCGCGTGATGAAGTCGCCGCGGCAGGGCAGCTTGCCGAAGATGCCGACGCCCTCGGCGGGCGCACCTACAGCCCGTTCATGCACCTGAAGGACTCCAGCGCGTTCATGGTGAAGGGATTGACCAGGCTGCTGGCCTGCAGCTCGAAGACGGCGGTCATCCCCTTGGACTCGAAGGTGACGTTCAGGCGGTCCTGGCTGCCGGCCGAGCCGATTTGCGCCCTGTCCAGCAGCCGGAACCAGGCCCAGGGGCCGTTGGCGCTGTAGCCCGACGCGGGTCCGCCCTGAAGCGGCGTGAACTGGACGCGGGCGCGCTGCGCCCCGCCCGGCGGCGGCCACTGCATGGCGCGGAAGCGGCTGGGGCCGTGGCGGTATGCGATACGCTGCTCGCCGATTTCCAGCACCACCTGGCTGGCCGCCGAGTCCAGCGTCAGGGGGCGAAGCTGGAATTCGACCTTCGGCGTCGCGCTGCCCGACTGGAAGAAGGCCCGCTTGATGGCGCGGGCGCGCTCCAGGTTGTTCAGGGCGCTCTGGTCCACCTGCAAGGCACCGCCGGCGCTGGCCAGCTTGCGCCAGGGGCTGACCGAGGTGTCGACGAAGGGCTTGAGGTACTGCCCGAAGAAGCCGTCGACCATGCCTTCCGGCCCGAAGAACTTGGTGAAGTCCGCGAGGTTCACCTCCTGCGGGCTCTCCGGCGCGAAGGGATAACGGTTGCTGAGCGCGTCGCGGCAGAAGGGATACAGCTTCGACTCCCAGACGCTGCTGGAGCGCTGGCCGGCGTCGCGCAGCGTGACCGCCGCCGCCTGCTCGGCCAGGGCCGCCAGCCAGCGTCCCAGGGGGTCCGGCTGGCGGCGCGCCTGGAGCCGCACGCGGCCGATCAGGCTGCGCCCGGTGGCCTGGTCGCTCGCCGCCGCGATGGCCGCGTCGCCGCGCCCGGCCGCCAGGTCGATCTCGCCCAGATGGGTGGACAGCTCGCGCAGCATCTCCAGCACCCGGTCGATCTCCGCCGCGCCGCTCTCGCTGGTGCGCACCAGGTCGTGGATGGGCTGGAAGCGGCGCTCCACCGCGGCGGCGGGATCGGCGCCGGGACGCTGTTCCTCCACGACGTCCAGCAACTGCTGCACCCGCTTCTGCACCTTGGCGAGCGCGCCGGACTCCGCCTGCTCCTGGCCGCCCGCCAGGGATTTCGCGGACAAGCTGGTCTCCTGCGTGACGGCCCGCAGGAACTGCTTGATCGGCGAGTTCAGGCTGCCCAGCTCGTTCAGCATCTCGCTGCCGTCGCGCAGCCCGCGGAACCGCCGCACGCTGACCTCTTGCAGGTAAGACTCCCAGGCGCGGATGTAGTCGTCGAAGTAGATCTCGGTGACCCGCGACAGCAGCGAGCTGGCCTCGCGCCGCTCCTGGCGTTGCGCATAGTCCTCGCCCAGCACCCATGTCTCTTCGAGGGCCTGGTTCAGCACCTGCGGCCCCTCGGCCAGGAACACCTTGCGATAGCCCGCGCGCGTCATCAGGCCCGGAATGCTGCGCGCGCCGGCTGGCCCGCCGTTCACCCGGAAGTAGTCCGCCGCGCCCGTGCCGACCACCTCGGGCAGCCGCCAGTCCGGCATCTCGGCGGCGCGCGGGCCGCTCTTGATCTGCGCGTAGACGCGCTGGGCCAGCGTCATGCGCGACAGCGCCTGGCGCACCTCGGCCACCAGGGCGCCGTTCAGGCGCGGCGCCTCGTAGCCGTCGTCGAGCAGCGCTTCCAGGTGCCCGGCGAAGTCGGCGTTCAGACCGGTATCCGCCTCGCCGCCCAGCACCTGCCGCCAGTCGAGCTTCACCCAGGTCTCCACCAGCTCGCGGTCGAGGCGCTGGGGGTGACCCAGCATCAGGTAGACCTTGAGCGCCTCGTAGAGGAAGTCCGTGCGCTCGCGGGCCTGGCTCATCTGCTGTTCCAGCCGGCTCAGCAGCCTGGGCAGCAGCACCTGCTCCAGGCCGCGGGCGTAGGCGCGCTCCGCCGCCGCGCCCAGCTTGTTGCCCTGGTACAGCCCCAGGCCCATCAGCACGGGGATGGCGCCGGTGTCCTCGGCGTAGCCGCCGGGCAGGTCGCGCAGCCAGTTCAGGTAGCGCACCGTCGCGCCCACGCTGGCGGACTGCGCCGTCGGCGCTTCCGGCGCGGCGTCCAGCTCGGCCTCGACCTCCCCGATCAGGGCCTCGTTGCGCCAGAAGCTGGTCAAGAGCGCCAGGCCCAACAGCAGCGCCACCGCCGCCGTGCCGCCGTAGGCCAGGCGGTCCGCCGTGCCCCGGTAGCGCGCGAGGAACCCGCGCGCGCCGACCAGCGAGGCCTCCTGGAACACCAGCTCGCGCAGCAGGCGGGTCAGGAAGTAGCTGCGCCCCTTGCCGCTGAAGGCACTCATCGAGGCCCGGTCGAAGCCGAAGCGCCCCGCCATGTTGGCCATCAGCCGGTCGATCGGCGTGCCTTCCTGGGTGCCGCTGGTGAAGTAGACGCCGCGCAGCAGCACCGGCGCCTCGTAGCGCGTCGCGCCGAAGGCGCGCTCGGTGAAGGTCTTGATGGCCGGGCGGAGCGAGGCGAGCTGCTGGGGGAAGTTGTAGATCTGCCCCCGGCGCGCGGCCGAGCCCTCATGTCCCAGACGATCCAGCCGCCGGCCGTCCAGCGAGGCGAACAGTTCGTCGAAGCGGGTGTCGATCTCGCGCAGCGGCTGCTGGCCGGCGTCGGTCGCCTCGAAGGTGAAGCCGAAGACCTGGTTGCGGCCCTCGCGGCCCAGGTCGTCGAAGAACTCGACGAAGCCGGAGACCAGGTCGCACTTGGTCAGCATGAAGTAGACCGGAAGCTGCAGCCCCAGCCGGCCGGTGATCTCCTGCAGGCGCTGGCGCACCCGCTGGGCGTGCTCCTCGATCTCCTCGGGCCGGGCGCGGGCGAGGATGTCGGCCCCGACGGCGACGATGACGCCGTCGAGCGGGCGGCGCCGGCGGTGCTTGCGCAGCAGGTCGAGGAAGCCCTGCCAGGCCGCCGCGTCCGCCGCCTGGTCGCTGTCCTGCGTGGTGTAGCGGCCGGCCGTGTCCAGGATCACCGCCTCGTCGGTGAACCACCAGTCGCAGTTGCGCGTGCCGCCGACGCCGCGCACCTTGTGGTCGCCGAAGTGCTCGCTGAGCGGGAACTCCAGGCCGGAGTTGCGCAGCGCCGTGGTCTTGCCGGCGCCCGGCGGGCCGATGATGACGTACCAGGGAAGCTGGTAGAGGTAGCGCCGGCGGCCCCGCTGGCCCAGGCGCGCGCGCTTCAGCAGGCCGAGTGCCTCGTGGAAGCGCGCCTGCAGCTCCTGCTTTTCCTCGGCGCCGGGGTCCGCCGCCTCGGGCTTGCCGGAGTGCATGAGGTCCGCCACGGCCGCGGCGTTGGCGCGGCGCTGGCGCAGCGCCGAGCCGACGCTGACCAGACCCCAGACGAAGGCCACCGCGATCATCACGATCCAGCGGGTCGTCTCCGGCCCCAGCGGCGCCCAGCCCGCCACGGCGATCAGCGGCCCGATGAACCAGATGATCAAGCACAGGCAGACCAGGCCCAGCACCGACAGGACATAGCGGTTGCCGAGCCAGCCGAACAGGAACTTGAAGGCCTTCTTCATGCGTCCGTCCTTCGTGCGGGCCGGCGACGCGGCGAGGCGTCGGCGCTGGCGTCGGCGGCCCTCACCAGGGCCGCAGATTGATCTCCACGCGGCGGTTCTTCTCGCGTCCGGCGGCGGAGGCGTTGTCCGCGATCGGCTCGTTGTCGGCGCGTCCCTCGGCGACGAAGCGGCCGGCCTCGCCGGAGCCGCGTGCCAGGACCTCCATCACCGCCTCGGCGCGCGCCTTCGACAGATGCCAGTTCGAGGGGAAGCGCACCGTGCGGATCGGCACGTTGTCGCTGTGCCCGGTCACCAGGATGGGGCGCGGCGCGCCGGCGATGGCGCGGGCGACCTTGTCGAGGACCGGCCGGTAGGCGTCGGTGACCGCGGCCGAGCCCGACGAGAAGAGTCCGCGATTGCGCAGCAGGATGCGCGCCCGGTTGCCGGCCTGGAAGACCTCGATCCGCCCGGCCTCGATCTCCGCCGCCAGCTCGGCGCGCAGGTCGTCCACCACCTCGGGCACGCCGCGCGTGCCCTCTTCCGGCTCGACCAGGGCCTGCGCGGCGACCGGCTGGGCCGGGGCGCGGTCGCGCGCGAGGTCGTTCAGCCGCGCGAAGGCGGTGTCGGACTGCGCGTTCAGCATCAGGGTGAAGGCGACGAACAGCCCCGTGATGACCGCTCCGGCGCCGGCCACGGCGACCCACAGCGGCAACGTCCGCGCCACCCGGGGGCGCGGGTCCTGCAGGCCCAGCCAGTGCGGCGAGATCGCCTCCCCGCCGTCACCGCGCTGCCGGCGGATGGTGTGGTGGAGATCCTGGCGCACGCGTTCGAGCTGCTGCTGGCCGTTGGGGATGATGCCGTACTTGCCCTGGAAGCCCAGCGACAGGCAGACGTAAAGGAACTCCAGCAGGTGCAGGTTGCCGCCGGGCTGCTCGGACAGCGCCGAGATGATCTGGAAGATGCGCTCGCCGCCGGTGCGCTCGCGATAGAGCGTGATCAGGAGGCTTTCCGTGGCCCAGACGCTCTGGCTGCCCCAGGGCGTGTTGAGCACGGTCTCGTCCAGCAGCGCGCAGAGAGCGTAGCGGGCGGTGTTGACGTCCTCCGAGGAGACGCCGGCCTCGCGGGCGCGCTGATCGAAGGCCTTGATCTCCTGCAGCGCGCGCTGGCGCAGGGCCGGCACGTCGGCATGGCTGACCGCCCCGCGAAGCTGCGAGGCCAGGGTCAGCAGCGTGGCGCCGGCGGCGATCAGCGGGTTGCCGGAGGAGTCCGAGATTTCCAACGGTTCGCCCGGCGGTGTCGCGGTCACCGGTGCGGGCGCGGGCCCGGCCGCGCCCTGGGGCGACGGCGAGGCGGGCGTGGGCTCGGCGGGCGCGGCCGGGGGCTCGCTGGCCGGCCGCTGCGTCGCGGGGCGGCGGCCGCCCGGCGTGGGCCGCAGGATCGTCCGATCGTCATCGCCATCCGCGCTCACCTGAACCTCCCTGGCGGCATGCCCGACGGGCGCCGCCGCAACGTCATTGACGGATCGCCCAGAGCGTCATCGACAGATTCGGGTAGGTCCCGCCGATGTGGAACGCGAGCCCGCCCGAGGCCTTCAGCTCCTTCCAGACCTCCGAGTTCCGATCGAGCTCGAAGTAGGTCGCCCCGGCATGGAACGGGAGCTGGCGCGGCGCCGCCGGCAGCGGCCGCAGCTTGATGCCCGGCAAGGCCAGATTGACCAGCTCGGAAATGCGGTCGACCGGGCCGGCCACCACCTGACCGGGGAAGTGGTTGCGCAGCTTCTCCGTCGGCATGTCGGCGGCGACCGCCATGACGAACATGGCGTTGTCCAGCAGGCTGCGGTTGCGGATCTCCGCGGTCGCGATGCCGAAGCGGTTGACCGCGCTGAGCGGAATCTGCTCCGCCGCGGTTTCCGGCTCGCGGCTGAAGGCGGCCCGGATCGCCGAGATGACCGGCTCGAAGGTGGCCTGGAGATCGTCCTGGTCGTAGGCCGGAAACGCCGGCGGCCGGCGCGCGTCGGTGAAGGTCGCCAGCTCGCCGGCGATCTCGACCAGCAGCTCGTAGACGCGCAGCGGATGCAGGTCGCGCAGGCGCGCCAGGTGCGCCACCCGGGGCTCGTAGCGGTTCATGGCCTGCAGGCGCAGCAGGTCGACGATCTCCGCGCTGCCGCGCCCGGCGGTGGAGGCCCGGCCCGCCAGGCGGTCGCCGCGTTGATGCAGCAGGCCCTCCAACTCGTCGAGGAAGCCGCCGATGTCCGGATGCACCCGCGCGTCCAGGACGGGCGGAATGTAGTGCTCGTCGAGGATGATGTGCCGGTCGGCGCGCACCTCGGCGATGCGCGCCACGGGCAGCGTCAGGAAGCCGTCGCGCTCGGCGCTCTCCGGCAGCAGGCGGAACTTCGGCGAGGCGACGGCGATGGACACCGGCGCGCCACCGCTGTCCGCGCTGTCGCTCACCTCGGCCTCGCTGGACGCGTAGCGCGCCGCGCCGTCGGCGCCGCCGTCTGTATCGATCTCGGGCACGCCCGGCTGGCGCAGCGGCAGGGCGAGGTAGACCACGCTGTCGCGGGTCTCCACCCCCGGCTCCAGCGGCGGCGGCGCGGGGCCGTCGGCCGGCAGGTCGAAGGGCGTGCCGTCGGTCATCACGCCGCGGCAGGCGCTCAGGGCGAGCTTGCCGCTGTACAGCAGCTCCTGGTTGACCTCCAGACGCGAGAAGCCCCAGCGCAAGGGCTGCAGCCCCGCGGTGCCCAGGCGCAGCAGGTACTCCATGTGGCGATCCTGCTGCTGGAAATGCTGGGGTCGGAGGAACAGGCCCTCGGTCCAGACGACCTTGTTGAATTCGGACACGGTGCCGGCTCGCCTGCTAATCTTCGAGACTGGCCACGACCTGCGTGGACTTGAATTGGATCTTGACCTCGTTCGTGCTGTGGGATTCCAGCTTCACGGTCGACCGCCAGACCGCGTTGTCGATGTCCTGGTAGGCCGCGAGGATGCCGAGGAACTCCACCTCCTCGTTCAGCTCGCCCTCGATCTCCTTCGTCTCGCCTGGCTTGAGCTGGTATTCCTTGCGGTTCAGCAGGTCGCCGCCGAGCACGCCCACGTCGCTCTCGTAAAGCTTGAAGAAATCCGTGTTCTCGAATGCCACGGTGTTCTTCAGGGCATAGAGGCGGACGACGAGCGGCGAGGGTCGGCCGCTGTAGTCCGGGTTGAGGTTGTCGTCCGCGACCATCTTCGCCTCCAGGCGGGTCGGGCCGGGCTCGAACAACTCGCCGATCACCGCTCCGGCCACCCCGCCGGCCGCGCCCAGGCACGCGGACAGCCCCCCGGCGGCGAGCGGCAGCAGCACCGCCAGGACCGCCCCTTTTCTCCAACCGATCACGGCGACATCCTTTTCGTTCGTGTTGTCATTTCGACCGCCTGTTGCGGGCGCAGGCCTCGTAGGCCTTGGCGAACTCCCGTCCCAGGACGGCGTGGAAGTCATCCTCGGCCTCCTCGGCGATCTCGCCGTAGAGGCGGACGAAGGCATCCCAGCAGCGCGCCTTGCGCGAGCCGAGCACGGCCATGCCGCGTTCCTGCGCGAAGCGCTGCTCCAGGGCCTCGGGGTCGAAGCGTTTCAGCAGGCCCTGCACCGCCGCCTGGACGCCGGCCATGACGGCGATCTGGTGCGCCTTCACGTCGTCCACGGCCTCGTTCATGGCCGACTGGGCCGACATGTAGCCCGAGGCGTTCCGGCTCAGCAGGACGCGCAGGGCGTCCGTCGCCGAGGCCGAGAACTTCAGGGGGTTGTTCTCCGTCGGCCGGATCACGGTCTGGGCCAGGCGGAACTCGTTGCGCACCTCGCTGCGCGTGGCGAGCACGTCGATCATCCCGGCCACCGCGGCAGAAAACAGCGCGCCGGCGGTCTCCAGGGTCTGTTCCGGATCGTCGCCCGGAACCATCGCGGGATCGAGCCCGGCCCCGCGCAGGAACGCCGCCAGGCCTTCCGAAGCCTGATCCACGCCGCCCGG
The DNA here is from genome assembly GCA_964561005.1 of uncultured Rhodovibrionaceae bacterium. Taxonomy (GTDB): domain Bacteria; phylum Pseudomonadota; class Alphaproteobacteria; order Kiloniellales; family Rhodovibrionaceae; genus CAZLNO01. The sequence continues at coordinate 33,473 of CAZLNO010000013.1, read as the reverse complement.
GCTTCGCGGTCCGCGAGGCGGTCCCGGCGTTTCCGCAGGTTGCCGCGGCGGTTCCGCACCGCCGGGTGACGGGGGCGCATGCGGCGCGGCCGGCCGGTCGCGGGTCTCCACGTTGGACCCCTCCGCCGCCGGACCCTCCGGCAGGGGCGGCGGGAAGACGCCAGGCCGGTCTCCAATCGGCGCCGCGCCAGGCGCCTCCGGCGGTGCCACTTCAGGGCCGGCAGCCTCGGGACCGGCGGGCACGTCAGGCGCGTCGGGGGTTTCGGGGGCTGCTTCCACCTTATCGGCGGCGGAACCAGGAAATCGGGGCGAGGGCTCGTCGGCCCCGCTCTCCGGCGCCTCGGGCGCCGCCACCCTTTCCTGCCAGTCCTCGGGAATCACGGCGTGGGTGGGGCGCAGGGCGACCCGCTCCGACCCCGGCGTCCAGGCCGGCATCTCCCCGCTCTCCGGCGCCTCCCCGGCCATGCCGGGGGAGGTCCCCGCGCGCCAGTCGGTCTCCCGAACCTGGGGCCGCACCGCCGCGCGCTGCCCGAGGCGGTCGGGGTCCGGCGGGGCGGCCGTGGTGGCGGACAGCCCCGCGAACGCGTCTTCGCGGCGATGCTCTGGCGTATTCGCGGCCTCGGCCTCCGGGGTGACGGTCACGCGGATCTCGTAGTCGCTCAGCCGAACGACATCGCCGTCATGCAGTTCGCGCCGGCCGCCCTGTCCGATCGCCTCGGTGTCGCCGTTCAGGAAGGTTCCGTTCAGGCTGTGATCGACGATGGCATACCCCGAGCCCTGCCGCTCGATGGTACAGTGCCGCTTGGACAGCAACTTCTCGGTGTCGACCAGCACCCAGTCGCAGTCCCGGCCCCGCCCGATCGTGAACGGGCCGGCGTCCACCTTCTGGACCCCCTGAATATCAGGGGACAATCGGTGGTAGCTGCTGATGGTCAGAACGACTGCCACGACATCACAAGAAAGAAGATGGGCTTTCGCCTCTGTTCAAGGCTTTATGGTAAAATCGAAATTCCGGGAGAGGCAAGTTTTTTATAAGATCGAGTTCGGGGGGTCGCTACGCCGTAATTGCAAGCGTCGCGGTGCAACTCAAATGTGAGTGCGTTTCGCGACCCAAGTAAACGAATGGCAACACGCGATGGCGAGGTGTCGGGCGCGCCGCACCCGCCGTGAGCCGGGACGCCCTAAACGTCCAGAGCCGCGAGGGCCTGATCGACGCTGTCCGTCGAGGCCGTGACCGAGCCCACGATGTCGACCGCCTCGCCAAGGGAATAGGCATCCTCGGCCATCTGGCGGACGTAGGCTTGCGCGACCTGAATCTTGTTCGCCAGGGTCCGGGCGTCGTGCACGATCTCCAGGGCGCCGTCGCCGTCGATGTCCACCTCGGCGTCATCCTGGGCGCCGGCCATGATGTCGACGATGATGTCGCCGAGCTTGATGCCGGCATCGAGGCGGGATTCGATCTCCCCCGTCCAGAACGCCAGCCCCTCCGCCGAGGCGTCGCGGTTGAAGAGGTTCGCGAAGACGTCCTGGACGAACCCGGCGACCGCCGCGGGCTCGACGGCCTCGCCGGCGTCCGTTGCCAGGAAGGGATACCGGCCCTGCGCCTCCCCGTCCCGGCGGAAGGATTCGGCGATGTCGTCCAGAACCTGCCCGTCGCCCTTGCCCGCGGCCAGCCCCTCGGTGCGCTCCGCCTCCCAGTAGGCCAGCCCCGCCGGGTCCGGGGCGCGGCCATAGTAGCCCACATAGAGGCCGGCGAGTTGCTGCGCGCTGGAAAGCCCGAGGTAATCCAGCCCATCCGCGCTCGCGAGCGCGGTAATCGGATTGCTCGCGGCGGCCTCGGCCAGGACCGCCAGGTCGAAGCCGCCATCGTCCGCGTTGTCGTCGCTGATGAGGAGCTCGTTGGCGGCGAGTTCGGCCGGCGCGGCGGTCACGCCGACATCGGAAAGGGTGTTAATGGCGGTCACCAGCGCGTCGCGCACGTCGCCGGCCGTGTCGCCCGCGCCGGCGACGACCGTCGCGGTGTCCTCCACGCCGCCGTTGGTGACCTTGACGCTGAAGCTCGCCCCTTCGAGAGCGTTCACGACCGTCAGACGGTCGACCTCCGCCAAGTCCTCGCCGTTGATGCGGTTGGCGTCAAGCGTGTCGGTCGTTCCCCCGATCTGGGGCTCGCCAAACGCGACCGAGCGACTGCTTTCGATTTGCACCTCGGCCTTATCGCTCCCGGTCGTCCCGTCGTCCGGCGTGCTGTCGACGGGCGCGTCCCCGAACACCGTGTTGATCTCGTTGGACAGGGCGCCGGCGATCGCCCCGGCGTCGGTGAAGTCGACGTTCGCGCTCGTGACGGTGATCGTTTCCTCTTGATCGCCCACCGTCACGGGGACGCTCAGCGTCTCGTCGCCATCGTCGGGCTGGTCGAACTCGTCGAATATCTGGTCCGCCGTGATCTGGAGCACTTCGCGGTCCGCCGGCTCGGTGACCGACTCGATCAGGATGTCCGGGACGCCGTTGATGACCACCGTCGCGGGCTCGGCGGTGGCCGTGCCGTCCGAGGCCGCGACCTTGAGCGTGAAGCTGTTGTCGATTCCCAGGTCGCCGCCGTCCGCCAGCGTGATCGTGCCGCTGTCGGGGTCGATGGCGAAGGCCGGCGTGGCGTCCTCGTCGTTGTTCGGGTTGCCGGCCGTGATGGTCCAGTCTTGCAGGGTGTCGCCCTCGGGGTCCGACCCGGTGACCGTGCCGATCGCCGTGCCGACCTCGATGCCGAAGGCCAGATCGAAGGCCGCGTCATCGACGACGGGCGCATCGTTCTCGCCGTCCACCGTCACCTCGACGGTGGCCTGGCCGCTGCCGCCGCGTCCGTCGCCGACGGTGTAGGTGACCGTCGTGGTCCGGGTCTCGTCCGGCGCCAGGTCGTCGAAGGCCTCGCCCGGCGCGAAGTCGAGCGTGCCGTCCTCGCCGATGGTGAACAGCCCGCCGGCGCTGCCCGCGACCTGCGCGTCGACGTTCTCGCCGCTGCCCGCCACCTTGGTGACCGTCAGCGCATCGCCGTCCGGATCGCTGTCCACGCCGTTGCCGTTGTCGGCCAGGACGTTCTCCGCCGACAGCGGCTGGTTTTCCAGCGTCGAGAAGGCATCGTCCCGTGCCAGCGGCGGGTCGTTTTCGCCCTGGACGGTCACCTCGACAGTCGCCGTGTCGCTCCCGCCCTGGCCGTCGGCCACGGTATAGGTCAGCGAGGTCGTGCGCGCCTGTTCCGGCGCCAAGTCGGCAAAGTCCTCGCCCGGCGCGAATTCGAGCGTGCCGTCCTCGCCGATGGTGAACAGCCCGCCGGCGCTGCCGACGACCGCCGCGCCCACGTTCCCGCCGCTGCCGGCGACCTGTGAAACCGTCAGCGCGTCGCCGTCGATGTCGCTGTCCGCGCCGTTGCCGTTGTCGACCAGGACGCTCTCATCGGTCAGTGCGGTGTCGGCCGCCCCCTGGAAAGCGTCGTCCCTGGCCTCGGGCGGATCGTTCACACCTTCGACCGTGAGCGTGAGCGTGGCGCTGTCCGCCTCGCCGCGGCCGTCCGAGATGGTGTAGGTCACCGACGTCTCCTTGGACTCGCCCTTGCCAAGGAACTCGAACGCGCCGTCCGGATCGAAGTCCAGCGTGCCGTCCCCGGCGATGGTGAACAGCCCGCCGGCGCTGCCCGCCACCGCCGCGCCGAGGTTGCCGGCGCTGCCACCGACCTGCGTCACCGAGAGCGGATCGCCGTCGGGGTCGAAGTCCGCGCCGTTGCCGTTGTCGATCAGGACGTTCGCCCCGGTCAGCGGCGTATCCTCGGGCGTGGCGGCGGCGTCGTCCTGGGCCTCCGGCGGATCGTTCAGGAAGGCCGCGGTCGACAGGGTGCCGTCGTCGAATTCGATGAAGTCGATCTCCAGCAGGCGCGAGCGGATCGCGAAGCCCTCCGCCGCGCCGTCGATGGTGAAGTCCAGGGGATCGTCGCCGATGGCGGTGTAGTCGCGCGCCACGCCCGGAAGGACCAGGGTGTCGGCCTTGCCGGGGAGACCTCTCACGGCGTCCTCCGCCTCGCCAGGCCCGAAGGTGGCGGTCAGCCTACCCTCGACGCGATTGCTGTCGGCGGCGCTGTCTGCGTCGATTTCCAGGATGTCGACTTCGCCGCCGCCGAAGATCCGGGCGTCGGGCGATATCGTCGCGTCCGGCCCCAGATAATCCTGCAAGGGCAGGCTGAAGCCGTCGACCGTGTACAGAAGCTCGCCCGCGACCGGATCGCCGGCCCGCACGCTCAACGACACGATGTCCCCGCCGTACTCGGGTGGCGCGCCGCTGAACTCGTTCGGGGCGTCGGCGGCCTGGAAGACGTAGAAGAACTCCCGACCACCGACCTCGGTGACCGCGACCATCTCCGCGCCACGCAGGCTGCGGATCTCGGTGATCTCCAGGCTGCCCTCGGTCAGCCGCGACAGGAACGCCTGGTTGTTCTGGAGGCCGTCGAAGACGCGGATCGTCGCCATGGTCCCTCCCCTGGCGCGCCGGGCGCCGGACCGCTCAGAAGGTGTAGCGCAGGCCGACGGTGACGCTCTGCTCGTCGATGTCCTCGCGCGTCAGCGTGCGCGCGTATTCCAGGTCCGCCCGCAGATTCTCGGTGACACTCAGTCCCGCCCCCAGCGAGAGGGTCATGTCCGTCTCGTCGTCCGAGACGTCGCCCGCGACGCCGGGCGCGGCGTCGATGTCCTGGATCACGTCGTAGTTGAAGGCCCAGCGGCCGAACAGCTCGAGCTGGCCCAGGTCGGGCAGTGGCGTGAAGTGCTGCACGCCGAAGCCGACGCTGACCTGGCCCAGCTCCACGGTGCCGTCGTCGACCCGGGTGCCGGCCTCGCGAAAGCCCGACTGGGATTCACGCGAATAGCGGAAGCCCGTCTTGCCGGAGAGGATCAGGTCGTCGCGGCCGATCCAGTCGCGCGGCACATAGCCGGTGAGGTTGGTGAAGGCGATCACGCGGTCGCCGTCGAAGTCGCTGTCGGCGCGCGCGCCGCCGATCCGGGCCTCGCGGTCGTAGAAGGCGCCGACGTAACCCGCGCCGAGGTCGATCGCCGCGTGCTCGCCGAGCCGCGCCCCCGCATAGGGCACCACCATCACGCCGTCGCTGGTCAGCTCGCCGCTGTTGAAGTCCGTGTCGAGATCGATGCGCTCATAGCCCAGCGTCAGGCCGACCACCCAGCCGTCCGGGTGGGCGTAGTCCAGTCCCAGGATCGGCAGGAACAGCTCGCCGTCCGAGCGGACCGCTTCGTTGTCGTTGTCGAGAAAGGTGACGCTGCCGCTGAACCACGCCGACAGGCTGCCGCCCCCCAGGCTCTGCGCGGCGGCGAGCTGCGTGGTCCCCCGCGAGGCGAACTGCGCGCCCGGAACCAGGGCACTGTCGCCCGCGCCTGCCGTCTGACCGCCCGGCCCGATGGCGGCCGAGACGCGGTTGCTGAGGATGTGGGCCAGCCGCAGCGTCGTGGACCGCACCGTCTCCTGCGTGGTTTCCTCGACCTCTTCCTGGAGTTCCTCCCCCTCGCGGGCCACCGGCGGCCGCGGCGTGTCCCCGCCGACCGGCGGAACCACCTGCGCCAGAGACGGATTGCCGAACGCCGCGCCCGCGACGACGGCCATCGCGAATCGCTGCCAGAAACGGCGGATATGACCCATCAATGCCCCCGACACGCGACTGTTCTTGGTACGATGGGTTCCAGGGTATCCTTGGAAACCGGATGATTTCCATCATTTTACCTGGACGTTTTCATATATTCCAGTTCGGAAATTCCCATAAGACACCAGCGGAGCGAAGAAGGCGTACAATAAAGGGATTACGGGTGGCACGGGAAACGGGTTATCCTGACGCCATTCCGCGACGGACCCGAGGGGGCACCTTGGCGTGACACGTGGCAAGCATCGACGATGGTCGTCCGATCAAGCTCTGGGCGCGCTGCTGACGGGAGCCGGCGTGGCCGCCTGCCTCGGCGCCGTGGTGGCGGTCGCCGCGGCCACCCGCTACGACGGCCCGCGCGGGCTGCGGCCCTACACCATCGAGGGCCGGACGTACGCGCCCCGCGAACTGGCCGCCTACGACAGCGTGGGCGTGGCCTCGTGGTACGGCGAGCCCTTCCATGGCCGCCCGACGGCGAACGGCGAGCGCTACGACCAGCACGACCTGAGCGCCGCGCACCGCACGCTGCCCCTGGGCACGCGGGTCCAGGTGACGCGGCTGGCGACGGGCCGCTCGCTCTTTCTGCGCATCACCGACCGCGGTCCCTTCGTGGACGGGCGCATCATCGACGTCTCGCGCGAAGCCGCCCGCCGCCTCGGATTCCTGGAAGACGGCCTGGCGGAGGTGCGCGTCCGCCGCTTGCGCTCGCCGCTGTGAGCGGCCCGCGCCGCGCCGGGTTGCGCGTCCTCTTTGATATGCGACTTCCAAGACGGCTCGCGGTTCGCCGGAAGCTGTGCTAGGGTCCGCCCCGCAGCATACTGGAGAGTACGTCTTGGCAATCGCGGTCACCCAGCCCCGCCCCGACCCCGCCGGCAAGCGCGCGGCGCTGCGCGCCCGCCTGGACGGCGGCGACTTCTTCGCCGCGCCGGGCGTGTTCGACCTGATCTCGGCCAGACTGGCGGATTCGCTGGCGCCGGCGGCGCTGTACATGACCGGCTACGGCACCGTGGCCTCGCACCTGGGCGTGCCGGACGCCGGGCTCGCCACCTACACCGACATGGTGGGCCGGGCCGCCCGGATCGCCCAGCACACCCGGGCGCCGCTGATCGCCGACGGCGACACCGGCTATGGCGGCCTGCTGAACGTGCAGCACACCGTGCGCGGCTATGAGCAGGCGGGCGTCGCGGCCATCCAGCTCGAGGATCAGGAGTTCCCGAAGAAGTGCGGCCATACGCCGGGCCGCCGGGTCATCCCCGCCGAGGAAATGGCCAAGAAGGTCCGCGTCGCCGTGGAGAGCCGCGACGATTCGAACTTCCTGATCGTCGCGCGCACCGACGCGCGCACCGCCCACGGCCTGGACGAGGCCCTGCGGCGCGGCGAAGTCTACGCCGAGGCCGGCGCGGACGTGCTGTTCATCGAATCGCCCGAGAGCGAGGCCGAGATGGCGCGCATCTGCGCCGCCTTCGACCGGCCGCTGGTCGCCAACATCGTCGAGGGCGGACGCACCCCGGTGCTGCCCGGCGAGCGGCTGGGGGCGCTGGGCTACGCCTTCGCCATCTACCCGGCCACCGGCTTCCTGGCCGCCGCCGGGGCCATGGCACGGGCCTACGCCGCGCTGGTGCGCGACGGCTCCAGCGCCGGGCTGGACCAACCCTTGTACGACTTCGGCGACTTCAGCCGCCTGATGGGCTTTCAGGCGGTGTGGGACTTCGACCGCGCGCACGCCGACGGTCCGGACGACGACGGCGGCGCGTGACAACGGCGGCCACGAATAAGCGGCCGCGTCAACCCCGGGGAGGAACGTGATGAAACGACAAGGACTCGTGCTGCCGCTGGCAATCGGCGCGGCGGTGGTCGGAACGGCGCTGCTGCGGGCGCCGGCGGCCCAGGCCGAGGAGACCTACAAACTGACCTTCTCCACCTACTGGCCCACGTCCTACGAGTATCTGTACAAGCCGATCGAGACGTTCGCGAAGCGGGTCGAGGAGAATTCCGACGGCCGCATCGAGATCGAGATCTTCCACTCCGCCCAGCTCTTCGGCGGCAAGGAGGAGTTCGGCGCGGTGGAGCGCGGCGATGTCGACATCTCGGCGCCGCTGGACATCTATCACACCGGCAAGGTCGCCGCGCTGGGCGTCAGCAGCCTGCCCTTCATGTGGCCCTCGCCCGCCAGCCTGCAGAAGACCCTGGACGCCGGACTCTGGGACCAGGGCATCAGCCAGGAGCTGGAAGACCACAACATGGTCGTGCTGAACGTCGCCGTCGGCGGGCCGTACCAGATCTACGCCAAGGACTTCGAGGTGCGCACGCCAGACGACCTGAAGGGCAAGAAGATCGCCGTCTCCGGCACCACGGCCAGCAAGGCGCTGGAACTGATGGGCGGCTCGCCGACCACGATGAGTTCCGGCGAGCTGTACCTGGCCTTGCAGAGAGGGACGATCGACGGCACCACGCGGCCGCTGCTGACCGGCCTCGGGCGCAAGCTCTACGAGGTCCTGGACCACCTGACCATCACCAACATGGCCTACTTCACCAGCTTCCTGGTCATCAACAAGGAGACCTGGGACAAGCTGCCCGCCGACCTGCAGCAGGTCGTGCAGGAGGCCGCCGACCAGCGCAGCGCCGACCAGCTCGCCCGGCTGCAGGACTTCCTGGACGAGGCCGTGGCGCTGTTCGAGGAAAAGGGCGTGCGGGTGCGTCAGGCCAGCGAGGCCGAGCTGCAGGCCTTCAAGGACAAGATGGCGCCGGTCTACGACTGGTGGAAAGGCGAGGTCGAGGGCGCCGAGAAGCTGATCTCCTTCGCCCGCGAGAACCAGTAGGCCGACAAGCACCGGATCGAAGGTGGCGCCCTGGCGGGCGCCGCCTCATCCTTCGACACGACCCTTCGGGCCTGCTCAGGATGAGGTGAGATTCCTACGAATCTTCGGGAAGCGCTTCATCGCGAGCCTGTTCCTAGCGAAGCGCCTCTTCCTGAGCCCGTCGAAGGAGAGGCGTCGCGCCGCAAGGCGCGAAACATTGGCCTTATGTCTTGCAATCGGATCGGCTCGCCATGCCCTTCCGCCGCTTCACCGCCGTCGTCGACCGCCTGGCCTGGGGCTTCCAGGTGCTGGCGGAGGTCGCCGTCGTCGCCCTGCTGCTGCTGGTCGCCCACGAGGTCTTCGTGAGGTATGTGCTGAACGCGCCCACGCAGTTCTCCGTGGAGATCAGCGAGTACCTGCTGGTGCTGATCACCTTCGCCTCGGCGGCCTGGGTGCTGCGCCGCGACCGTCACGTGCGCGTGCGCTTCGCCATCGAGGCCATGCCGCCGCGGCTGCGCGCGGCCTCGGAGGCGCTCGGCATGGCGCTGCTGGCGGGCTTCTGCGCGGTTCTCGTCTGGGAGGGCGGCGAGATGGCGTTGACCGCCTTCCAGGGCGACGACCGCTCCAGCTCGCTGGTCGCCTTTCCCCTGTGGATTCCCTACGGCTTCATTCCGCTGGGCGGCCTCGTGCTGGGCCTGCAGGCGCTGGTGAACCTGGGCGAGGCGCTGGCGCGACTGCGCGGCGCGGGACAAGGCGAGGAGCGGCTTTAGGCAATGGACCCCACCGTCATCACGCTCATCGTCATCGGGCTGCTGTTCGTCCTCTTCCTGGGGGGCATGCCGGTGTTCGGCGCGCTCGGCGTGGCCAGCGTCGCCGGCATCCTGCTGCTGCAGGGCCTGGACGGCCTGGGCGCCGTGCCGGGCGTCATCTACGACCGCATGGCCGGCTTCACCCTGGTGGCGGTGCCGCTGTTCATCCTGATGGGCGAGATCATCTTCGTCTCCGGCATCGGGGCCGACATCTACACCGCGGCGAGCCGCTGGCTGTCCGGCGTGCGCGGCTCGCTCGGCATGGCGAGCGTGGCGGCCTGCGCGGTCTTCGGCGCCCTCTGCGGCGTCTCCGTGGCCGGCGCGGCGACCATCGGCAAGTTCGCCATCCCCGAGATGCTGAAGCGCGGCTACGACCGGCGGCTGGCCAGCGGCTGCGTCGCCGCCGCCGGCGGCCTGGCGCTGCTGATCCCGCCGAGCGTCGGGCTGATCCTCTACGGCCTCGTCGCCAACGAGTCGGTCGGCCTGCTGTTCATCGCCGGCATCGTGCCGGGGATCATCCTGGCCGGCCTGATGATGGCCTACATCTTCGTGGTCGGGCTGTTGAAGCCAGGCGCCGTGGCGACCAGCGGGCAGACGGTGACCTGGGGCCAGCGCTGGCAGTCGCTGGCGCGCATCTGGCCGGTGGTGCTGCTGATCGCCCTGGTCCTGGGCTCGATCTATTTCGGCATCGCCACGCCGACCGAGGCGGCGGCGATCGGCTGTGTCGGCTCGGCGGCGCTGGCCTTCGTGCGCGGGCGGCTCGACTGGGCGACGGTGCGGCGCATCCTCTCCGAGACCATGCTGAACACCGGGATGATCCTGGCGATCCTGGCCAGCGCGCTGGTCTTCGGCTACCTGCTGACGCGGCTGCGGGTGCCGCAGGAGCTCGTCATCTTCGTGACCCGGAGCGGGCTGTCCGAAACCACCGTGCTGGTCGCGGTCTTGGCCCTCTTGATTCTGATGGGCATGTTCATGGACGTGGTCTCGGTGATCCTGATCGCCACGCCGATCCTGCTGCCGGTGATCAAGACGATGGGCTACGACCCGATCTGGTTCGGCATCGTGATGGCGATCGCCACGGAAATGGCGGTGATCACCCCGCCGGTCGGACTCAACCTCTTCGTGATCCAGGGCATCGCCTCCGAGGACGTGAGCCTCGGCGACGTCACACGGGGGGCGGCCCCCTTCGTCGGAGTCCTGCTGCTGGGCCTGACCATCTTCGTGGTCTTCCCCGAGCTGGTGCTCTGGCTACCCTTCCTGCGGTTCTGATCGGGCGGCCCGCCTGGACTCCGCGCGCGGCCAACGCGATATGGCCGGGCATGGCGGGTCGCCGGCGATCGGGAGGTTCCTCGTGCCCGGGCGTTTTCTGGCCGTTCTGACGCTGATTGCCTTGCTGGCCCTCGCGGCGGCGCCGGCGGAGGCGGAAATCCGCAGCTATGCCCTGGTGCAGCCGGACGCCACGCTGAAGGTGGCCGGGCGGCACGTGCGGCTCTGGGGGATCTGGATTCCCCGGGAAGGCCAGCACTGCAACACGCGGATCGTACCGCCTTATTGCGGCACGCGGGCGGCGACGGCGCTGGAGGATCGCATTCAGGAATTCGTCACCTGTTGGCCGCGGTACCGCGACCGCCACGATTACACCGTCGCGGTCTGCCGCGTCGGATACGGCAAGTTCGACGACGGCGTGGACCTCGCCACCTATCTGCTGCGCCGCGGCCTGGCCGTGGCCACGCCGGAGGCGCCCTTCCAGTACCACACGCTGGAGCGGATCGCCCGCCGGCGCGGGCTGGGCATCTGGGGTTTCCAGGCGGACAGCGTCCGTTGACCGCCCGCCGCCGGGCGCCGTTCAGCGGGCACTCAGCAGCTCCCGCGAGAGGGCGAGCGCGTCGTCCGGGGCGACGGCCCGGCAGTTGGCGTTCAGCATCGGCGCGTTCTCCGGGCGCATAACCTCCTCGGCCACGCGCTCGGCGTCGCCCTCGGACAGTCCGTCGTCCGCCAGCGAGAACGGCAGCGCGACCTCCCGCAGGAAGCTCTCGTAGGCGTCGCCCAGGGCGGCGCTGGTCGCCTCGTCGCTGGCGCCGTTGTCGCAGGGCACGCCGAAGGCCTGCGCCACCGCGGCGTGCTGGGCCGGCGCGCTCTCCGCGTTCCAGCGCAGCGCCGCGCGCAGGCCCAGGCCGACCGCGCGGCCATGCGGCACCTTGGCCAGCGAGCCCAGCGCATGGCCGAAGGCGTGCGCGATCCCCGTGCCGCCGCGGTCGATCGCCAGCCCCGCCAGACAGGCCGCGCGCAGCATGGCGCCGCGGGCGGCAAGGTCGCTCGGGTCGGCGATGGCGCGCGGCAGATGGTTGCGCACGAGGCCGATGGCGGACATCGCCGGCAGGTCGATGCCAGGGCCACAGGTGCGGTTCGTCGTCGCCTCCACCGCGTGCACCATGGCGTCCACGCCGGTCGCCACGGTCAGGGCACGCGGCAGCGTCACGGTCAGTTCGGGGTCCAGGATCGCCAGGTCGGGGCCGAGCTTCTCGTCCCAGGCCCAGACCTTGGTGCCGTCGGCGACGGAAAAGATGCAGGTGCGCGTTACCTCCGCCCCGGTGCCGGCGGTGGTGGGCACCGAGATCACCGGCACGCGGCGGGCGGGAAAGGCGCGCGCACCCATGGCATAGCCGGCCACGCCCGGCCCCTCCGCCGCCAGGGCGGCCACCAGCTTCGCGACATCTAGCACCGAGCCGCCGCCTACCGCCACCACGATGTCGGTGGCACAGTTCCTCGCATGCACGATGGCGGCGTCCACGGCGTCGGCGGTGGGCTCGCCGGCGATGTCGTCGTTCAGGTGAACGTCGCAGCCGGCTGCCGCCAGGTCGTTCCGGATCGGCTGGATCAGGCCGGCGGACTGCAGCGAGGGATCGACGATCAGGAGCACCCGCGCCTGGGCGCAGGCCAGCCCCGCGATGTCCGCCGACAACCCCCGTATGCGTCCCGCCCCGAATACCAGCCGGGTTTCTCGTCCGTCCGCGTCGCCTGTTTCGCCCATGTCGCCGCCCCGATCAGCCCGATGCCCTCGTCATGCGTAACACCCTGGATAAGCGCGATAGATTGATTTTTATTGAATGTAGCAGCGTGAAACAGCGCTGTCTTCCCCGATCTCGTTGACGGCGCTCCGCCCGCGCCGCAAAGTCGGCGGCGATCGCCGCACGGGGGAATGATCTTATGAAAATCACCGGCATTCGTCGCAGCCGCCACCGGCTGGCGCTTGACCCGCCGTTTCCGCCGGCCTGGGACAGCCGGCCGCGCCACCACTTCGACGTCGACCTCTTGCGCGTCCAGACCGACGAGGGCTTCGTCGGCATCGCCGCCGGCGACGCCATGCCGGGATTCACCGGCCACGAGGACCTCTTCCTGGGGCACGACCCCCTGGACCTGGAGCGCCACCTGCGGGTCGTCGACAACCTCTCGTTTCACTACGGCCGCTGCTGGCCGCTGGAGCTGGCGCTCTGGGACCTCGCCGGGCAGGTCTACGGCCAGCCGGTCTGGCGCCTGCTTGGCGGCGCCAGCGGCGGCCGGCTGCGCTGCTATGCCTCGACGGGGACGCTGCGCGATACGCGGGCGACGGTGGACGCCGCCCGGCGCATCCGCGAGGCCGGTTTTCCGGCGTTGAAGCTGCGCTTCCACCGCCCCCACTGGCGCGAGGACGTCACCGTGGTCGAGGCCGTGCGCGACGCGCTGGGCGAGAAGGTCGAGATCATGGTGGACTGCAACCAGGCCTGGCGCATGCCCTGGGACACCGCCGAGCCCTGGCCGCTGAAGGAGGCGCTGGCCTGCGCGCGCGAGCTGGAGGACCTGGGGGTCTACTGGATGGAGGAGCCGCTGCATCGCGGGGACTTCGCCGGCATGGCCCAGCTTCGCCAGAGCGTGGATCTGCGCGTGGCCGGCGGCGAGATGGCGCGCGAGCTGCACGACGCCACGCAGCTCATCGACCGCGGCTGCCTGGACGTGCTGCAGATGGACGCCACGGTCTGCGGCGGCATCGGCGGGCTGGCGCGGGTGTTCCGGGCGGCGCGCGACCGCGGGCTGGAGGTCTCGCCGCACACCTGGGGCAACGGCATCGGCCTGCTGGCGAACGCCCATCTGGCGGCCGGGATCGGCGGCTGCCCCTTCCTGGAGTTCCCCTACGACCCGCCGGAATGGACACCGGCGCGCCGCGACTTCCCCCTCGCCGCGCCGCTCGAACTCGACGAAGCGGGCTGGCTGACGCTCGACGAGACGCCCGGCCTGGGCATCGCGCTGGACGAGGAGCGGCTGGCCGCCACGGAAGCGGTCTGAGGAGGTCCCATGAACCTGTTCTCCGTGACCGTCCTTCTGGTGTGTCAGCTTGTCGGCGAGGTCCTGACGCGGCTGCTGGCGCTGCCGCTGCCGGGGCCGGTCATCGGCATGCTGATCCTGCTGGTGGGTCTGATGCTGCGCGGAGAGATGCCCGAGGGCCTGCAGGCGACGGCGCAGGGACTGCTGGGCAACCTGTCGCTGCTGTTCATCCCGGCGGGCGTCGGGGTGGTGACGCACATCGCCCTGGTGGCGGAGGAATGGCTGGCGATCACCGTGGCGCTGGTCGCCAGCACCGTGGCGGCCATCGCGGTCACCGCCTGGCTGATGGCCTGGCTGTCGCGCAGGCTGGGCCAGCCGCCCACCGGCGCCGCCCGCAAGACCGACGGCGGGGCGTGAGCCGTGGAGGAAGACCTTTACCGCATCTGGGTCTATCTGGCGGAACGGCCGCTGCTCGGCCTGACGCTGACGCTGGTCGCCTACCAGGCGGGGCAATGGGTGTACCAGCGCACCAACCTGTTGCCGCTGGCGAATCCGGTGCTGCTGGCGGTGCTGGCGCTGGCCGGGCTGCTCTGGGCGACCGACACCCCCTACGAAACTTATTTCGACGGCGCGCAGTTCGTGCACTTCCTGCTGGGGCCGGCGACCGTGGCGCTGGCCGTGCCGCTTTACAACAACATCCAGCAGCTTCGCCGCACGGCAGTGCCGTTGGCGGTCGCGCTCATCGTCGGCTCGCTGACCGCGAGCGGCACGGCGGTCGGGGCGGCCTGGCTGCTGGGCGCGGGGTCGCAGACGCTGGCCTCGCTGGCGCCGAAGTCGGTGACCACGCCGATCGCCATGGGCATCGCCGAGCAGATCGGGGGGCTGCCCTCGCTGACCGCCGTGCTGGTGATCCTGACGGGCATCATCGGCGGCGTGCTGGGGACCTGGGTGCTCAACGCGCTGCGCATCCGGGACTGGCGGGCGCGCGGGCTGGCCGTCGGACTGGCGGCGCACGGCATCGGCACCGCCCGCGCCCTGCAACTGAACGAGGTGGCCGGCGCGTTCGCCAGCCTGGCCATCGGGCTGAACGGCGTGGCGACGGCGGTGCTGCTGCCGCTGCTCGTCAGGCTGCTGTGGTGAAGGGGCGCGTGCCCAGCCGCGCGGCCGCCCAGTACCCCTCCAGGCGCTGCAGCGCGTCGTTGGTGTTCGACAGCGCCTGGCCGTCGACGCCGTTCTTGCCGAGATCCTCGGCCTGCTGGGCGAACAGCGCGTCGAGCCGCTTGCAGATGTCCAGCCCCTGCTCGGAACAGCGCAGGTGCGTCGCCCGCTTGTCGTGGGGCGAGCGCTGCTGGATCAGATAGCCGTTCTCCACCAGCTTCTTCACGTTGTAGGAAACGTTGGAGCCGAGGTAGTAGCCGCGCTGCGTCAGCTCCCCGACCGTCAGTTCCGAGTCGCCCAGATTGAAGAGGATCATCGCCTGCACGGCGTTGAGGTTGCGGACCCCGAGGCGGTCGAGTTCGGCCTTGACCACTTCCATGCACTGGCGGTGCAGCCGCTCGATCAGCGCGATGGTTTCAACATACGAAGCCTTCACGGGGAACCCCCTTGTTATGCGTCGGGTTGTTCATCGAGCCTTTCACGCGGCCACCCTTCGCGCCACGCTCTGATGCCAGTCGTACCCCCACAATCGTTAACGGCGCGTTACCGAGGCAAATTCAGCGTAAACCTAGAAGTTCTTCATCAAAACCAGTCGCCTTGAATCATTTTGTAGATGCCGGAGTAGTCCTTGTCTTCGTAACCACTGTTGCAGAAGACCGCATACAGAGCCGCGGCCTCCGCGCCCAGCGGCGTCGCGCAGCCCGCCTTCTGCGCTGCGTCCTGCGCCAGGCGGAGATCCTTCAGCATCATGCCGGCGGCGAATCCCGGCGTGTAATCGCGGTTCGACGCCGCGGTCTCGACCAGGCCAGGCACGGGATTGTGATTGAGCATGGCCCAGCAGGAGCCCGAGGCCTGGCTGGAGATCTCGAACAGCTTACGGGGATCGAGGCCCTGCTTTTCCGCCAGGTTGAAGGCCTCGGAAATGGCCAGCATGGAGATGCCGAGGATCATGTTGTTGCAGGCCTTGGCGAGCTGGCCGTTGCCGGCCGGCCCGGCGTGCACCGCCGCCTTGCCCATGACGTCGAACAGCGGCTTGCCCTCGGCGAAGGCCGACTCCGGCCCGCCGACCATGAAGGTGAGCGTGCCCTGCGCCGCGCCGGCCACGCCGCCGGAGACCGGGGCGTCCAGCATGCCCAGGTCCTTCTCCGCCGCGGCCGCGTGCACGGCGCGCGCGCTGTCCACATCGACGGTGGAGCAGTCGATCAGCAGCGTCCCCGCGTCCACCGACGCGAGGACCCCGCCGTCCTCAAGATAGACCTGCCGCACGTGTTGCCCCGCGGGCAGCATGGTGATGACGGTGTTCACGCCGCGCGCCGCCTCGGCGACCGAGTCCACCGGCGTGATGCCGTTTTCCCGCGCCGTCGCCTGGGCCGCGGGCGAGAGGTCGAAGCCCCTGACCTCGTGGCCCGCCTTCACCAGATTGGCCGCCATCGGCCCGCCCATGTTGCCCAGACCGATAAACCCGATCCTCGCCATGGCGTCGCCTCCCTCTGTCCTCGTGCCGTGTCTATAAAGTTCAGGTCATTGTGGAGAACCCGAGATCCTTTTCATTCCGACACCGGCTTTAATCTCACTCCTCGAAGGTCAGCTCGCGCGGACCCAGCTCGGCGAAGCAGGCCTCGATGTCGGCGTCGGAGACCGCCACCAGCTCGGCCGGCCGCCAGTTCGGCGCCTGGTCCTTGTCGACCAGCACGGCCCGGATGCCCTCGTAGAAGTCGTGCCCCGCCATGCACGCCTGGCTGAGGCGGTACTCCATCTTCAGGCAGTCGTCGAAGTCCTGCTTCGCCCCCTTGCGCAGCGCGGCGAAGGTCAGCTTCAGCGAGGTCGGCGAGCGCTTGTGCAGCGTCTCCAGCGTCTCCCGCGCCCAGTCGGTGCCTTCGCGCTCCAGCGCGCGCAAGACGTTCTCCACGCTGTCCTGTCCGAAGCAGCGGTCGATGGTCTCGCGCTGCTCGGCCAGCGGGGCGGGACCGGGATCGTCCGCCAGATCCTTGAGCGCGGCATCGACGGTGGCCTTCGGGTCGTCGCCCCAGGGGGCGTTCACCAGGGCGTCCGCCAGCTCCATGACCCGCTCGCTGGGCACGTAGTGGGTGGCGA
Organism: uncultured Rhodovibrionaceae bacterium; assembly: GCA_964561005.1. GTDB lineage: Bacteria > Pseudomonadota > Alphaproteobacteria > Kiloniellales > Rhodovibrionaceae > CAZLNO01. The sequence goes on along the minus strand of CAZLNO010000013.1, from coordinate 16,632 downwards.
AGCCGCAGTAGACGGCGTCCGCCGTCTTCAGGCGGTTGCCGGACAGGCCCAGGTACATGCCCGTCTCGCCGGCCAGGCGCGGCAGCACCCAGGTGGCGCCGACATCGGGGAAGAAACCGATTCCCGTCTCCGGCATCGCCACCATCGTCCGGTCGCCGGCGATGCGGTGGCTGCCGTGCACCGAGATGCCGACGCCGCCGCCCATGGTGATGCCGTCGATCAGCGCGACGTAGGGCTTGGGAAAGGCGTGGATGCGGCGGTTCAGCGTGTACTCCTCGTGGAAGAACACGCGGGTCAGCTCACCGCCGGTCTTGCCCGCCTCCCACACGGCGCGCACGTCGCCGCCGGCGCAGAACGCCTTCTCCCCGACACCCTGCACCACGACGGCCCGAATGGCGGGGTTTTCGGCCCAGGCCTTCAGGTAGGGGTCGAACTCCCGGATCATCTCCAGGGTCAGCGCGTTCAGCGCCTTTGGCCGGGTCAGCGTGACCTCGCCGATGCCGCCGCGGCGGCGAAAGCGGATCTCCTGGCGTTCGGTCGGGTCCTTGCTTTCAGCGGTCCGGGCGCTTTCGGCCCGCTCCTGCGCCCTGTCGGCTTCGCTCACGTCGCGCCTCCTGGTGCTGCGGTGCGAACTCCCTCGGCCATGCATGCCCCGAATGCGCCGGTGGCGCAAGGGGCGCCGCCGGCGCCGGACCGCTCAGGCCGTGCCACAGGTCGCCAGGCCGCGCTTTTCCAGGTACTGCTGGTGATAGTCCTCGGCCGGCCAGAAGTCGCCGGCGGCCACGATCTCGGTCACGATCGGCCGCGCATGGGCGCCGGAATGGTCCAGGCGGGCCTTGGAATCCTCGGCCAGACGCCGCTGCTCGTCGTCGTGCACGAAGATCGCCGAGCGGTACTGCGTGCCGACGTCCGGCCCCTGCCGGTTCTTCTGCGTCGGGTCGTGCGCCTTCCAGAACACCTCCAGAAGCCGCGCGTAGGTCACCTGCGCGGGGTCGTAGTCCACCTTCACGGCCTCGGCATGGCCGGTGCGGCCGCTGCACACGTCCTCGTAGCTCGGATTGCTCACCGTCCCGCCGGTATAGCCGACCTGGGTCGCCGTGACGCCCGGCACCTGGCGGAACTTCGCCTCCACGCCCCAGAAGCAGCCGGCGGCAAAAATCGCGGTCGCCATCTCGATATCCTCCCTGAAAGCCACGCGCCCGAAACCGCGAACGCCCGACATCTATGTAGGTTGTCGCCCACCGCTCCGTCCACTCGGCGGATTGCCCGACCGTTGCATACGGCGCGGAACAGCAGTAGCAGATCCGCGCGAAGGGGACTACGACATGCTCGACGATGTTCTGGGACAGACGTCGCCGCTGACGCTCGGCGCGGTCGCCAGCCTGCTGGCCGGCCTGGCCACCGGCGTCGGCGCGCTGCCGATCCTGGCGCCGGTGCGCATCTCGGCGCGGATGCAGGACGTGATGCTCGGCTTCGGCGCCGGGGTCATGCTGGCGGCCTCGTTCCTGTCGCTGATCCTGCCGGGGCTGGAGGCCGCCGAGGCGCAGGGCGCCGGCCGGGCGCTGGCCGCCCTGATCGTGGTCGCCGGAATCCTGCTCGGGGCGGCTTCCCTCGACGTCCTGAACCGGGTCATCCCGCACGAGCACTTCGTCACCGGCCACGAGGGCGCGGACGGCACGGCACTGGCGCGCATCTGGCTGTTCGTCATCGCCATCACGCTGCACAACTTCCCCGAAGGCCTGGCTGTCGGCGTGGGGTTCGGCGGCGGCGACGTGGCCAACGGGCTGTCGCTGGCGATCGGGATCGCGCTGCAGAACCTGCCGGAGGGGCTCGCCGTGGCGCTGGCGCTGCTGAGCCAGAACTACAGCCGCGGCACGGCCTTTGCCGTCGCGCTGGTCACGGGCCTCGTCGAGCCGGTGGGCGGCCTGTTCGGCGCCGGCCTGGTGGCCCTGGCCCGCGAGCTGCTGCCCTGGGGCATGGCGTTCGCCGCCGGCGCCATGGTGTTCGTCATCTCCAGCGAGATCATTCCGGAAACCCACCGCCGAGGCTTTCAGCACGCTCCCACCTTCGGCCTGATGATCGGGCTGGCGGTGATGCTGTTCCTGGACGTGACCCTCGGCTAGACGGACCCGCCCGCCGCGCCATGAAATGGCCGCAAAAAAATACTTCTGCGACTCGGGACCGTATTCATACCTTAACCACAAGGTCTTGCGTCTTACGAATCGTCAACCAGGGGATTTTGTTGCAAAACGCGCGATCGCGCAACCGCCGAGGGGGCGGCGACAGCGAGGCCCAGGGCCGGCTGCGCGGGGGGACCTTCACGCTCATGGTGCTGGACGTGCCGGCGACCGGCGATCCGCTGGCGGGCATCGAGGCGAAGCTGCGCCAGGCGCCCAGCTTCTTCGAGAGCGCGCCGGTCGTGCTGGACCTGCAGGCCGTCGGCGCCCAGGGCAAGCTCGACGTCGTGGACCTGGTGGCGCGCATCCGCGAACTGGGGCTGATCCCGGTCGGCGTCCAGAACGGCAGCGAGGCGCAGAACGAGCAGGCGCTGGCCGCCGGCCTCTGCCCCTTCCCGCTGTGGCGCTCGGGCCGGCAGCGGCCGGAGCGCGAGGGCAAGCCCGGCAAGCGCGCCGCCCCCTCCGACCAGGCCCGGCCGCCGGAGCCCGAGGGCACGCCCGCGATGCTGCTGACGCAGCCGGTGCGCTCCGGCCGGCGGGTCTACGCGCGCGGCGGCGACCTCGTCGCCACCGCGCCGGTCAGCGCCGGGGCGGAGTTGATCGCCGACGGGCACGTGCACGTCTATGGCCCGCTGCGCGGCCGGGCGCTGGCCGGGGTCCGCGGCGACGAAAGCGCGCGCATCTTCTGCCAGAGCCTGCAGGCCGAACTGGTGTCCATCGCCGGCGCCTATCGCGTGCGCGATGACATCGAAGAGGAGCTGATCGGTCAGGCGGTGCAGATTTCCCTGCAGGGCGAGCGCCTCGTCATCGAGCCGCTCGTCCGGCCGCTGCGTTCATGAGAGCCTGAAAAGGAGGCGTCCAGGTGAGCAAAATCGTCGTCATGACCTCCGGAAAGGGCGGCGTCGGCAAGACGACCTCCGCCGCCGCCTTCGCCGCCGGCCTGGCCCAGCGCGGACACCGCACCGTCGTCGTGGACTTCGACGTCGGGCTGCGCAACCTCGACCTCGTCATGGGCTGCGAGCGCCGGGTGGTGTTCGACTTCGTCAACGTGATCCAGGGCGACGCCAAGCTGAATCAGGCCCTGATCAAGGACAAGCGGGTCGACAACCTCTACATCCTGCCCACCAGCCAGACGCGCGACAAGGACGCGCTGACCCGCGAAGGGGTCGGCGCCGCGCTGGAGCAGCTCAAGACGGATTTCGACTACGTCGTCTGCGACAGTCCGGCCGGGATCGAGAAGGGCGCCGTGATGGCGCTCTACCACGCCGACGAGGCGGTCATCGTCACCAATCCCGAGGTCTCCTCGGTGCGCGACAGCGACCGCATCCTCGGCATCCTCCAGTCGAAGTCCAAGCGCGCCGAGGAGAACCGCGAGCCGGTGCGCGAGCATCTGCTGCTGACCCGCTATGACATCGACCGGGTCGAGCGCGGCGAGATGCTGAACGTGGACGACGTGCTGGAGATCCTGGCCATCCAGCTTCTCGGCGTGGTGCCCGAGGATGAGGCGGTGCTGCGCGCGTCCAACATCGGCCAGCCGGTGGTCCTGGACCAGGACTCCACGCCCGGCCAGGCCTACCGCGACGCTGTCGCCCGCTTCCTCGGCGAGGAAGTGCCGCACCGCTTCCTGAAGCGCGAACGCCGCGGCGTGTTTCAGCGCCTGTTCCGGAGGACCGCATGAGCCTTCTGGATTTTTTCCGCAAACAGCCGGCCTCCGCGCCCCAGGCCCGCGAGCGGCTGCAGATCCTGCTGGCGCACGAGCGCGCCGGCCGGGACAGTCCCGACTACCTGCCCAAGCTGCAGCGCGAGTTGCTGGAGGTCGTGAAGAAGTACGTGGCGATCGACGACGACAAGGTGCAGGTCCAACTCGAGCGCGGGGACGAGGTCTCGACCCTGGAGGTCAACGTCGAGCTGCCGGAGCACGCCAAGACGGCGGAGCGGCGCCGCGCCTGACAAGCCGCCGTCCGGCGTTCATCCGGCCTTCAGGCGCTCGGCCGCCTCGACCGCCGCATAGGTCAGGATGCCGTCGGCGCCGGCGCGCTTGAACGCGAGCAGGCTCTCCATGACGACCTTGTCGTTGTCCAGCCAGCCCTGCTGCGCCGCGGCCTTCAGCATGGCGTACTCGCCACTGACCTGATAGGCGAAGGTAGGGACGCGGAAGGTGTCCTTCACGCGCCGCACGATGTCCAGGTAGGGCATGCCCGGCTTGACCATCACCATGTCGGCGCCTTCCTGGAGGTCGAGCGCCACCTCGCGCAGGGCCTCGTCGGTATTGGCCGGGTCCATCTGGTAGGTCTTCTTGTCGCCCGCAAGCACGCCGCCGGAGCCCACGGCCTCGCGGAACGGCCCGTAGAAGGCGCTGGCGTACTTCGCCGAATAGGCCATGATGCGCACGTCCTGATAGCCCGCCGCGTCGAGGGCCGCGCGAATCGCCCCCACGCGGCCGTCCATCATGTCCGAGGGCGCCAGCACGTCGCAGCCGGCCTTGGCCTGCACCAGCGCCTGGCGCACCAGCGCCTCCAGCGTCTCGTCGTTGGCGATCCGGCCGCCGACGACCAGGCCGTCATGGCCCAGCGCGTTGAAGGGGTCCAGCGCGACGTCGCAGACGACGCCGACATCCGGCACCTGCCGCTTCAGTTCCCGCAATGCGCGGCAGACCAGGTTGTCGGGTTTCCAGGCCTCGGCGCAGTCGGCCGACTTCTTCGTGTCGGGCACGTGCGGGAACAGCGCCACCGCCGGAATGCCCAGTTCGCGCGCCCGGCCCACGGCGTCGGCCAGGCGGTCGATCGACAGCCGGTGGACGCCGGGCATCGAAGCGATCGCCTCGCGCCGGTCGCTGCCCTCGGTCACGAACACCGGCCACAGCAGATCCGCCGCGCTCAGGCGCGATTCCGCCACGAGCCGCCGGGTCCAGTCGTCGCACCGGTTCCGACGCATGCGGACCGTCGGAAACGCCCCGCGGTCCGCGGCCGGCGCAACTGACTCGGACCTGCCGTCGTCCAGGGGCCCGAGCACCGCGCGTGCCGGGTTCTGCCTCGGATGGGCCATCCTCTTCCCGCCATCGCTCGCGGCGGCCATTCGCCGGACCGCCGACACCTGCCGTTCCTTTCCGGCTCCTCCTCCGGATACCAACCGAACATTAGGGGGCGAAGCGCGCGGCAACAAGCCCTTGCGTCCCCCTCCCGGCGATGCCCGCGCACACGCCTTCGGCGCGACGGCTTTCTCGTTTTTTCGCGTCAATTCTGGTGCGTTTTATCCACACGTCGCGCCGGTACGATCACCAGCATTTGCATATAATAGTTTATTAACCCGGCCGGATTATCAGAATCGGAAGTCATCTCGCGGCGGTCTCGGGGCCGAGGCCGAATTCGATCGGATAGGGGGTCCGTGCATGCCTTCCGTTCACCTGACCCTGCGCTGGCGGGTCGCGCTGGGCTTCATCGCGCTCATCATTATCATCTTCGCGGCATCGGGCTGGTACCAGGTCCAGCAGCAGAAGGCGCGACTCGAAAACGCGCTGGAGGCACGGGTCTCGCGCCTGGCCTCGCTGCAGGCGGACGCGATCTCCGGGGCACTGTGGAACCTGGATTACGAGGCCGCGAAAAACTCGATCAAGAGCCTGCAGGAGGACGAGGACTTTCAGTTCGTCCGCATCTCCGAGCCGAACGGCGACGCGATCGCCGAGTACGGCGAGGTGCGCGAGGAGGGGGTCGTCGTCGCGCAGGCCAAGTCCAAGCAGGACGGCGAGATCCTCGGGCTGCTGGAACTGGGCCTGAGCACCGCCCGGGTGGAGGCCCAGATCGCCGAAACCATCCGCAACGGTATCGTGGTCACGCTGATCACCCTCGTGGTGCTGGTCGGCGCGATGATGTTCTCGCTCAGCCGCGTGCTGCGGCCCGTCAGCGCCATCACCGAGGCCATGACGCGGATCGCCCAGGCCGAGGACGAGGTCGAGATCCCCTATCTGGCGCGTAAGGACGAAGTTGGCGAAATGGCGCGCGCGGTTCAGGTCTTCCAGGAGAACGACCGCGAGATGGCGCGCATGCGCAGGGAGCAGGAGGAACTGAAGGCGCGAAACGAGCGCGAGCGCGAAGAGGCGCGCCGGACCCTCGCCGACAACTTCGAGGAGACGGTCAAGGCCTCGGTGCGCGACATGACCTCGGCCTCGCAGCAGGTGGCGCAGCAGGCCAGCAGCATGAACCAGGTGGCCGCGTCCAACCGCCAAAAGGCCGAGGGCGCGGCACAGGAGTCCGAGCAGGCGAACCAGAACGTCCAGACCGTCGCCTCCACCACCGAGGAACTGACCTCCTCGATCCGCGAGATCGCCGACAATGCGCAGCAGTCGACCCAGGTATCCGACGACGCAGTCCGCCGCGCGCAGGAAACGCAGGAGACCGTCGGCAAGCTGCAAACCGCCGCGCAGAAGATCAGCGAGGTGGTCACGCTGATCAACGACATCGCCGAGCAGACCAACCTGCTGGCGCTCAACGCCACCATCGAGGCCGCGCGCGCGGGCGAGGCCGGCAAGGGATTCGCCGTCGTCGCGAACGAGGTGAAGTCCCTGGCCAATCAGACCGCCAAGGCCACCGACGACATCGCCACCCAGGTCAGCGAGGTGCAGGGCGTCACCGGCAAGGCGGTCGACCAGATGAACGCCATCGTCGACATCATCTCGCGCGTCAACGAGTTCGTGTCGGGCATTGCCGGCGCCACGCAGGAGCAGGACGCCGCAACCAAGGAAATCGCCCGCAGCGCCCAGGCGGCGGCCAATTCGGCGAATGCGGTTCAGGAGTACCTCAACGAGGTCGTGCAGGCGACCAACCAGAACGCCGACAAGGCCAGCGATGTGTCCACCGCGATGGACAACCTGCTGCGCGGGTTCAACTCCCTGGGCGGGGAGGTCGACAAGTTCCTGGCGGAGATTCGCGCCCGCTGATCCCACGGCGCCGAGACCGGGATTGCGCTGGGAGACGACAAACAAGGAGTGGATGCAATAACCACGCGCCCAAGTGGAAGCTACCGCGGCAAAAGTGCCGCTGGCTCGCGGCGACAACATCGCCCGTCGAAAATGGAACCGGCCAAGGCAGCCGGCCACCGTGAGGAGGCCGGCTTACTTTTTGCTACGGCGCGTGTGTTTGCCTTGGCGCTTGCAACCTTTGACCGCCACACCAGAGGAGGGTATCATGACGTCCACAACCGCACACGCGAAAGTCGCAGGCCGGCGCGTCGCCGGGATGGGTTTGCTCCGAGCCCTTGCCTTCGCGACCTCGCTTGTCGGTGCGGCCTCGGTTCAAGCCCAGGAACTCAAGATTCTGAGCGCCGACCTGCCGCCCTACTCCATGAAATCCGGGGACAAGCAGGGCTTCGTGGCGGAGGTCGCGCAGGAAATCGCGCGCCGGATCGGACAGCCGGCGAAGCTGCACTATGCCCCGTGGTCCCGCGTCTATCGCGAGGTCCAGACCCAGTCCAACCGGCTGCTGGCGCCGATTGCCCGCACCCCGCAGCGCGAGGACAAGTTCACCTGGGTCGTGCCGGTCTTCAATGACCGCATGGTGCTGTTCACCTACGGCGAGGATGCCGAGCCGATGACGCTGGAGGCGGCCGCGACCGCCGGCAAGGTCGCTGTCCAGCAGGACTCGCTGATGCACGAGTTGGCGCGCAAGCGCGGCGTCGAGAACCTCGACGTCACGCCGGAACTGAAGCTGATCGCGCGCAAAATGGGGGTCGGTCGCGTGCAGGCCTGGCTGTCGCTCGAGTCCCTTGCGGTCTTCTCCCTGCTCCAGGAAGGTTACGATCCCGACAAGCTGGTCGCCGGCGAGGTCATCAGCGAGTTCCCCGTGACCATCGCCGGCTCCCCCAACCTGAAGCCGGCACAGGTGGCGCCGTGGCGCGAGGCCTTCGAGGCGATGAAGGCGGACGGCACCTACGACAAAATCATGGCCAAGTACGGCTTCGGCGCCTCGGGAAGCTGACGCCGGTCCCACGCGACGGACCCCGCCCTTGGCCTGTGCCGAGGGCGGGTGTGTTGCCGTGCGCCGAACGCCGGCCCGGGCGCCGGGTCAGCCCGCCGCCTGCGCCGCGGTGAGGGCCTGATCGAGGTCGGCCAGGATGTCCTCGATATGCTCCAGGCCGACCGACAGACGCACGTAGCCGGGCGAAACGCCGGTGGCGGACTGCTCGTCCTCGGTGAGCTGCGAGTGCGTCGTCGTGGCCGGATGAATCGCCAGAGAGCGGGCGTCGCCGATGTTGGCCACATGGTAAAACAACCGAAGGCTGTCGATGAAGCGTCGACCGGCCTCGACGCCGCCGGCCAGCTCGAAACCGACCAGGCCGCCGAAGCCGCCTCTCAGGTGGACCTCCGCCCTCCCGCGATAGGTCGCCTCCTGCTTGGAGGGATGGATCACGCGCGTCACCGCGGGGTGCTTGGCGAGGTAGTCCACCACCGCCTGGGCATTGCGGCTGTGCTCGCGCATGCGCAGCGGCAGCGTCTCCAGCCCCTGGATGAACAGAAAGGCGTTGAACGGGCTCATCGCCGCCCCGAGGTCGCGCAGCAGCGTCACCCGCGCTTTCAGGATGTAGGCGATGGGGCCGAGCGGCTTGGCCGCCTCCGTCCAGATCGCGCCGTGGTAGCTGGCGTCGGGCTCGTTCAGCAACGGGAAGCGGTCCTTGTGCGCGTCCCAGGGAAAATCGCCGCCGTCCACGATCAGGCCTCCGATCGAGGTGCCGTGGCCGCCGATGTACTTCGTGGTCGAATAAACGACGACCGCCGCCCCGTGCGCCAGGGGCTTGCAGAGCACCGGCGCCGCCGTGTTGTCCATGATGAGCGGGATGCCCAGCTCACGGCCGATCGCCGCCACCTCGCGGATCGGGAACACCTGCAGCTTGGGGTTCGGCAGCGTCTCGGCATACCAGGCCCGCGTCTTCTCGTCCGACGCTTGCCGGAAGGCTTCGGGATCGGCCGGGTCGACGAAGCGCACCTCGATCCCCTGCTGCGGCAGGGTATGCGCGAAAAGGTTCCAGGTGCCGCCATACAAATCGGTCGAGGCGACGACGTTGTCACCGGCCCGTGCGATGTTCTGTATCGCCATCGCCGAGGCCGCCTGCCCCGACGCCACGGCCAGCGCCGCCGTTCCGCCCTCCAGCGCCGCCACGCGCTGTTCCAGCACGTCGCAGGTGGGGTTCATGATCCGCGTGTAGATATTGCCCAGCTCCTCCAGCGCGAACAGCTTCTGCGCGTGCTCAGCGTCGCGGAACTGATAGCTGGTGGTCTGGTAGATCGGCGGCGCCACGGCGCCGGTGGCCGGATCGTGATCATGTCCGGCGTGCAGGCAGATCGTCTCGGGATGCGCGAACTTCGCGGTCATCGAAAGTCCCTTCGCAAAGAACCGTTGGTGTTCACGAGGTTGTGACTGGGGCTAACCAAAAGGGGCAAGAGGGAAAGAGAACCGGCGGATCGGTCCCCGTTTTTCCCGCTTTCCACATGTGGCGGACGTCGATCCTGTGGCACAAAATTCTGTATGTTTTGCGCATGACCTTTCGTGAATTCATCCGAATCCTGGAGGCCAACGGCTTCGTGCTTTCGAGACAACGTGGCAGCCACCGGACCTATCGCGGGGTCGTGGCGGGACGGACGCGGGTTGTCACGGTGGCGTTTCACCGCGAAGCGGACGACATCAAAAAAGGAACATTGAATTCGATGATCCGCCAATCCGGCTTGCCCAAGCGCATGTTCAAGTGATCAAGCCGGCGCGGCCATCGTGAATTCGGCGTGGTCCTCACCGTCGGCGTGGCCCGTCAGAAAGGTGCGCAGCGCCAGCCAGAGGAAACGCGCCCGCACCGCCAGTGGTGCCTTGCGGTAAAGGAGCCTGCGACGATCGGCTTCCGGCAGTTCGGCCACCTCTTCCAGGTACAGGCCGACCGCCTCCATCAGCGACTGATAAACCTCGGCGAAGGACCCGCCCTGAACGGCAATATCCAAATCCAGACAGATGGCCTCCCAATCGCCGTTATGGCCTTCCGCGTAACAGTGAAAGCGCCGCCGCATGCCATCACTCCCTTCTCATCGCGAGAATATGCCGCCCCGGCAGATAGGCTGCAAGGCATCCGCCTCATTTGACAGCCTTCCCCTCCCGGCTATCCTCCGCGACGGGACTTGTGGCCGGCGTAAGGAGGCGGCGCTCATGGATTTCGAGCTCACCGAGGACCAGCGCGCCTTTCAGGAGGCGGCGCGGGCCTTCGCGCAAAACGAGATGCTGCCGCGGGCGGCCGAGTGGGACGAGGAATGCGTCTTCCCCGAGGCGGTGCTGCGCGAGGCGGCGGCGCTCGGCTTCGCCGGTATCTACGTGCGCGACGACGTGGGCGGCTCGGCGCTCGGCCGGCTGGACGCCGCCGTCATCTTCGAGGAGCTGGCCGCCGCCTGCCCGTCCACGGCGGCCTACATCTCGATCCACAACATGGCCGCCTGGATGATCGACCGCTTCGGCGACGACGCCCAGCGCGAACGCTTTCTGCCAAAGCTGATGACGATGGAGCACTTCGCCTCCTACTGCCTGACCGAGCCGGGCGCCGGCTCCGACGCCGCCGCGCTGAAGACACGGGCGGCGCGCGAGGGCGACGACTACCTGCTGACCGGCACCAAGGCCTTCATCTCGGGCGGCGGGCGCAGCGACATCTACGTCGTCATGGCCCGCACCGGCGCCGCCGGGCCGAAGGGAATCTCCACCTTCGTCGTGCCCGGCGACACGCCGGGTCTGTCGTTCGGCAAGCAGGAAAAGAAGCTGGGCTGGCACAGCCAGCCCACCGCCTCCGTCATCTTCGAGGAGGCGCGCGTGCCCGCCGCGAACCGGCTGGGACCCGAGGGCGAGGGCTTCAGGATCGCCATGATGGGGCTGGACGGCGGGCGGCTGAACATCGGCGCCTGCTCGCTGGGCGCGGCGCGCGCCTGCCTGGAGGCCGCCCTCGCGCACGCCAAGGAGCGTAAGCAGTTCGGCCACGCCCTGGCCGACTTCCAGGCGACGCAGTTCAAGCTGGCGGACATGCGCACCGAGCTGGAGGCGGCGCGCCTGCTGCTCCACCGCGCGGCACGCAAGCTGGACACCGGCGCCGCGGACGCGACGATGGACTGCGCCATGGCCAAGCGCCTGGCCACCGACGTGGGATTCCGCGTGTGCAACGAGGCGCTGCAGCTCCACGGCGGCTATGGCTACATCCGCGACTACCCCATCGAGCGCTATCTGCGCGACGTCCGGGTGCATCAGATCCTGGAGGGCACCAACGAGATCATGCGCCTGATCGTCGCCCGGCGCATGCTGGCGGAGAGCTAGCCCTCCCGCGCCGCGCGCCGCAGGAAGGCGCCCGCCGCCCGGTCGTGCCACGGCACCGCGTCGTCCGCCGCGTGGAAGCCGACGTGACCGCCGCCCGCCGCCAAGAGGATGGAGACGAGGGGATGCGCCTCCCCTGCGGCGCGCTCATACGTTTCGGCGGGAATCCAGGGATCGTCGCGCGCATGAATCGCCAGCAGCGGCACCGTCGCTTTCGATAGATACGCCAGGGCGCTGGAGCGCGCGTAATAGTCGGCCGCGTCCGCGAATCCGTGGCGCGGCGCGACGAAGGTATCGTCGAAAGCGTACACCGTTCGCGCAGCCTGGATCGCGGCCCGCTCGGCCGAACTCAGCGCGGCGGGCGGGCGCAGGGCCTCGTGCTTGAGCTGGCGCAGCAGCCAGCGGTGGTACGGCCGGTTGCGCGGCGCCAGGAAGCGGCGGGACGTCGCCGCCAGGTCCAGGGGCGCGGACACCGCGGCCGCGGCCCGGATCGGGAAGTCCCGCCCGGACTCCGCCAGGAACTTGATCAGCATGTTGCCGCCGAGGGAATAGCCGACCGGGCAGATGCCGCGCCGCGAAAGCTCCGGCGCCCGCGCCAGCAGCGCCGTCAGGGCGTCGCGCAGATCGGCGCTGCGCCCGGCGTGGTAGTGGCCGGCGCAGCGCGGGCGCGACGGCAGGCTGCCGCGGAGGTTCAACCGCATCACCGGGTGCCCCGAAGCCAGCCAATAGCGCGCCGTGGCCCGCACATGGATCGAGTCCTCGCAACCGGTAAGCCCGTGGATCAAAACGATCAGCGGTGCCTCGCCGATCCGGGCCGGTGCGTGCAGACAGGCAGCGAGTTGGTCGCCGCCCGACACCGGCAGCCACAGCCGCTCGGCGGGCCAGTCGGCCAAGGAATGCGCCGGCCGCAGCATGGCGTTCCGCACGGTCTGGAGATCGCCCGTCAGCCAGGGCAGCCGCGGCTGGAATGGCGGAATCGACAGCCCGCGCGCGATGCCTGTGCGGCGTTCGGCGGCCAGAGGCGGACTGGGCCGGTTCACTGTCCGGCGACTGTCGGCTGCGTCCCGGTCAGCCAGTCGACAACGCAGTCGACCTGATCGGCGGCCATCAGCGCCGGCGCGTGCCCCACGCCCTCGAAGGTGACCAGCGTGGCCCTGGGTCCGCGCCGGGTCATCTCCACCGCGGTCTCGGCCATCAGCAGGTCGCTCTCCGCCCCGCGCAGCAGCAGCACCGGGCAGGCGACGCGGTCCCACAGCGCCCAGAGGTCGATGTCGTCGATCGCCTCGGGATCGGCGAAGGCCGCCGCGATCTTCGGGTCGTAGGCGAGGCGATAGCCGCCCGCAGGGTCCGGCCGCACGGCGTGCTCGGTCAGGTGCCGCCACTGCCGCGCCGTCAGCGGTCCGAAGGGCGCATGCACCCCGCGCAGATAGCTGATCGCGTCGTCGAGCGACTCGAAATGGGGGTCCTGTCCCAGATACTCGGCGATACGTTCCAGGGCCGCCCTGGGAATGAAGGGGCCGACATCGTTCAGCACCAGCCGCCGGATCGGCGTGTTGGGCTGGGCGGCCAGCATCATGCCGATCAGCCCGCCCATCGAGGTGCCGACCCAGTCCACCGCGTGCGCCCCGGTGCGGGCTATGATCGCGGCCATGTCCCGCATGTACTGCGGATAGCCGTAGACCTCCGCGGCGCGCAGCCAGTCGCTGCGGCCCCGCCCCACGACGTCCGGGCAAAGCACCCGACGGTGGGCCGAGAGCGCCTCGGCCAGCACGTCGAAGTCCCGGCCGGTGCGGGTCAGGCCGTGGACGCAGATCGCGACTTCCTCGATCCAGTCCGCCTCGCCCCACTCGGCATAGGCGACGCGGTGAAAGCCCTCGTCGGACAGGCCCAGGATGCTGTCCAGGCGCGGCGCGGTCACTGTCAGCATGTGCTTGCGTCCATCGGTTCGTCCATGACCTCCACGAAGCCTCCCGACGCGAAGCCGTTGAAGCGCGTCGCCTGCGCGCTGGAATAGGCGCCGAGGCCGTCGATCTCGATCCAGTCGCCCTCGCGCACGTCCTCCGGCAACGCGATCGCCCGCGGTATCATATCGATCGAATCGCAGGTCGGGCCAGCCACATCGAACAGATGGGGCGCGCCGCGGGCCGTCGCCGCGCCGGGCCGCACGACGCGCGCCGACAGCCGCAGCCGGGCCGCCGCCACCTCGCCCAGGCTGCCGAACACGCCGTCGTTGAGGTAGAGACGCCCGTCCTTGCGCAGCAGCACCTGCGCCAGCACGGAACAGCCCCGCGCCACCAGGGCGCGGCCGGGTTCCGCCAGGACCTCGCAATCCGCCGGCAGATCCAACCCCGCCAGTCCCTGGCGGATCGCCGCCATGTAGTCGGCCAGCGGCGGCACCTCCACCCCGGCGTAGGGCGCGGGGAAACCGCCGCCGACGTCGATGCAGGCCGGCGCCACGCCCGCCGCGTCGAGCACCTCCCCGACGACGCGCAGCGCCTCCCGGTAGGCATCCGGCGATAGGCACTGCGAGCCCACGTGAAAGGCGATGCCGGGACGATAGCCCAGCGCGACGGCCTCCCGCAGCAGCCGTCCCGCCTCCGCCGGCGCCGCGCCGAACTTGTCCGCCAGGTGGAACAGCGCCCCGTCGCTCCGGTCGGTGCGAACACGCACGACCGCCATCACCTCCGGATCGCGGCCGAGCTGCTCCGCCAGCTTGCGCAGCTCGTCAGCGTGGTCGAGCACGAAGGTGCGCACGCCGTAGACGTGGCGCGCCGTGGTGATGGCCGGCCGCGGCTTCACGGGGTTCATGAAATAGCAGGCGGCCGCGGGCCAGGCCTCCCGGATCTGGGCGATCTCGCCCAGCGAGGCCGTGTCGAAGGCGCGCACGCCCCCGGCCCAGAGCGCGTCCAGCACGCCCGGATGCGGGTTGCACTTGACGGCGTAGAGCGTGCGTCCCGGAAAGGCCGCGATGAAGCGCGCGGCGGCGCGGCGGACGACGTGCGGCCGCAGGCAGTACACCGGCTCCGATGGCTGCAACGCATGGGCGACCGCTCCGGCATCGGCGAAGCGGCTGTAACGGCGGACTTCGGTCATGGTGCGACTCCTCCCCCGCGAAGACAGTGAATGTCAGTCGGGCAGGCGGAGCACACCCTCATCCCGCGGCGCCCGGTCCGCCCAGGCGCCTCGGGGTGAGGGCGTCTGTGAATCCGTTGCTGCTCGGGCACCCCGGCGGCGATCAGTCGGGACCGGAGCCCCCGAGGCCGGCGAGATGCTTGCGCCCTCCTTGCTGGAAAATGTTTCGCTTCCGCATCGACCGAAGGCGACCCACGGCGCTCTCGCGCCTTCGTGACGGCGCCTTGTTTGGCCCGGCCGACCCGGAGGGCTTACATATGCGCGCGAGGCTTCCTTGTCGATGGGTGAGAGAATGCACAGGCGTGAATTTTTACTCGTCGCCGCCGCCGTTCTGGCGACGGCCCGCCCCCGCCCCGCACGCGCCGCCCCGAAGGCCGAGCCCTGGCCGCGCTGGCAGGCGCACGACCCCGAGGCCACCGGGCGGATCGACCACGCCCCCTGGGCCGCCTTCCTGGATCGCCATGTCATCGACCGGCCGGACGCCGTGAACCTCGTCGACTATGGCGAGGTCGCGCAAACCGACCGCGACCGCCTGCGCCGCTATCTCGACTCCATGGCCGCGGTACGCATCGACGCCTACCCGCGGCCGGAACAGTTCGCGTACTGGGTCAACTTGTACAACGCGCTCACCGTCGACATCGTGCTGGCGCACTGGCCGGTGGACAGCATCCGCGACATCGACATCTCGCCCGGCTGGTTCGCCGACGGGCCCTGGGGCAAAAAGGTGATCGAGGTGATGGGCGAACCGCTCACCCTGGACGACATCGAGCACCGCATCCTGCGCCCGATCTGGCGGGACCCGCGCGTGCACTACGCCGTCAACTGCGCGTCGATCGGCTGTCCCGACCTGCAGCCCGTGCCCTTCCGGGGCGACCGCCTGGACGGCCAGCTCGACGCGGTGGCCGGTGCTTATGTGAATCACCCCCGCGGCGCCGAGGTGCGCGGCGGCCGGCTCGTCGTCTCCTCCATTTACGAATGGTTCAAGGCGGACTTCGGCGGCGACGACGCCGGCGTCATCGCCCACCTGAAGCGTTACGCCACGCCCGAGCTGCGCGCAAGGCTGGCGACCGTCGACCGCATCGCCGACGATCGCTACGACTGGTCGATCAACGCGCCGGCATAGCTTAAACGAGGCCAATTCTCTTCAAACGCAGGCCGCATGGGCCACAAACCAAACATTTGCATCATTTAATACGCACTATAAGGTTACGCGACTTCACGTTTTTTTATAACGTCTTTTAGTATCTTATCCAAGTATCTAAAGCGCCCGCTCATAGATTTTTGATAAAGGGCCTCTGATAGCTGTTTGCGCTCTACTTCGCGCAAAGACAAAAGCATTGTTCGCAGATCCGCATCCAGTTTCTGATAAAATGGCAACAGATCTTCGTCAGTATACACTCCCCCTCCACGCACTTCTTTTAAGACATTCATAAATTTATCATAACGCACTGAATCTCTCGCTATCATCTGTTCTAACTGTTCCTCCGCATCAATCTTCTTCCGCAATCGACGAATGCTTATAAATAAACTTGCAATACTAGTCAGAAGTCCCAAGAAAGCGGCCGCCAATGAAAACATTGCGTCTGTCTCAATCATCACTGACATGCTATTCAAAATTTTATCAATAAGCGACATTTCTGTTCACTCACTAAAATCCCAGAATGGTCGCCGATCAACTACGTGAAAATTGTATCTTTCTATCAAATATACCGCCGAAACCAGGACTATCGCCACTATAGCCAATATATCACTTGCAGGAAGGTTCCCAGCCGGTGAAACCGAGGAACCATATGCGGTGGCAAACGATATGCTGCACACAACCGTGAAAGCTAAAAGTAAAATACTTTGCGAGGCCATACCGATCCCAACTGTAAAAATTGACGCCGTAAGAGTAAGAGATTTAACGCTCACTCTTCCAATAACCCACCATTCCAAAAGAATGGGGAGAATAGGTAATAGGATTTGAAAAATCCCACTTACTAAAAAATGTTGCCAATATACGGGAA